>MWTA01000010.1 GCA_002050125.1 Anaerolineae bacterium UTCFX2 | reverse complement strand
TACGGCGCGCTGGGGGCGCGCTGGGATCAGTCCGCCGCCAACCTGCTGCTCCCCGCCGCCTACCCCGAACTGCCCATCCGTCTGGTGGACGGGCAGCAGGAAATCTTCTACATCCGCGCTGGCGCAAGCCATTCGATTGAGGGTTCGCCGGGCGATACTGTGTCGCTGGTTCCGTTGGGCGGAGCGGCTCAAGGCATCACCACCCATAACCTCGAATATCCGCTGGATGATGAACTGCTCCTTTTTGGAAGCACGCGCGGGGTGAGCAACACGCTGATCGAATCGCCGGCGGTGGTAAGTCTGAAGATGGGTTTGCTGCTCTGCATTATCATCCATCATTGACAAACCTTTCTTATTGTTACTTATGAAAGGAGTAATAATGTTAGCCCAAATTTTTAGCCCGCGCGCAAGCCGCCTCCTGATGGGCGGGTTGATCGCGCTGATCCTTCTGGCAGGCTGCGCCACAGCAAAGGAGGCGCCGGTCGCCCCCGCTGCGGAAGTTCGCACGCTGCGCGTAATGACGCACGACTCCTTCGCCATCTCCGAGGGCGTTCTGGCTGCGTTCGAAACGGAGAACAACGTCAAGGTGCAGTTCTTGAAATCCGGCGACACGGGCGCGACGCTCAACAAGGCGATTCTGGCGAAGAACAACCCGCTGGCGGACGTCTTGTTCGGGGTGGATAACACTTTTTTGAGCCGGGCGCTGGAAGAGGATATATTCGATCCCTATCCCTCCCCGCTGCTCGCTGAAATCGATGACGCGTTCAAGCTGGACGCTTCGCAACGCGCCCTGCCGGTGGACTACGGCGATGTGTGTCTGAACTACGACAAAGCCTTCCTGGCGGAGCGCAATCTTGCGCCGCCAACGTCGCTGACTGACCTGACGCGCCCCGAATATAAGAGCCTGCTGGTGGTCCAAAATCCGGCGACCTCATCGCCCGGGTTGGCGTTCCTGCTGGCGACGATCGCAAACTTCGGCGAAGACGGATACCTGGACTACTGGAAGAAGCTGGTTGCAAACGACGTCCTGGTCGTGAATGGGTGGGAGACCGCCTATTACACAGAGTTCAGCGGATCTTCCGGCAATGGACCGCGACCGATCGTGGTCTCCTATAACTCCAGCCCGGTGTTCGAGTTGATCTACGCCGAAAAAGAGCTGCAGGAACCCCCCACCGCTGCGCTGGTCGCCCCCAAGACCTGTTTTCGGCAGGTCGAATTTGTGGGCATCTTGAAAGGCGCTCAGCAGCGCCAACTGGCGGAGAAATGGGTCGATTTCATGCTTTCAAAGACTTTCCAGGAAGACGTGCCAATGCAGATGTTCGTCTTTCCAGTCAATAAAAACGCCCGGCTGGACGAGGTGTTCGTTCGCTATCTGCAAATTCCGGAGCAGCCCGCCGAGGTTGATCCGCAGCTCATCACCGAAAAGCGCGCCGAATGGCTGAACGCCTGGACCGAAACCGTGCTGCGTTAGTCACCGGCGTCCGCGGCGGGTTGCGGCGACGCTCCGGTTACTGGTGGCTGTGGGTCTTGCCCGCGGCGTTCCTGGCGTTGTTCTATTTCTACCCTCTGCTGAGCATTTTGAGCCTCAGCTTCAGCCGCGCCGGCTGGGACATCCTCGCGCCCTTTGCACAGGTGCTCGGCTCAGCCTCGCTGCGCGGCGTCATCCGCTTTACGTTCTGGCAAGCCAGCCTCTCGACCCTGCTCACGCTTTTGTTTGGTTTGCCGGGCGCCTATCTGCTCGCCCGCTACAAAATCTGGGGGAAAAGCCTGATCCTGGCGGTAACCGGGATTTCGTTCGTGTTGCCCACGCTGGTGGTCGCAACCGCGTTCCACGCGTTGCTGGGTCCAAGCGGCTGGGTCAACCTTTCACTGATGTATCTGCTCGGGCTGAGCCGCCCGCCGATCCAATTCATGAACACCTTTGGCGCGATCCTGGTCGCCCACGTCTTTTACAACACCACCATCGTGCTCAGGCTGGTGGGGGACTTCTGGTCGCACCTTGACCCGCGCCTGGCGCAAGCCGCGATGACGCTGGGCGCGAACCGCTGGCAAACGCTGCGCCGCGTTGTACTGCCGCTGCTCCTCCCCGCAATCGCCTCGGCGGCGCTGCTGATCTTTATCTTCGACTTCACCTCTTTCGGGGTGATCCTGGTTTTGGGAGGTCCGCGCTTTTCCACCCTCGAGGTGGAGATTTACAATCAAACCATCGGGCTGTTCAACCTCCCGCTCGCGGCTGCCCTGGCGATGATCCAGCTTGTTTGCACCCTGGCGCTGGCAACGGCATACTCCCGCCTCAGCGCCAGGATCTCGCGGCCGATCGAGCTGCGTCCGCAAAAATACACCGAACGGGCGCTTACCGGAAGGGGCAGCCGGGTTCTGGCTGCGATTTACATCGCGGCGCTGCTGGGACTGCTGACCCTGCCGCTGCTGGGCTTAATCACCCGCTCGTTTGCTCAAATCGAAACGGTGCGCGGCGACCCGCGCCGCCTGCAGATCGCGCCCACCCTGGCTTATTACCAGGAACTCGTCCGCAACCCGAGCGAGTCGTACTTCTACGCGCCGCCCTCGACCGCCATCGCTATCTCGCTGGGATACGCCGCGATTACCGTCGTGTTAGCGCTTGCGATCGGCTTGCCGGCTGCCTGGGCGCTGGCGCGCGACCCGGGCTCCGCCACCAGCCAGTTTTTCGAACCGCTGCTCATGCTTCCGCTTGGCACTTCCGCGGTTACTTTGGGGCTGGGTTTTATCGTGGCGCTTGACACCCCGCCTTTAGATTTGCGCGCCTCACCGCTCCTGACGCCGCTGGCGCATACGCTGGTCGCGTTCCCGTTCGTGGTGCGCAGCCTCGCGCCCGCCCTGGGCAGCATCAAGCCGCGCCTGCGGCAGGCGGCGGCGGTGATGGGCGCCTCGCCGGGCGAAGTGCTGCGCCGGATCGAGCTTCCGCTGGTGGGGCGGGCGTTGCTGGTCGCTGCCATCTTTGCGTTTACGATCTCCCTGGGCGAATTCGGCGCGACTTCTCTGGTCGCCCGCCCGGAATATCCGACGATCCCGGTGATGATCTACCGGTTCCTGTCGCAGCCCGGCGCGCTTAACCTCGGTAAAGCACTGGCGCTGAGCGCGATTCTCAGCCTGGTGACCGGGGTGAGCATGCTGGCGATCGAGCGTTTTCGCATCGCAGATATTGGAGAGTTCTGATTGGAGAAAGAAAACGAAACCGGCGCCTGCGCCTCAGAGGGCGGCTTGGGCGTGCACAATCTGCACAAGTCGTTTGGCTCCAAGACCGCCCTGGCTGGGGTCTCCTTTCAGGTCGCCGCGGGAGAGATCGTCGCCGTGCTGGGTCCCAGCGGGTGCGGCAAATCGACCGTACTGGCGATCATCGCCGGGCTCGAAACGCCGGATCAGGGCGAGGTCTGTTGGGACGGGCAGGCGATCAACGACCTGCCCACCCATCTGCGCGGCTTCGGGTTGATGTTCCAGGATTTTGCGCTTTTCCCGCACCAGAACGTGTTCGAGAACGTCGCCTTCGGGCTGCAAATGCAGCAGATCAACCGGCAAGACATACAGGCGCGGGTGCATGCGATCCTCGAACTGGTGGGCTTGCCCGGTTTTGAAGGTCGGGATGTCAACAGCCTGTCCGGCGGGGAGGCGCAGCGCGTGGCTTTGGCGCGCTCGCTGGCGCCCCAGCCGCGCCTGTTGATGCTCGACGAGCCGCTCGGTTCGCTCGACCGCAACCTGCGCGAACGCCTGACGATCGACCTGGCTAACATCCTACGCCGCAGCCGCCAGACCGCCCTCTATGTGACGCACGACCTCGAAGAAGCGTTTGCCCTGGCGGACCGGATCGTGCTCATGGAGGCCGGGCGGGTCGTTCAAACCGGCGCGCCACAGGAAATCTACCGCCAGCCAAAAACCGTTTTTACGGCGCGCTTTCTGGGTCTAGAAAACCTGCTGCTCGCCAAAATAATCAACCTGGACGGGCAGCCGCAAATCGAGACGCCCATCGGGGTCTTCCCGATCGCGCGCGCCGGCGAAGCTGCAAAATCGAACGGCGAGGCGACCGCCCTGCTGCGTCCGGACGAAATCCAACTGGGCGGCGCCGGACCAGCCCGCCTGGAAGGGATTGTCCAGCAGGTGACTTACCGGGGCGGGACCAATCGCGCGATGATCAATGTTGCCGGTCATGTCTTTCAGTTCGATTTCCCCGCCAATATCGCCCTGCCGCGGGTGGGCGAACGTCTGACGCTCAGCTTCGAGCCGGAACGGGCGATCCAGTTAATTGAGGGGTAGTTGTCCCGCTGTTCGGGAAATGGAATAGAAACTCGTGCGGCGCTGGCTCACCGCACGAGTTTTTGGGTTTGAAACTGCAATCTAAAGCACCGCGACGATCTGGGGCAGCGCGTTCACACCTTCGATGAACTGGTCGCCGTAGTTATACAGCCACCAGCCGCCTCCGCCGCCAAACACCACGCAGCAACAGCAAAGCACGACCAGAACCACGATAATGATAATCAGAGTGGTGTTCTTCTTTTTAACGGGTTGAGCCGGATACTCCTCAATCGGCGGGATTGGCGTGCCATAGTCTTGGTTCATTGCATCCTCCTCCAGGTCAGGTTAATTTCACAAACAGGATCAGTTCGTTATTCCTCGCATTTTATTCGCATTTCGCCATAAACGCCAGACCACCCACGAAGTGAATAATATCACGACCATCGCGATCAGCACCGGGATCACAATCGCCAGGATCGAGAGCACGGTCGAGATCAGGTCTTCGAGAATGCTCACCGGCAGGTTGCCGGCGCCGGCGGTGGTCGCGGTCACCGCCGGGCGCACCGCAGCAGCTTTGACCGCATGCACGCTCCCGGCGACCAGGATGCCGGCTGCCATCGCTAAAACCGGGTGCACTTCGCTGATCGCTTGCGCGCTGGCGGCAAAGACAATCGCCCCGGCAGCCGGGCGCACAAAGGTCTGCACCACGTCATTGATATGGTTCACCGCGGGCATCTTATCCGCAAAGAATTCAATCAACAGCAGCACGAACAGCAAACCGATCACAAAGGGATTTGTCAGGGTATCCCACGGCGAGTTCAGCTTGATCAGATTGGTGAAGCGCGCCAGCAGCGCCACTGTCAGCAGCGGGATGTACGCGTTTAGCCCCGCGCTGGCTGACAGCCCAAAGGCGCTGAATATCCCAGTCAGTAACTCCACTTCCGCCTCCTTAATCGAAAACTATCGATAACGCCAAAATCATCCCAATTGAAAGCCGTCCCAGGTGCCAGTCATGAGAAAGCGAACCAGGTTGAACAGCGCGATTTGCACGATCGCCGTCCCGAAACCGAGCGCCAGGGGCACCGCCATCTGTGACAGCCGTTCAATCTGGTTATCCGTCTTCAGCAGCATCAGCCAGAACACGGCGTAGATCATCATCAGCAGCGACACAACCCCCAGAGCGCTGAGCAGCCCAAAAACATAGAGCAGCAAAGGATTTTCGATCCAGATCATCCAGTCCATCAGCAGCGCCAGCAGCACGAGCGCCCCCAGGGCACGAAAGCCCTGCAGCGCCGGCCGGGGATCCATGCGCCGCCATATCGTCTGATTGAAGGTCGGGTAAATCACCAGCGCAATCGCCAGCCCCATGCCGGTGCCGGTGAGCAGACGGATCAAGTTGGTTGTCTCATAAAGCTCCGGCGCGCCCGGAAAAAGATGCAGGAAAGAATTCGCGCCGTCCACGGCAAACGCCGCCACAAAAACGCCCAGTACAAGCCAGACGCCCCAATGGGGCATCCCGGCGCGCCGCCCGGCTGTGAAGTACTGAAACGCCAGCCCCAGCAGGGCGCCCAGAAACATGCCAGTGCAGCGGGAGCAAAGCGGCAGTTGCCGCGCTCCCAGGTGGAAGGAACGCGCGTCGATGCGGTGGCAGACGGCATAACCGACCGCATCCGCCTTGCCCAATAGACCCGCCGGGGTGTTGAGCAGCCAGCCCAACAGCAATAAACCGACAACGAGAAAGATTAGGCTCTTGCCAGCCGCGGGCTGCCAGGAACTCGATTTGCCTAATGGGATCATATGCGCCTGATTATATCAAACGCGCGCCCTGCCAGCCCGGTTGTCACCGTTTTCGAAGCAATTGGCAAAGTTCCCTATCTGAGGTATGATATTTGCCGGTAAGTTTAGGTCGAAACAAGACGAAAGAAATTTGGAGAAACGAATGATCAAACGATTCATCCTGGCTGCGACCATCATCATCGTGATGTCCGCATGCCTTCCAACCTCCCCAAAGAACACCTCGGCGCCCACCGAACCAGCGCCGCCAACCGAAATACCGACCGCGATCCCCACCGCCGAGGCGCTCCCAACCGACACCGCCGCCCTGCCGCCAACTCAGCCCCCAGCCGAGCCCAGCGCTCCGCAAGCCGTTTACGGTCCCGCGGATTTCCCCCCGAACGTCAGCCCGCTCACGGGCAAAACCGTCCAGGAGCAGAGCCTGTTGGAGCGGCGTCCGTTGGCGGTCAAAATTCAGCTCTTTCCCCGCAACGGGCGTCCACCTTATGGGGTATCCCTGGCGGATATCGTGTATGATTACTACCAGAACTTTGGGCTCACCCGTCTGCACGCGATCTTCTTGTCGCAGGACGCCGAAACCGTGGGTCCCATTCGCTCCGCGCGGCTGCTGGATCAGCAACTCGTGAACATGTATCAATCCGTATTTGCCTTCGGCAGCGCTGAAGCGCGCACCTACAACCGCCTCGTCAACTCCGATTTCGCCAGCCGGCTGGTCGTCGAGGGTGGGGCGAACTGCCCGCCCATGTGCCGCCAGGACCCGAACGGCAGCAACAAGCTGATTACCAATACCACCGAACTGAGTAAATATATCACCGGGAAGGGCGTCGATAACGCGCGCCAGAACCTGAATGGGATGTATTTCAACCCCGGAACGCCGCCAAACGGAACGCCCGCGACCCAGATATTTGTGCGTCACTCCATCAGCGCCTACGCCCTGTGGGATTACAACCCCGAAATCGGGCGCTACCTGCGCTACCAGGACACCCAGGAAGCCCACGACAGCAGCCAGGAAAGCACCGAAGCGCTGATCGACCAGCTCACCAACGCCCAGATCGCCGCCGACAACGTGGTCGTGTTGAGCGTGCCGCACCAGTACGCGTTCGGCACCAAACCGGGCGTGAACGAGGTCGTCGAAATCAACCTGACCGGCAGCGGTCCAGCGTTCGCCTTTCGTGATGGGCAGATGTTCGAGGTGGTCTGGAACCGCCCGGACAAGAATTCGGTCCTGTTCCTGACTTTTCCGGATGGGGTCTATTACTCTTTCAAACCCGGCGCCACCTGGTTCGAGGTGGTTGGATCCACAACCAAAACCACGACGCCCAACCCCAATATGTATCGCTTCGACCATAGTATTCCTTGATCGGGGATGATTGATTAATGCGCTTTTTGGGCAGCGTTAGAAGGCTCTGCACCCTTTTGGTCATCGGGCTGGCTGCCTGCCAGGCGCCGCCCGCTCCAGGACCGGCGCCAGCAACCGCCGAACCAACGCCCACCCTCCGAACGCTGCCCACCCGAGCGCCGACCTTCACCGCAGGCGCGTTCGACCTGCAGCCCACGCATAAACCGGACCCGACCGCCACCATCATCCCGTCCGAGTTCTTTAACGCCGATCCGAGCTATGGACCGGGCGGTTTTGCGCTCGACATCGATCCGCTCACCGGTCTGCGCATCGAACCGCTGGCGAAACTGGAGCGGCGCCCGATGGTGATCAAGATCACCAATTTCCCGCGCGACGTGCGCCCGCAGTGGGGGTTGAACGCCGCAGATCACGTGTACGAATATTATCTGGAAGACGAACTGACGCGCTTTGTAGGCGTCTTCTACGGGAACGACGCCGAGCGGGTCGGTCCGATCCGCTCGGGCAGACCATTTGACGAGCAGCTCATCCGCGCGTATAAAGGCATCCTCGCCTTTGCCTACGCCGATGACCGGCTGATCGATTTTTGGAGCGGCTCCGACATCGAGCCCTTTCTGATCTTCGAGGGCAAAAACAACTGCCCGCCGATGTGCCGCATCGGTTCTGAGAACAGCTACAACACGCTCTTCACGGACACCGCCCAACTCAGCGAATACGCCGCCCGCCGCGGCATCGACCAGGCGCGCCAGGATTTGGGCGGTTTGCGGTTCGAAGCGAATTCGAAAATCCTCGAATCGGGCGCGCCGGCGCTGCGGCTCGAAATCCGCTTTTCCCCCGAGTCGTATCACTACTGGGAATATTTTCCGGGTTTGCGCCGCTATCTGCGCTGGCAGGATGTCGAACGCCGTGCGCGGGACGCCGAAGCCTTTGCGCCGCTCTTCGACAGCCTCACCGACGAACAGGTCTTTGCCGACAACCTGATCGTTTTGCGCCTCCCGGCGGTCTATTTCTACAAATCCAAGTCAACCGAAGTCTACGATTTTAAATTCAGCGGCGAAGGTTCGGCTTATGCGCTGCGCGAGGGCCGAATTTTTGAGATCAAATGGCGCCGGGCTGCCCCCGACAGCATGGTCTCGCTCAGCTTCTTGAACGGCGCGCCGTACCCGCTCAAACCGGGCAACGCCTGGTTCGAAGTCATCACCGATGTGTCCCCCCAGCAAACTCAGGACCTGACCTGGCGGTTCGAATTCAAACTGCCCGAGTTCATGCCGGTACCCACCGCGACGCCGAAGAAACGATCTCCTTGACCAGCCCCGGACCTGCATAGACCAGCCCGGTATAGACCTGCACCAGCTTTGCGCCCGCATCCAGATACCGGCGGGCGTCTTCTCCCCCCATCACCCCACCTACCCCGATCACCGGCAGGCTGCCGCCGGTGCTGCGGACGATCCGGCGCACCATCTCCAGGCTGCGGTCGCGGACCGGCGCCCCGCTCAGCCCGCCAGCCTGATCCTTCAGCGGCGTCCGCAAGCCCTCACGGCTCAGCGTGGTGTTCGCCGCGATCACGCCATCCATCCCACACAGTACGATCGCGCTCAGCGCGTCTTCCAACTCCGCCTGGCTCAGATCCGGGGCGAGCTTGATCAACAGCGGCACGCGCTTTCCCAACCGGGAGGCGATTTCGCTCCGTTTTTCGTCCAGCGCGGCGAGCAGCCCTTCGAGTTCCGCGCGCCGCTGGAGCTGGCGCAATCCCGGCGTGTTGGGCGAGCTGACGTTGATCGCCAGATAATCAGCCAGCGGCGCAAATACCTCCATCAAAGCCAGGTAATCTTGCGCAGCTTCCTCGAGCGGGGTTTGCCGGTTCTTCCCCAGGTTGACCCCCAGTACCAGCCCCGCGGGGCGCGGCGCCTGCAGCCGCCGGGCGACAAAATCCGCGCCGCGGCTCGGGAAGCCCAGCCGGTTGATCAGAGCGCCGTCTTCAACCAGGCGGAACAGGCGCGGCTTGGGGTTGCCGTCCTGCGGCAGGCGCGTGACGGTGCCGATCTCGATGTGACCAAAGCCCAGGCAGGCAAGCCCGCGATAACCAAAGCCGTCCTTGTCGTAGCCCGCAGCCAGCCCAACCGGATTGCGGAATTGCAGCCCACAACACTTCACCGGCGCATCCGCAGCTTGATAGAGACGGCGCACCAGCGCCGCCAGCGGGGGCAGCGACTCTACCAGGCGGATCAGTTGCAGCGTCAGTCCATGCGCAGTCTCGGGTTGCAGACGGAAGAACAGCGGGCGCACCCAGCGGTACATTACGCTTCGTCCGGCTGCTGAGCGAGAAATTCCCACGCGGCGCGGATTTGATCCTGCGGCAGACGCCCGGCTGCTTCCCAATGTTCGAGCATCGCGCGCATGGTCAGGATGGCGTGCAGGCGGTATCCCCGCCGCTGAAGCGCCTGCGCAGCGCCCGACCCGCGGTCGATCAGCACCACCACGTCTTGCACCTGCAAGCCGGCTTCTTCGAGCTTCTCGATCGCTTCGAATTTGCTGCCGCCGGTGGTAGCCAGGTCATCGATGACGACCGCCCGCTCCCCGCTGTGGAAGACGCCTTCGATTTCGGCTTTCGTCCCATAAGCTTTGACTTCTTTGCGCGGGTAGATCAGCGGCTGCCCCCCAGCCAGGCTGATGGCAGTCGCGATGGGCAGCGCCGCATACGGCAATCCAGCCAGCCGGTCAAATTTCAGATCCTGCAAGACGGTCAGGAAAGCCGCGGCGACATCGCCCAACAAAGCCGGATAAGAAACCAGCCGCCGCAAGTCGAGGTAGAACGGCGATTTGAGACCCGATTTCAGCGTGAACTCGCCAAAGCGCACGCATCCCGCTTCCAGCAACCGGTCAGCTAACGCGTGGCGCGGCTCTAGCGCCAGGGCGGCGACTGCCGTGAAACGTCGCCCCCCCTGACGGATGCGGTTGACGCGGTCGCGCAGTTCCTGCGCCGCCTGGCGCGGGTCCGCCGCCCGTGCAACCGCCCGCGACACTGGGATCAGCAGACCCAGTCCGTCGCGGCGCAGCCCGGCTTCCAGCGCCGCCTCCAGGTCCCCGCCCTGCGCGCCGACGCCCGGCGCCAGAATCCAGGTTTCGGGCGCCAGCCGCCGCACGCGTTCCAGCGCCTCCGGGTGCGTCGCCCCCACCACCAGACCCAGGTTATCGTTATCGTTCCAACCCTGCGCTGCCAGCGCAACCCGCTCATAAACGGTTTTCGAGCCAGCCATGTCGAAGGTTCGCAGATCCTGTAAGTCGCCCGAACCGCGATTGGAGGTCTTACAGAGCAGAAAGACGCCCTGGTTTGGGTCGCGAAGAAATGGCTCCAGCGCGTCCCGCCCCAGGTACGGGCTGGCAGTGACTGCGTCTGCGCCGAGCGTTTCAAACGCCGCGCGGGCGTACGCCTCGGCGGTGGAAGCAATGTCGCCGCGCTTTACATCCAGGAGCGCCAACCCATGCAAGCGGGCAGCCTGAATCACTTGTGCCAACGCCTCCCAGCCTCCCGCGCCGTACTGCTCGAAAAAGGCGCTGTTGGGTTTGTAGACTGGCGCAAGACCGGCGGTCGCTTCGATCAACCGCAGACAAAAATCGCGCGCCGCGGCGGCGCCCGGCTGAGCCAGATCGTCGGGGTGCGGGTCGAGCCCAACGCAAATCAGCGAGTCGAGTTGGCGGCAGCTTTCCGCCAGGCGGCTCATAAAACCCATCTCCGCCTCCTATGCCTTACCCAGCACGAGCGCCAGCAGTGCCATGCGCACATACAGACCGTATTCCATCTGTCGGAAGTATGCGGCGCGCGGGTCGTTGTCGACTTCCATGCTGATCTCACCGACCCGCGGCAAGGGGTGCATCACGATCATCTCGTCCTTGGCGGCTTTCAACGTTTCGGGGGTGATCACATAAGCGCCATTGACGCGTTCATAAACCGTCTTATCTTCGATCCGCTCATTTTGAATGCGGGTCACGTAGAGCACATCGCTTTCGGGCAAAGGTGCATCGAGCGTACTGTACTCTGCCTGCGGAATAGAATTTTCGTTCAACTCGGCGATGATCTCCGGCGGCATGCGCAGCACCTCCGGCGAAACGTAATTGAGGCGCACCTGGTACAGGCTGAGCAGCCGCGCCAGTGAATGAACCGTGCGCCCATATTTAAGATCGCCAAGCATCGTCACCGTCAAGCCATCGACCCGCCCCAGCTCCGCCAGGATCGTGAACAGGTCGAGCAGCGCCTGGGTGGGATGTTCGCCCACCCCATCGCCAGCGTTGATGATCGGTTTGCGGGCGTACTGCGCCGCCAGCGCCGAGGCACCCACCTCGGGGTGGCGCAGCACGATCAGGTCAGCGTAGCATTCCAGGGTGCGCACCGTATCGGGAAGCGACTCGCCCTTTGCCACCGACGAAAAACGCACCTCGTTGATCGGAATCACCGACCCGCCCAGGCGCTCCATCGCGGAGGTAAAAGAAGACGAGGTGCGGGTGGAGGGTTCATAGAACAGGTTGACTAGGATCTTGCCTTTGAGCAGATCGAAGGTGCCGATCCTCTGCACCATCTCGCGCATCTCCAGCGCGACGCCGAAAATGTAATCCAGGTCCTGGCGGCTGAACTGTTTGACCGACAGAATATCACGCCCGTAAAAAGGCGCCGAACGGTGATCGCCAAACGGCAGATATGGGTTTTCCTGACGGACGGGGGGGACAAAAGTTGCCATTTTTTACTCCTTCAATTTATAAAAGCTCAACGTTGATCAATCTGGGATGTGCGCCGCGTTCGGCGGATCGCCGAACCGCGGGCGCAGCGGCTGACCCGATCCCGGCTGCGCCAGCACCTGGCGGTTGGCGTAGACCTCCTGCCCGCGCAACACGACCCGTTTGAGCCGGCCGCGCACCGGAAAGCCCTCAAACGGCGTCCAGGCGCAGCGGGTAAAGGTTTCGCTCGCCCGTATCTGCCAAGCCTCCGCCGGGTCGACCTCGATCCAGGTGTTGGGCTGCGCGGGCAGGTTGAAAATGCGCCTGGGATTGGCATGCATGCGCGCGGCTAAATCCTCCAACGTCAGACGCCCCTCATGCACCGCGGTCAAAAAGAGCGCCAGCGCGGTTTCGAGCCCTGGAAAACCGGGCGGCGGGTTGGGACCGTCCTTCTCCTCCAGGGTGTGCGGGGCGTGATCAGTGGCGAAACAATCGATCACGTCCAGGTTCTCCCACAGCGCCGCCTGATCTGAGCGCGTCCCCAGCACCGGGCGCACCTCGCCGCGCCCCACGCCGATGGCTGGCAGGTCATCCTGGGTCAGGAACAGGTGATGCGGCGCTACCTCGCAGGTGACCTTGAGGCCGCGTTCCTTTGCCCGGCGAATAAGCAGGATCTCGTCGCGGCGCGATACATGCGCCAGGTGAACCGAGCGGTCGTACACGGCGCCCAGCAGGATTGCCGCCGCCAGCTTTGGACCTTCAGCATGGACGACGATCGGCGCCTGGGAAGGCCAGGCGGCAAAATGCGCCATCCAATGGCTCAGGTCATCCAGGCGCAGCGGACCGTAGGTCTGATCGAGATACATCTTCAAGCCAGCCGCGCGGCGCGCCAGGGGCGCCAGCTCGGCGGCGTTTTCCGACCCGGCGCCGAGGAAAACCGCGTAGTCGCAGCGCGATTTGCGCCGCGCCAGGTCCAACGCCTGCCCGAGGGTCGTCTCGTCGCAGATGGGCGGGCGCGTATTGGGCATCGCCAGCACCGCCGTGAAGCCGCCTGCCAGCGCCGCAGCCGTGCCGCTGTCCCAATCTTCTTTAAGTTCGCCGCCGGGCTCGCGCAGATGCACGTGCGGGTCAATCAAACCGGGTAATCGCACAGAACGCTCCCTTCCAAAAAAACAGAGCCTTGCCGGCTCTGTGATAATCTGGGGCTGGATAAAAAAAACCGCCCTGCGGGGCGTTTGTCCCGGGGCGATCGAGTATGCGGAGCAGATATTGAGAACCAGTCATTGTCAATCCGCTGGATTTTACACCGAATCACCAGCGTGTCAAGGTCAAAATCGAGAACTTAATCTTCCTGGCTGCAATTCCACGCCCGCAGCTCGTGGATGGCTGCGGGACTGTAAGCCGCCGCGCAGAAGTCCCCTGTGACAGTTTTTTCACAGAATCGGTATAATTGTGTTTTGAAAAACACATTCCAAACCGGTAAGATCAGGAGGGTCTCAGCATGTCCATCATCCGCAAGCTCATCGGCGTTTTACTTCTCTTGGCGGCAATTCTGGGTTTGATTTTCAGCATCGGGGCGATTGCGTTTGTCTGGCGAATGGAGCAGCCCGTGGCTGAAAATGTGCAGTCCACGATTGATTTGCTCAGCCAGACCATGGAGATCACCGCCGATGGTCTTGAAATCACTCAGATCGCCATAAAAAGCTCGGTGGATACGATCAGCGCCCTCCAATCGACCGTGCAG
The DNA here is from genome assembly GCA_002050125.1 of Anaerolineae bacterium UTCFX2. GTDB lineage: Bacteria > Chloroflexota > Anaerolineae > Anaerolineales > UBA4823 > UTCFX2. The sequence continues at coordinate 62,814 of MWTA01000010.1, read as the reverse complement.
ACCACCGCCAGCACGATCAAGTCCAGCGGGCCGATGGTCGAAGAAATCAGCGCGCTGATGCAAACCGACCTGCCTAACACCATCCAAGCGACCGAGACCTCGCTGCGCGCCGCCGCTCAAAGCGCGCGGATGATCGACGGGCTGCTTGGAACGCTCAGCAGCATCCCGCTCGTGGGGTCGAGCCTGAATTACAACCCCGAGCTGCCGCTCTCGGCTGCCCTCTCCGACGTCGCGGATAACCTGAGCAGCCTGCCGCAGTCATTCGCCAATATGCAGGAAAGTCTGACAGAAACAACCAGCAACCTCGAGACTTTTCAAGCGGATCTCAGCGTGATGGCGGAGTCGATCGGGGAGATCGAAAACAGCGTCGCCCAGTACGAGCAGGTGATCGCCGGTTACCAGTATTCAATCACCCAGGTGGTCGCCGGTCTGAATAATCTAAAGACGAACATCCCCAACATCGTCCATTTTCTCATCCTGGTCACGACGGTGTTCTTCGTCTGGATGGCGATTGCGCAACTGGGCTTGCTGACCCAGGGCTGGGAACTGCTGACCGAGCAGCCTCAGCGGCGCGAAGCGCTGCCCGAGGCGCGGGCGGAAACCGCCGAAAAGACCGAGGATAAAGAGGAATAGCCCCGGGTTTATTCCTTCAAGCCAGGCACACAGTCAAATCAGGCTGCGCAGAACGGTGTGCAGGATCCCGCCGTTGCGGTAATACTCCACTTCGAGCGGGGTATCCAGGCGGGCAATGACCTGAAAGCTCAGGCGCGTACCGTCCGCGCGCTCGGCGTGTACGGTCACTTTGTCCTTTGGCTGTATCGCGTCGTTCAGCCCTTCGATCGTGAAGACCTCCTGCCCGCTCAAGCCCAGGCGATCCACATTTTGCCCGGGCATGAACTGCAGCGGCAGCACCCCCATTCCCACCAGGTTCGAGCGGTGGATGCGCTCAAACGACTCGGCGATCACCGCCCGCACGCCCAGCAGCAGCGTGCCTTTCGCCGCCCAATCGCGGCTCGAACCCGCGCCATACTCCTTGCCCGCCAGCACAATCAACGGAACGCCCTCGGCGCGGTATTGCTGCGCTGCATCGAAAATGCTCATCTGCGCGCCGTCCGGAAAATGCAGCGTCACCCCGCCCTCGACGCCCGGCACCAGCCGGTTCTTGAGGCGGATGTTGGCGAAGGTGCCGCGCGTCATCACACGGTCGTTGCCGCGCCGCGAGCCGTAGGAGTTGAAATCTTTTGGCGCGACGTCGCGTTCGATCAAATACTTCCCGGCGGGGCTGTCGGGCGCAAACGACCCGGCTGGGGAAATGTGATCGGTGGTGACCGAATCGCCCAAAACCGCCAGAGCGCGCGCGCCGCGCACGCCCTGAATACTGGGCTGAGCGCGGGTCAGCCCCTCAAAGAAGGGCGGTTCTTGAATATAGGTCGAGTCCGGGTTCCAGGCGTAGAGATCGCTCTTCACGGCATGGATTTCGTTCCAGGTTGGGTTGCCGCTAAAGATATTCGCGTATTTCTCGACAAACATCTCCGAACGGACCGCGCTGGCGACCGCCGCGGCGATCTCCTCTTTGGTGGGCCAGATATCGCGCAGATAGACCGGCTGACCCTGCGGGTCCTGTCCGAGCGGCTCGTTGAGCAAATCCACATCGATCCTGCCTGCCAGCGCAAACGCCACCACCAGCGGCGGCGAAGCTAGATAGTTGGCGCGCACGTAGGGATGAATGCGCCCCTCGAAGTTGCGGTTGCCGGAGAGCACCGCCGCGGCTACCAGGTCGGCGCTGTTGATCGCTTTGACGACCTCCGCCGGCAACGGACCGGAGTTGCCGATACAGGTGGTGCAGCCGTAACCGACCACGTTGAACCCCAGCTCAGCCAGCGGTTTTAGCACGCCCGCCCGCTCGAGATATTCGGTCACCACCCGCGAGCCCGGCGCCAGGCTGGTCTTGACATACGGCTTCACCTTGAGCCCCCGCTCGACCGCCTTGCGCGCCAGCAGCCCCGCGCCGATCATCACAAATGGATTGGAGGTGTTCGTGCAGGAAGTGATGGCAGCGATCACCACCGCGCCGTGGGTCAATTCCAGGCTGTCGCCATTTTCGCGTATGCGCGCGCTGCGCTGGATCTGCGCGTCCGTCAGTTCAAAACCGCGCTCTTTGATCGGCGCACTGAGCGCCTGGTGGAAGGCGCGCTTGATCTCGCCAAGCGGCACGCGGTCTTGCGGACGTTTTGGACCCGCCAGGCTGGAAACCACCTCGCCCAGGTCCAGCTCAAGCGTGTCGGTGAACTGCGGATCGGGCGTGCCGGCGTGGCGATAGAGCCCCTGCTCTTTACAGTAGGTTTCCACCAGTTCGATCAACTCCTCGGAACGTCCCGTGAGGCGCAGGTAGCGCAGCGTCTCATCATCGACCGGGAAGAAACCCACCGTCGCGCCGTATTCGGGCGCCATATTGGCAATCGTCGCCCGGTCGGGCAGCGACATCGAGGCCAACCCCGGACCATAAAACTCGACAAACTTCTCAACTACGCCCTTCTGGCGCAGCATCTGGGTCACGGTCAGGGTCAGGTCGGTCGCGGTGACGCCCTCGCGCAGCTCGCCGTGCAGCTTGAAGCCGATCACGTCCGGGGCAATGAGATCGATCGGCTGCCCCAGCATCACGGCTTCGGCTTCGATACCGCCCACGCCCCAGCCAAGCACGCCTAAACCGTTGATCATGGTCGTGTGCGAATCGGTGCCTACCAGCGTGTCGGGGAACGCCAGCGTTTCACCGTCCACCCGGCGAGTCATGACCACCGGCGCCAGATATTCCAGGTTGACCTGATGAACGATCCCGGTTGCCGGCGGGACGACGCGGAAATTGTTCAACGCGTTCTGCCCCCAGTGCAGGAACTCATAGCGCTCGCGGTTGCGCTGGAATTCGAGCTCGGCGTTGCGCCTCAACGCCTCGGGGATCGCAAAGAAATCGACCTGTACGGAATGGTCGATCACCAGGTCCACCGGGACGAGCGGGTTGATGACCTTCGGGTCGCCCCCCAAACGGGCTACCGCGGCGCGCATCGCCGCCAGGTCAACCACCGCCGGCACGCCGGTGAAATCCTGCATGATCACCCGCGCCGGGGCGAACGGCAGATCATGCCGTTCGGACTGCCGCGCCTCCCAGCCCGCCAGGTCGATCACATTTTGGCGGGTGAATTCCTTTTCATTGCACTGGCGCAGCACCGATTCAAGCAGAATCCGGATGGAAAATGGCAGCCGTTCCAGCTTCACCAGACCAGCCTGTTCAAGCCGCTCCAACCGGTAGATGCGGTATTCGCCCCGCGAGGTTTTTATGGATGACAGCGCGCCAAAATAATCCGTTAGCATGTCTTTGTTGCTCCTTATCTGTAACAGAAAAGACGGCGGCGCAGAAGCCGCCCGTTACGGTCAGCCTTCCGCCCGCGGCTTAACCGGGCGGGCGCCGGACGATCGCATCCGTCATGCGCACGACCCGCATCAGCGGAACAACGTCGTGGACGCGCACGATATCGGCGCCGCGCGTGATCCCAACCGCCACCGCAGCCGCGGTGCCTTCCAGGCGCTGGTCCGGCGGCAGTTCCAGGGTGTAGCCGATAAAGGATTTGCGCGACGGTCCGAGCAGCACCGGATACCCGAGCGAGCGGATTTCTCCCAGGCGGTCGATCAACTCCAGGTTCTGCTCGACCGTTTTGCCAAAACCGATCCCCGGGTCCAGGATGAGGTGCTCGCGCGGCACGCCGGCGGAAATTGCAATCTCGACGCTTTCCATCAGTTCACGCCGGATGTCTTCGAGCAGGTTCTGGTAAGCCATCCCGACGTAGCGCCCGCCCAGTCGTTCCTTGATCTCGGCGTGCGCCCAGGAACTGCGGTTGTGCATCAGGATCAAGGGCGCGCCGCGCCGGGCTGCCACATCTGCCAGCGCCGGATCCGCCCGCAGACCCCACACATCGTTCACAATTTGCGCGCCGGCTTCCAGCGCCGCCAGCGCGACCGGAGCCTTGTACGTGTCCACCGAAACCAGCACGTCGAATTCTTCCGCCAGCTTGCGGATAACGGGCAAAACGCGCTCCAGCTCCTGATCCGCGCGCACCGCCTGCGAGCCGGGGCGGGTGCTCTCGCCGCCCACGTCCAGAATATCGACCCCGGCCTCGACAAACGCGCGCGCCTGCTCGATTGCCGTCGCCACGAAATCCTCTTCCGCTTTGATCAACCCGTCGCCTGAGAAGCTGTCCGGCGTGATGTTGAGCACCCCCATCACATAGGTGCGCTTGCCCCAGGTCAGCGTGCGCCCGTTCAGGGTGAGCGCGCCCCGATCCGGCGCGAGGGTGAAAGGCAGTTGATCCACGATCGTAAATCTCCGTCTTGTTGTTATGTCGTTTAGATCGTCTTTGGAAGACTTATTTTACCCTTTTTTAATCCGATTAGAGCGTAATCCACTTGGTTTTCCCCAGGGATGTCTGCTGCTGGGGAACGTCAACGCGCTGCATAACGCTGAATGTCCTGGCTGTCGATCTGTTCCAGCAGTTGCTGCATCGTTTGTCCCAGCGCCGGGTGGCGCAGCGCGGGCGCAATTTCCGCCAGCGGCACGAGCACAAAAGCCCGCTCCGCCAGGTGTGGATGGGGGATCTCCAACCCGGGCTGGCTCAGGATCAGGCTGTCGTATAAGAGGATGTCGATGTCGATCACCCGCGGCCCATAGTGTTCGCCCGGACGGCGTCCCAACTGGGTCTCCAGTTTCTTCAAAAACTTCAGCAGATCGAGCGGCGCCAGGTCGGTTTGCGCTTCGAGCGCCATGTTCAGGAATTTCGGCTGGTCGAGATAACCCCAGGGAGGCGTTTCATAAATCGCGGACGCCGCCAGCGCGTGCACCTGGGGTTCCAATTCGCGGATTGCCGCCTCCAGGTTCGCCTGGCGGTCGCCCAGGTTCGACCCCAGGCTGAGATAGATGACCCCGCTCACAGCCGCTCCAGGATCGTGGCGGTCGCCATGCCGTGTCCGATGCACATGACTTGCAAGCCAAACCTGCCGTCCGTGCGTTCCAGCTCGTAGAGCAGCTTGGTCATCAGCACCGCGCCGGTCGCGCCCAGCGGATGACCAAGCGCAATCGCGCCGCCGTTCGGATTCACGCGCGTGAAATCATCCACGCCTAGTTCTTTCGCCCAAGCCAACACCACCGAGGCAAACGCCTCGTTGATCTCGATCACGTCCATCTGCTCAAGCTCCAGACCGGCTGCTTTGAGCGCCTTGCGGGTGGCAGGGATGGGTCCATCCAGCATTAAGACCGGGTCGGAGCCGACCACGATGCGCGCGAGAACCCGCGCCCGCGGGGCGAGGTTGTAACGTCCCACTGCCTCCGGCGAGGCGACCAGCAGCGCCGCCGCGCCGTCGCTGATCTGAGAGGAATTACCCGCCGTAATCACCCCATCCGGCTTGAAGGCGGGCTTCAGCGCAGCCATCTTAGCGCGGTCGGGCGGCATGCGCACGCCCTCATCGCAGCGGACCTCCCGTCCGTCGGGGCGCCGCACCGGCAGGATCTGGCTTTCGAACCGTCCGGTTTGGATGGCGTTCATCGCGCGCAGGTGGCTCTGGTAGGCGAAATCGTCCAGCGCGGGGCGGTCGAGCGCCCATTTCTGCGCCATCAACTCCGCGCTGACCCCCTGGTGCACCAGTTCGTAGGGGAAATCCCGAGGCCATGCGGCGGGGTAGTCCGCCCCTAGAGGTTGGTGCGACATCATCTCCGTCCCGCCTGCGAGCACCAGGTGCATGTCCCCCGTCAGCACCGCCTGGGCGGCAAAGTGCACCGCCTGCTGCGCCGAACCGCACATGCGGTTGAGCGTCACCGCTGGCGTCTCGACCGGAAAGCCGGCTTTGAGCGCCGCCAGGCGCGCCAGGTTAGCCCCCTGGTCGCCGATGGGCGTGACGCAGCCCCACACCACGTCCTCCACCCAGGCTGGGCGTGCGCCGCCGCGGCGCACGGCTTCTGCCATCACCAACGCGGTCAGATCAACCGGCGCGATCGGGTTCAAGCCGCCTTGCGGTTTGCCCAAAGCCACCGGCGTACGTACGGCAGAAATGATATACGCCTCGCTCATGCCAGTCTCCTCCAGCGCCAGCACATTTACTTTATAATCTCGAGGATACCATAAAAAACTTGACGAGGGAGTTCAGCATGCCAAGCGCCACATATCACTTCCCGCGCGGCTTCTTGTGGGGAACTGCCACCTCATCGCACCAGGTGGAGGGCTACAACCGCAACAATCAGTGGTGGGCCTGGGAGCAGCAGCCGGGCAAGATCCTGAACGGGGATCGATCCGGTCCCGCCTGCGACTGGTGGGGCGGGCGCTGGCGCGACGACTTCGAGCGCGCCGCCGAATCCGCGCAAAATGCCCACCGCTTTTCGATCGAATGGAGCCGGGTGCACCCCCAGCCGGACAAATGGGACGAGGACGCCCTCGAGCGTTACCGCGCGATGGCGCGCCGCCTCAACGATCTCAATATGACCGCCCTGATCACGCTGCATCACTTCACCGATCCGCTCTGGCTGGCTGAACGCGGCGGCTGGGAGAACGAGCAGGCGGTCGAGTTTTTCGCGGCTTATGCCCGCAAGACAGTCGAGGCGCTGCGAGACTATTGCAATCTGTGGGTGACGATCAACGAGCCCAACCTGTATGCGATTCTCTCCTATCTGTTTGGCGATTTTCCACCCGGCAAAAAAGATCTGAAGGCTGCCGGGCGGGTGCTGGCGAACCTGGCGCGGGCGCACGCCGCCGCCTACCGGGCGATCAAGGAGGTCCAGCCCACGGCGCGGGTGGGGATTGCCCAGTACTACCGCGGTTTTCGCCCGGCGTCCGGCTCGCCGCTCGACCGGCTGGCGGCGCGCCTGCTTCACGATTATCTCAACGACGCGTTCCCGCGCGCCTTGCAAACCGGCAAATTGCGCTTCCCTTTCGGCGCGGTAAGCATCCCGGAAGCCAAAGACACGCAGGATTATCTGGGGCTCAATTACTATACCGAGGAACTGGTCGCGTTCAGCCCGAGCCGCCCGGGAGAGATGTTCGCGCGCCGCTTTTACGATCCGCAGGCTGAGATCAGCCAGGGTGGGTTCATCGCCATCGTCCCGCAGGGGCTTTTCCGGGCGCTGGAGTGGTGTCACAGCTACGACCTGCCGATCGTCATCACCGAAAACGGGGTCAACGACAGCCAAGACAGCCTGCGGCCGCGCTATCTGGTGGAGCACCTGCACCAGGTGTGGCGGGCGCTCAATTACAACTATCCCATCAAGGGTTATTTCCACTGGTCGCTAGTGGACAATTTCGAGTGGGAGCGCGGCTGGTCGCAGCGCTTCGGGTTGTGGGAACTGGACATCGAAACGCTGGCGCGCCGCAAACGCCCCAGCGCGGATCTGTACGCCGAGATCTGCCGCGGGAACAGCATCTCGACCGAGATCGTGGAGCGCTACACCCCCGAATTGACAGATAAGTTGTATCCGGCTTGAACCTATTGAGACTTTTTAATATCAACGGGTTGAACGTGGCTTGGGGATTCATAGTATAATCCCCTGCGCCTTTTGGCAGAAAACTGAATAGTTCGGATCAAGTGGAGAGGTTGCGTAGTCTGGCCTAACGCGCACGCCTGGAGAGCGTGTAACCCGCAAGGGTTCGCGGGTTCGAATCCCGCCCTCTCCGCCAAAAGCTACTAAAGTAGCCGAGAATCATCGCATCTTTTTGGATGAGGTTTTTGCGGCTACTTTTGTTATTAATTGTCGAATGCCTTGCCAGACTGTAAGCGATGCTACGCTGTTTTTGATATATGATTATAGTATCGAGGAAAGTGTTTACGGTAACGTGTCTACCGGCGTAAAGATCCTCAGGAGGGTAAAGAAATGAAATTCTCAAAAAACCAGAAGCTTATACTGATTTTTTTGGCTTTTCTGGTGATGGGCTTGTTTGTATTTGGATTTGGGTTGATTTTTATTTCTTCCGGTTCGCAATCAATTATCGGTGACGAGAAATCTGCTGCTAAGATTGAACCGCTGTCTACTACATTTATTGATCTTCCAACATTTGCACTGCCTACACAATTTCCAACTGAAATGCCTGCCGCCACGTCCTCTCCAGAAGAATCTCTAGATTTATCAGTCACAAGGATTGTAGTAAACACACCAACGCCAGCGATTTACCCATCTATAACACCGGTGACAGTGATTCGGAAAATTCCGAACACGCCTGTACCCAATCCACAACCTCAAAACAATCCTCCACCACCACCAGTAAATCAACAAAATTCGAATAATTGTGCTGCACAGTTAAGCTATGCGAAGTCCACACATCAGTATAATTTGGCAAAAATAGATCAAATTTATAGGCCGCTAATTGACTTCTATCAATCGATGATCGACCAGGCGGTTGGTAGGCGTGACGCGATTGGGGTTGTTGAATACCAGAGAAAATTGAAAGCGCAAAACCAACAATTAGAGGCAGCAATAAAGGCTGAGAACAAGCGCTATCAAGGGGAGGTCGCCTATATCAACTCCACTTGTAAATAATAGTTTGCATCGAGCCATAGAATATAGCTCTATTGCTACTTAAAGATTAAAGTCATGACATCAAGAAGATATCTCTTCGTTCTTCGCCCCCGATGATACTTTATTGCCCAGTCCGCGCTGAACTTTCAATCAATTCACAAGAAAATTCATTCGCACAAGGGAAATTGTCTTACACCCTCAGGCTAAATGTTCGAGGCGCGCCAGCGCGCCAGCCGTGATCAAGTCCCCCGATTCGTTTTGAGCCAGCCCGATCAGGTCCAGCGGGCGCAGCAGACCAGTTTCAGCACCAGGATCGCTTTCGTAAGCAGCCCAATCCACCGGCAAGGCTAAGCCGTCTGGGTGCAGGTGCGGGTTGAGTGACACGCTCACGCGCAGCGCGCCCGCAGCGGTGCGCACCCATCCGGGGTCGCCCGGCGCAAAGCCGAGGCGGGCGGCGCGCTGCGGGTGGATCTCCGCCAGGGGATCGCCCGACGGTCGTTCGCGCTCCCCGGCTGCGGGGTAGAGTAGCAGGCGAAAAACCCCATCCGGCAAGCTTGCTACTTCTGCAGCCGACGCTGAGACAGCCTGGGTAGGGAGCGTCAGCGTCACCGGCGGAAAACGTCGAGGCTCGGCGTAGCCCCAGCCGCCCGGCGCCGCCCAAGGCGGGGTCAGGTCGCCGCCTTCGGCGCGGTGATAGGCGCGCCCGCCCGCTTCAAACGCCGCCGCCGAACGAGACAGGAAATCCTGCTCATCCTCGAAATCGAGTGCGCCGCTCCGCCCGCCGGAAGCCCGCCAGGCTTGCAGCAGCACATCGGCTGTGGCGCGGGTGTTGAAACGCGGGGGGGATGCCGGGCGGAGCGCCTCCACCCAGCCCCAATCCGCCCGGTGCAGCGCGGTTTGATAACCCCACGCTTCGCCCGGGGCGTGATCCGGCAGGATCAGATCCGCCTGACTGGACAGCAGGTCTGGAAATGTGGCAAAGCTGACCAGCCGTTCGACCTGTTGCAGCGCCCCCGCAAAACCATAGGCGCGCGGCAAGACCCTCAGCGGATCGACCCCATGCACAAAAAGCGCCTTGACGCGCCCGAGTTCGATGTTCTTGACCAGCGCCAAAATCTCGGCGGCGCTCGCCGGACGGCTCGTCAGTTCGGGGTAATCCGCGGCGGGCGGCGCCAGAAAGAAGCCGGAGGAACCTAGCGAGCCGTCTCCCGCCTGGTTCAAATTCAGGATCCATTCAGCCGCCGGCAGCCCGCCTTCGACGGCGAGCGCCGCCCCGCCGGGCAGCGCCAGCCGCCGGTGAGCGCCAAAGAAGAGCCGGGCTAAGCGCCGAAGCTCGCCGGCTGGCACGCCGGTCTGCGCGGCGGCGGAGTGCAAATCGCGCTCGCCCAGCGAACGCCGAGCCAGCCGCGCCAGCGTGCGAGCCAGCAGCGCCTCGGCGCCGGGACGAATCGGGATCCACTCGTCAGCCAGTTCCGCAGCCGGGGAGCGCCGGGTTTCGAACTGCACCACATGCGCCGCAGGATCGATCCGCGCCCAAGCCGCTTCATTCTCGACCGCCAACTCGGGTGATATGGGCGCCAGCCACGACTCGCAGAAGCTCGCGCCAAACGAGAAGATCACCTCAGCGGTTGAAAGGTCGAAAACGGGCACGCCGGCATAGCCGTACAACTTCTGGCAGGCGTCCAGCAGGGTCACGCGCGCCTCGAAGCCCGAATTGGGGCTGTAACGCAGCACGTTCACCCCGCCCAGGCTGTGCGCTGTCAGGCGCGCCAGGCGGTGGAGATGATCTGGATACAGCCCGACCAGAAAGGCGATCTCTTGCGGGGCGTACGCCCGGAAGATCGCCGCGACCTCGGCGACAGCCGCTTTCCAGGAGATTGGGAAAGCCGGCAGCGGGACGCCCCGCCAGCGGCGCAGCGGTCCCCAAAAACGGCTTGTCAGGCTGGGTTGGAGCTGCTCTGGCGCAGTCGGAGCGAACCCGCCCGCCGCGGCGAGGAGCCCAGCCGCGCCGCCCAAGCCAGCCAGCCGCAGAAAATCGCCGCGCGTCAGACGGTCATTCATCTTGCGGGTTATTCGGGCGATGCAAGCCAGTCCACCGCTTACGCCAGGTCATCTCACCCAGCCGTCACGATGCTGCGCAACAGGATGCCCGTTAAGAATAAAAACCCCGCCCCATACGCCAGCATCGGGCGGCGCGATTCTTCGCCGCGCGTAAAGATGAAAATCGCCGGGATCACCAGCACGCTGACAATGCCATATAAAATGTGCATCGATCTGCCGGTCAGGTTGCCGATGCCGCTAAAGTAGAGGAACGTGCCAAACGCCCCCTGCACCAAATACAGGATCTGGATGACGACCACTGCCCCCCAATAATTGCTGTCAACGCCCTGACGCCGGAAAAAGCGCCAAAACGCCCACACCGCCATGGCGATCGTGAAGTACAGTGCGGTGTTTCCCAGGCGTCCGTGAATCTCGACCAGGCTCATGCATGCCTCCCAGAACAAAAAGATCGACCCGGCGGTCGCCAAGATTATACCCCGAGATGATCGCGGGTAACCAGAACGGGTGATAGCCGAATCACCCGCCGATGGGATAGGCGAATGACCATTTTTGTCTTGTTGAGGCGTTTTGCGTATGCTATAATGCCGCGGACAAATTAGGGCGCTATTCTCTGAATTGAAATTGTGGAGCAAGAACATGGCAAAGCAAGAGCCGCAATCCTCGGATGAAAAAAAACCAATCAACCGCCGTGAATTTCTAAACTTTGCCTGGCTTGTATCGCTGGGATTCTTGTCGGTTAACATCGCCGGGCTGACTTACCTGTTTGCCATGCCCCGGTTCAAGGAGGGCGAATTCGGCGGGACGATCACGATTGGCAAGCCTTCCCAACTGCCAGGGGTGGACGCCGGTCCCGAGAACTTCCCCAAAGTGAAATTCTGGCTCTCGAACACCACCGAAGGAACGCTGGCGCTCTATAAAGTCTGCACCCATCTGGGCTGCCTTTTCAACTGGAAAGACCAGGAATTCAAATTCGTTTGCCCCTGCCATGGCTCGCAGTTCCAAAAGAATGGCGATTACATTCAAGGACCGGCGCCGCGTTCACTCGACCGGTTTGTGATGCAGGCGATCGATCCGGCATCCGGCGAGGTCCTGGCGCAAACCCCAGCCGACGGCGGTCCGATGCCGCTGCCCGCCAACCCCGACGCGGTGATCCGAGTCAACACCGGCAGCCGCATCACCGGCAAATCGCACGGCTAGTTCAAAGCCGCTTCTCCATTCACATTGCGGAGAGTCAGCTTCATTTTGGAGAGCACAAAATGCTGAAATCCCTCAATCTGCAAGACCTGCGCCAGAAAACGTTCGCAGCCATCGACCACCGCGTGCGCATCATCACCGCCGGGCTGGGGATCGACGAACTGCGGGCAGTGATGCGCGGCGACCCGCCGACCGAAAAGCCCAACCCGCGCTATAAGGTCCACACGACCAGTTTCTTATTCCACATCCGCCCGCGCTATTACGAGTTGGGCAGCACAATTTTTACCCACACCTGGCGCCTGGGTTTTTTCACCGCATTTTTCTTCTTTGTCGAACTTTTCACCGGCCTGATCCTGATGGTTTATTACACCCCTTCACCGGAAAAAGCCTACGACTCCATTATCGATCTGCTCACGAACGTCCCTTACGGTCAGTTGCTGCGCGACATCCACCGCTTCGGCGCGGAGGCGATGGTGATTTTCACCGTCCTGCATATGCTGCGCACTTATCTCACCGGCTCTTATAAGAAGGATCGCTCTTTCACCTGGCTCACCGGCGTGGTGCTGCTCGGCATCACCATGCTGCTCAGCTTCAGCGGTTATCTGCTCCCCTGGGATCAGCTTGCCTACTGGGCGGTGACGGTGGGCACGAGCATGGTAGAAGCCGCGCCGTTGATCGGAAATCAGCTCAACCTGTTGCTGCGCGGCTCGCAAGATATCGCCGCGGATGGTTTGCTGCGCTTCTACTTGCTGCACGTCGTCTTGCTGCCGTTTGCAGCCATCCTGGTGATCAGCATTCATTATTACAAAGTCTCACGCGAGCATAGCATCTCCCTGCCAGCCAACATCGAGGAAGACGACATCTCGCCCGAGAAAAAGCGCGCCGCCAAATCGCGCATCGACCTCATCCCCGACCTCTTGACGCACGAGGTGTTCCTGGTCAGCCTGGGTTTGCTGCTCGTGGTGTTGGCGGTGACGGTTTTCAACTACCGCGCCCCGCTTGAATCGGTCGCCAACCCGCAAGTGACCCCCCTGGACACCAAAGCGCCCTGGTATTTCTGGTGGCTGCAGGGCATGCTCAAACTGGGCGACAAGATTCTCATGGGCTTGGTGATCCCGGGCGTGTTAGCGCTGCTCTTGATCGGCTTGCCCTACATCGACCGCAACCCCTACCGCTCTATGTACAAGCGTCCGGTGGCAGTCGCGATCGGCGTTCTGGCTGTGCTGACGCTGGTCGTATTGAGTTATATGGGTCTGCCGCAGTTCGGGATCGAGTCGGACGCCGCGACGCGCATCATCCAGGATATGGCGCCTGAGGAAGGGGTCGGTCCGCTGCGCCAGGTGCCGTTCGACCAGCTTGTCGCCGGCAGCTACGAAGTGGACGTCACACCCTCGGTGGACATGTGCCCCACCCTGAGTTACGGCTGCCCGCAGTTTGAAGAGGTCTTCCAGTTCTACGGCAACTACGTGGACGATATGGTAGCCCGCGGCCGCCTCGCGGCAGACAATCAGGCGTTTATCATCATCGAGGACTGGCAGCAGAATCTAAAGAAGATCACGATGCGCATCCTCTGGCTGAACGAAGAAGGCACGACCAGCACCTATGAGCGTCACATCTTCCTGCATGCTGAACGGGGCAGCGAATAAACCATGAGCAAGATTAGCTTTCAAATTTTCTTGGGCGCGCTTTTCATCCTGGCAACCGGCGCAATCATCCTGATCTACGGGCTCAACGAGGAGCACCGCATGGCGGTGCAAAGCGCCGCCATGCACGGGCGCGCGATCGAGCAGGGCGCGGCGCTGTTCGAGCAGCAGTGCAGCCGCTGTCACGGCATCCAGGGTACCGGCATTCCGGGGCTTTGTCCGCCGCTCAACGACCGCGCTTTCTTCGACAAGCGCCTTCAGGAGGTGAATTGGTCTGGCTCGATGGAGGATTACATCGTGGCGACCGTCTCCAGCGGGCGGCTCAGCTCGACCCGCCCGCAAACCTTCCCCGGGCAAGGCACGCCCGCCATGCCGTCGTTCTCCGATCGTTTTGGCGGACCGCTGCGCGAAGACCAGATCCGCAACCTGGCGGCGTTCATCATGAACTGGGAAGAGACCGCCGAGACCGTCACGGTGCCCGAACCCCCCAGCGAGCCGGCGGCTGGCACAAAGATCATCGGCACGGACATCACCCAGACGCTCCCAGCAGGGGACGCCGCGGCGGGCGAAAAACTGACCTCCACTTTGGGGTGCGTCGCCTGTCACATCGCCTCCAACGTGGGACCCGCCTGGCGCGCCACTGGCTCCGAACCGGGCATTGGCAGTCTAGCCGCCCAACTCATCCACGACCCGAACTACACCGGTCACGCCACGACCCCGGAGCAATACCTAGTCGAATCGATTGTGGACCCGAACGTCTTTGTCGTTCCCGGTTTCAGCTCGGGGATCATGCCGGGCAACTACGCCACCAGCCTCACCGATCAGGACGTAGCTGATCTTGTCGCCTACCTGCTGACGCTCAAATAAGCGATGGCTGCCACCGCGACCCGTTTCCTGCGCCTGAGCGGCGCACTTCTCCTGATCGGATGGCTGATGTTCGCATTCGGCAGGTCGGCGGGCGCTCAAACGCCGCCAGCTGATCCGCTCGAACCGGGCAGACAGCTCTACAACGCGAACTGCGCCGTTTGCCATGGGGTGGACGGTCAGGGGCGCATCGGCGCCGCCCTCGCCAAAGACTGGCCCTCTATCCGCCCCGACCTGACGGTCGAAACCATCATCGAGAACGGCGTTCCCGGATCGGTCATGCCCGCCTGGAGCGTCGCCAATGGCGGACCGCTCAGCCCGGCGGAAATCGATGCGATCGTTCAATACATTCTAAGCTGGCAGACCGGCGGCGCGCCGCAGATCACCCCGCCGCCCACCGCCACATTGCTGCCTCCCATCACGCCCATCCCCGAAATCGATGGCGACCCCAACCAGGGCGCCCGCCTGTTCGCCGAGAACTGCGCGGTCTGTCACGGCGAGCAAGCGCAGGGGCGCATCGGCGCCGCCCTCGCCAAGAACTGGGCGGGCATCCGACCCGACCTCAACCTGCGCGCCATCATCTCGAACGGCGTCTCCGGTTCGCAAATGCCCGCCTGGAGCGCCGCGCGCGGCGGTCCGCTCAGCGATGGGGACATCCAGGACCTGGTGGCTTTTATTCTGACGCTCAGCGCGAAGCAAGCCCAAGCCGCTGCGCCCTCTCCCGCAGCCAGCCCCGCGCCGGGCGAATCGCCGTTTAGCGGTTGGGGCGGCGTTGCCGCCTTGCTGGCGCTGCTGCTGGTCATCGTCGGACTCGCCGCGCTGATACAGCGCCGCAAACCCTGATTGCTTCATTGACATTCGCCCGCGCTTAAGGTATGCTACGCACCGTCCGGGCGGGTCCGGCGCGGCAGAACCCTGCGAACCCCGTCAGATCCGAGAGGAAGCAGCGGTAAGGAGGATATTCTGGGTGCCGCCGGGCAGCCTGCCCGGATTTTCCATTCTTAACCTAACAAATCTGATAAATCCGGTTAGTACTCTAGTCTTATACATTCAGGGGCTGTTTACTGTATAATATTAGCATGAAGCACCAGCGGACGGTTTCTATTTAACCGCTGTCGGTGAGCATTGGCGCATAACAAGGAATCTGGGTCATCATGCCGAAGAATCTGCTGCGCAGGTTAAGGATCCGCAAAAACCAATCCGGTCAGAGCTTTGTCGAGCTGGCGATCATGTTGCCGTTGTTGCTGCTCATGCTGGTTGGCATGGTCGAAGTGGCGTTCACGATGTTCATCTATCTGACCGCGCTGGACCTGACACGTGAAGCCGCCCGTTTCGCCTCGGTGCGCGATTTCAACGTGCTCGACCCATACGGCGAACTGAACCCGACTGGACCGGTCGCCTCCTGCGGCACCGACGAAGGCGGCAATCCGATCACTGACCCAGCCCGCTGCGCTTGTCTGGACGACGACCTGCACTTCTTCCTGGACGCAGCCTGCTTCTTCACCGACCCCAAGCTCAACCCGTTCATCCCGTTCGACCGGAACACCGACGATGTGGTCATCACCGCCTTTACGGTCGCCGGCGGGCACATCTCCGAGAGCCACCCCGGCGCCGGTTACTGGTCGTTGAACAACGACAACTGGAAGAAAGACTGCTACGGCAATGTGGTGCGCAGCGCGCCCATCTTTTCCTGGTCCGATATCGAGGAGAATTTCGTCGCCGACGCGCCCGCGGATAAGGGGCTGGTGCTGGTCGAAGCGTTCTACTGCTGGAACCCGGTCGCTTACCTGCCCTTCATCAGCGATTATATTCCTTCAAAAATCCGCATCCACACCTACACCTTTATGCCATCGCCGGAAGCCCTTCCGACGCCCACGCCGATCATTGCCAGCCCGTGATCGCTGCACCCAACCAATAACCAACGTGTGAAAACCATGTCAAAAAAATCCCGCAGCCCTCATCCAGCCAAAGCCCCGATCTTGCGCAGACCAACGCGCCTGATCCAATCGCTGCAGCGGTCGCTGCAGGGCGAAGCGCGCGGTCAGGCGCTGGTCCTGCTGGCGGTGAGCTTCTTTGCGCTGCTGGCGTTCATCGGTCTGGTCACCGATGTTGGCTCCATTTACGTTTCATACACCCAGCTCCAGCGCGCCATCGACGCCGCGGCGGTCGCCGCCGCCAACAACATCAAATTTCCCCAAGCGACCTACGAAGAGCGCAAGACCAAGATTACCGAATCGGCGCGTGAGCTGCTCGATCTAAACGACATCACCGGCGTCGATGATCTGGAAGCCTACCTGTGCGACGACGCCGGCGCCCCGGCTTCTTTCCAGGCGCTGTGCCCCTCCTCCGGGCAGCCCGCCCGCAAGCTGGTCTACATTCAAGCCACCCAGCAGGTGCCGGTGTTCTTCCTGCAGATCTTCGGGGTGCGTTCGGTCCCGATCACCGCCAGCGCCGTGGGCGAGACTTCCGCGGTCGATCTGGTGCTGGTCTTCGACACCTCCGAATCGATGGGCGTCAACACTGTGGGCTATAACCCGGGCGATTTTCGCCCGAACGCCGCCATCACCGGCTGCAACATCACCCGCACCTGCCAGCCGCTCGAACAAGCCAAGGCTGCCGCCCAGTCGCTGGTCGCCAACTTGTTCCCCGGTTACGACCAGGTCGCGATCGTCACCTTTTCCTACCGCGCCCAGGTCATCCAGCCGCTGAGCGATGAACTAGGAACGGGCGGTGTGGTGCGCACCGCGGTCGACGGCATCAACCTGCACGACGACGCCCCCGCGGCGCTGGTCAAGTGGTACCGCGAGAGCCCCTGGGGCGGCTACCGCCCCTTCAACCCGATCTGGCCCGACGACCGCGACGGCAACGGGATGGACGCCGACCCGGGCATGCCCTGCGTCGATGAGTTCGTCAACAACGCCGACGGCACCCTGGGCGACCCGGTGCCGGATATGTGGGACGACGACACGGGCGACGCGTGCGACCGCGACGACGAGCTGGACGCGTTCGACTGGAACCGCGACGGCTATTGGGGCACCTGTCCAAACACCGCCTACTGCCCCGAAACCCTGGGCGGAGGCGACAACATCGATCCGCTGTCAAACACCTTCGAGGACACCTCGCTGGTCTCCACCTGCTCGGGCTGCGGGCTGCGCGTCGCCACCGACGTGCTGCGCGCCACCGGGCGGCGCAACTCCACCTGGGTCATCGTCTTCCTCTCTGACGGCGTCGCCAACCTGAGCGACGATCACGACAGCTTCAACCTGATCGATGCGGGCTTCCGTTACGGTTTCTGCGGAAAAAACCCGAACACCAGCTTCTGGTCCAGCTACTGCATCGATCGGAACGCCGCGGGCAGCTTCTCTGAAGGGCGCTTCTGCATCGACAACACCGCCGCCGAATGCCCGCCGAGCTCGACCCACACCACCGAGAGCGGACCCTACAGCGTGGAGGACTACGCCTTCGACATGGTCGACCGGGCGGCGTTGCTTTTCTCTGAAAACGAACATGAGCCCACCGGCGAGGACATTGTGATCTTCTCGATCGGTTTGGGCGCCGCCTCCGGCGGCGAAAACCTGCTGCGCTATATGGCGAACGTGGGCGATGAAGGCTCGCGCGCCAACGACCCCTGCGCGGGCGTCCCGGCGCTGCAGAACTGTGGCAATTATTATTATGCCCCGAACGCCTCTTACCTGAGCCAGATCTTCGAGAATATCGCCGGCCGCATCTTCACCAAGATCAGCCGCTAAACGAAGAGGGAGTAAAACCATGAAACAGATATTCTCTCAATTCCGCAGCAAAATCACCGGGCAGGCAATGGTCGAGTTCGCCCTCGCCCTGCCGATCCTGCTGCTCATGTTGTTTGGCATCATCGAGTTCGGGCGCCTGCTGCAAGCCTGGCTGACCGTCCAAAACTCCGCCCGCTTCGGATTGCGCTACCTGGTGACCGGCGAGTTCAACCCGCATTACTGCCAGTACGCCACCACCGCGCTGAGCCTGGGCGGCGCCGATGTCTGGGATGGCGATGAAGCCAACGACTGCGAAGTGCCGGACGGCTACAGCGAGAACGCGCGCCAGCTCACCGACAACCTGGTGGACTGGGCGCGCCTGCCCTCTACGGTGGACGTGGCGCGCGTTGGCGCGACCGGTCTGGCGATCAACGACGCCGTGTCGGGCAGCTACCTGGATTTCCTCGCCACGCACCAGCTTGCAAACTTCGGTTCGCCGCTCGAACCGCGTTTTTACCACGTCACCATCTGCAGCTACCGCGATACCCTTCAGGACGGTTCGCGCGATTTCATCTACTACGAAAACTACCCGGTACCGTACGCCCCCACCTGTTACGAAGCCGCCACGGGCAATTTCATGGACGACGCCGGCGGTCCGGGCGACCGCGTGCGCATCCACGTGCGCTACAATCACCCGATGATTCTGCCCTTCCTGAGCAACTGGTGGCCGAAGATCCCGCTCAGCGCCTGGCGCGAGGGCATCGTCGAGCGCTTCCGCACCTCCCGCATCAGCGGCATCACCAGCCAGGTGGTTCACGAAGAGCCATCCGACTGCAATCAGATCGTTGTTTCGGCGCTCACCCGCTTTGGCGACAGCATCGGCTTCAACATCGCCAACTACAACACCGCGCCCGGCTTCCTGACCGACACCAGCGTGAGCTGGCCCGCCCATTGGAACAGCGAGTTGGCTACGCCCTTCTTCTTCGACGCTCTCTCCATGAGCCACGGCGTGGGCGCGTATTACGACCCCGCCAACCCGGTCACCGATTCGCCGGTCGTCGCCTCGGGCACCAACATCGTCATCCCCGGCGCCGGCGGTTCGCGCGCCTGGGGCGCCTCCTTTGGAAACTGGCCCTCCGACGCGGACATCCCCGAGACCGGCGTTTTCGCCGTGGATATTACGATCGCGCTGCCCGACCTGACCTGCAATTTCCACCAGAGCATCAATATGGAGCCGCCGCCGCCCACGCCCACCTCCACCCCGCTGCCGGACTGTTCGCCTTACCGCCTGGACAATTTCTCTTTTGTCAACCCAGACAAAGTTCAGCTCAACCTGATCAACGACGCCGGCGAGGCGGTCAACGTCGAGCGCCTGGTCTTCGACTGGACTTATGCCGAGCGTTTCGGCGAAGCGTTGGGCGGCACTGCCCGCAACTTATACGTCAACAATTTCACCTGGGGCAACGGCAACACCATGATGTGGGACGGCAACGATTACGACTCCTGGACCGACACCGCAGTGGACACGCCCGCAGAATGGCGCGGACCCTTCAGGCTTGACAGCAACCAGTCATCGCGCATCCGCACTGATTTTAATAATCAATGGACTGGTTTCACCAGCGATGGGCGGCTGCTGACCACCGATTTCGGCATGGAAGTCCACCTGGACATCATCGGGACGGGTCCCGAGATCGACTGCATCGTCCGCCGTCCCGCGGTCGAACGCCCGCTGCCCATTCCCAACTGCAACCTCTACACCCTGACCGACTTCGCCATGGGCGATAACGGGAATATCAGTCTCAACGTCCACAACGGCGACGCGCTTGCTACGCGCATCACCTCGATCGTGCTGGATTGGTTCTACATCGAACAGCTCACCGCCAGCCTGGGCGACACCTCCACCCGCGTGGACTACTTCTCGTACAACAACAGAGTCGTCTGGGGCAGCGGCGCGGACGACTGGGATTCCCCCACGGATACCACGCGGGATTCGCCCGCCACCTGGCAGGGCCCGCTGAATTTCGACCCGGGCGGCACGTACCCCTTCCTCGTCGACCTGGACCGCAACAGTGAAAACCCGGTCGACTGGCTCAGGTTCCTCGGCGCGCGCTCCTCGGACTTCGGCATCACGATCAACTTCGAAAACGGCTGCGTGCTCGAGCGATTGGCGGTGGACCGCCCGCCCGCCAGCCCAACCCCCGATTGCAGCTTGATCTATTCCAGAGACACCCGCGTCTCGAGCGACGATTTTCAAATGCGCATCTTCAACAACAACGCCGCCGCCGCCTACCTGACCCGCTCCACGCTGGTGTGGCCGAATCACTGGGCTGCAAACTTCTATTTCAACTACGTCGAATTCAACAGCAACCGCTATTACGACCCGCCCGGAACTGTGTACACCTCCCCGATTGTCACCGCCGCGCCGCGCGTCCCGCTGAGCGGCATGTCCAACTCCTGGTGGACAAACGACTTCAACAACTGGCCGCCGAGTATCCCCTCCGCGGGGCTGTTCAGCGGCGACCTGGTATTCGAGTTCGACGACGGGCTGATCTGCCCGATCTTCAGCGAGCTGACGGTTGTACCGACCGCGACTTTCACCCAGACCCCAACGCCAACCAACACGCTCACCCCCACCAACACCAGCACGCCGACGATCACCTACACGCCTTCGCGCACGCCGACCGCCAGCCGGACGGGCACGCCCACCTATACGTACACGCCATCGAGAACCCCCACCCGCACGAACACCGCCACGCTCACCTTCACTCCCTCCCAGACGGTGACGGCTTCGCGGACGCCAACTGCCTCCAACACCTTCACGCCAACCTTCACTACCACCCCCACGGCGACCTATACGCCCACCCCCACGGGACCAACCCGCACGCCCACCTACACCCCCACGATCTGTCTCACCCCGCCCGACCTGGGAGGCTGCAGGTAAGTCAACGATCCAACAGCAAGCCGGATGCAACATCCGGCTTGCCCCATTCCCCCTATCCAAATAGGAGCGCCAGCCGATGAATTTCTCACATTGGTTACCCCGACTGCTTGCAGCCGGGCTCTGGTTGATCAGTTTTGCCCCGGTCTTTTCGCCCTCCCAGGTTGCCGGCGCGGTCTATACGGTCACGACGACCGACGACACCCTGGACGGCGTCTGCGACGATCACTGCTCTTTGCGCGAGGCGATCCATGCCGCCAACGCCCATCCGGGCGCGGATACGATTACCTTTGGGCTGGTCGGCGCTCAGACCTACGCGATCACCCGGACGGGCGCCAATGAGATCAACAATCAAACCGGCGACTTCAACATCAAAGACAGCCTGACCATCGCCGGTAACGGGCGAAATTTAACCGTCATCGACGGCAAGACGCTCGACCGCGTGTTTTACATCCATTCGGGAACTACCGTCACGATCACCGGCTTGACCATCACCGGCGGTCAGCCGCCGCCCAACGACAACCTGGGCGGCGGGGGCATCTTGAACATGGGTCTCCTGAACCTGGACGATGTACTCGTTACTGGAAACACGGCAATCCAGGGCGCCGGCATCTCGAACGCGCTGGCATATGTCTCGATCACCAACAGCGCCATCCAGGAGAACGGCAGCCTCACCGCCACCCATGAGGGCGGCGGGATTTACAGCGACGGCGACCTGGACATTTCGATCACGTCCATCATCAACAACAAAGCCAGAAGAGGCGGCGGGGTGAGCGGCACCGATTCCGCCGAGATGTATTTCACCGGCGTGCTCTTTTCCGGCAACCAGGCGTCCACCGAGGGCGGAGGAATTTACAACGATAAAAAATTCACCCTGCTCGAATCCACGATCAGCAACAACCAGGCAAATTCCGGCGGTGGAATTTACAGCAACTATAACCTGGACCTCCAATCGGTCACGATTAACAACAACCTGGCTGCCACGAGCGGCGGCGGCATCTATAACGAGGGCGCTGCCGCCTTGACCAATGTCACGTTGAGCGCCAACACCGCCAACGGCAATCCACAGGACTACGAGGGCGGCGGCGGCATCTATAACACGTTCAACTTGCGGCTTGTCCACACCACGTTCTACAGCAATAACGCCAGCGCCGGCGCCAGCCTGTACAACTACAACGGGAAGACGACGGTTGCCAACTCCATCTTCGCCAGAAACGGCGCCGATCCGAACTGCCTCAATCGCGGGTCACGCGCTCAGATCATCTCCCAGGGGCGCAACCTCGAAGACGTCAACACCTGCGCGCTGAGCTGGCCCGGCGACATCAAGAATCAGGACCCCAAACTCGATGTCTTGACGCAGGAAAGCGGTTTCAACACCGCCACCCACAAGCTGCAGGCGGGCAGCCCGGCGATCGACACCGGACGGGAAGGGTACTGCGCCCGCACCGATCAGCGCGGCGTCTTTCGCCCGGTGGACGGGGACGAAAACGGCGTCTCGGTGTGCGATATTGGCGCATACGAGCTGGTCACGGCGGGGTGGGCAAGCTTTAACAAGCCCATTTACACCGAAGACGATGGCGTACACGAAGGCGTCGGTCCGGTGAATGTGACCGTAATCGTCACGCTCAATCGTTTTGATGGCAAAAACCAGAAGGTGAGCGTGGATTACACCTACTGGTCGCCGCCCATCTATGATTTCGTGCCGTTTTCCGGCACGCTCACCTGGGAGGCGGGCGACAGCGCGCCCAAATCCTTTGTTATCACCATTCTGGACGACGAGTATAAGGAGCCCGAGAAATATATCGACGCGATACTGCTCAACGCCCGCTTTGGGATCGGCATCAGCCCGCACGGCATCGTCCGGCTGATCGTGCCGGAAAACGACCCGCTGGGGATCGGCGCTCCGGCGCCCATCCATCTCCCATTCATCTACAAGGATTGACCCATCCGGTATGCGGTTCAGCCGGCGGCGCTCCGAGACCGAAGCTCTCGGAGCGCCGCTTTTTTCCGCCGCCGATCATCAACGCGTCGCTTATAATCAACGCATGAACTCCACCCCGCAAAATCCAGCGGCGCTGCTCAGGAGATACGGTCTGCGCCCGCACAAAAACCTGGGTCAGAATTTCCTGGTGGACGAAGCCGCGCTGCAGAAAATCACGCAAGCCGCGGAGATTCAGCCGGATGAAACCGTGCTCGAGATCGGTCCGGGGCTGGGCGGGTTGACGCGCCACTTGGCTCGAGCCGCGCGGCGCGTGGTCTGCGTGGAACTCGATCGGGCGTTGATCCCGATCCTGGAAGACCAGTTGCAGGATTATCCCAACGTGGAGCTGGTTCAGGGGGATATCTTAAAGCTCGACTTGCGGGCGCTGGTTGGCGGCGCGGCTGACGAACCGGGCTATCTGGTCGTCGCCAACATCCCCTACTACATCACCTCGACGCTGCTGCGCAAACTGCTGGAGACCGCTGCGCCGCCGCGCCGGTTGGCGCTCACGGTTCAGCGCGCGGTGGCGGAGCGGGCTTGCGCCACAGCCGGCGAGCTGAGCCTGCTGGGGCTCAGCGTGCAGGTTTACGGTCGGGCGCAGATCGTGGCTCATATTCCAGCGGGCGCTTTTTACCCGCCGCCAAAGGTCGATTCGGCGGTGATCCGCGTCGATCTCTATCCCGAGCCGGTTGTCGCCAGAGAACGCCTGCCGCTCTTCTTCCGGCTGGCAAAGGCGGGGTTCGCGCAGAAGCGCAAAACGCTGCGCAACTCCCTGGCGGGCGGCATGCACTGGCAGGCGCAGGGCGCCGCGGAAATCCTCGCCGCAGCGGAGATCGACCCGATGCGCCGGGCTGAAACGCTCAGCCTGGACGAATGGCGGAGGCTGACCCAGGTTGTCGAGGCTTTAGCCCCACCAGATCATGAGCAGCCCCGCGAACAGGCGTAACCCGGCTCCCAGCATCAGCCCTTCCTGATTTCCCAACCAGCCTCCTAGCAGCGGTCCGGTCAGCGAGCCAGCCAGGATGCCCAGGTTCAGCGCCAGATTGTGGAAAGCCATCCCCGCAGCGCGCTCCTGTTCGGGCACGACCTCCATTAAGCGGTTGACCAGGCTCGCGCTCAGCACGGCATAAACCACCCCTCCCGTTATCGAGCCAACCAGGTACAACCCGGGTCCGCGCGCCAACCCCATTATCAGCGGATAGGAAGCCAACCCTATCGCAGCCGCCGTCAACAACTGGTGGTGACTGAAGCGCGCCGCCAGCCATTTGAGACGCAGCGAGACCAGGAACATCATAGCGTAGAACAACCCGCTCCCCAGGCTGATCATTCCGTCCGACAACTTCAAGTCAGCCACATATACCAGTGGAAAGATCGGGATGCACAGATATTGAAACGTATAAACCAGCAAGTACGCAGCCATAAAAGAACCCAGCCGGCCGCGCAGCAGATCCAGGTGCAGGAAAGAACGCAGCGCCGTGCCGCCGCCCAATGGCAGCTGCTCCACCTTGCGCAGCAGACTCCGGAACTGCGCCACTCCGCCCAACCCAAACCCGTTCGTGCGGGGAGGCGGGCTGCGGGGTGCCGACCGCAAAAGCGCCAGGTGATAGGCGCTCAACGCGGCGCCCAACGCCCCCAAACCAAACACCGCCTGGTAGTTCAATGGAAATGTAATCCGCTCGAGCAGCAACCCGCTCAGTAAAGTCGCGATCGTCATACTGATTGCCAGCAGCGCGTTGCGCTTGCCCACCACCTCAGCGCGATACTGGCTGGGGACAGCCTCGGCGAACAGCGCATTGAAGCCGATCACCCACAGGGTTGCCGGCAGCGAAATATAAAGCGTAATCCAGATCATCGACCGAACCTGACCGTGCTGGTTAAAAATCCAGGGCAGCAGGATCAAGGCGAAGTACCCCACCCGGCTCAACACCGCCG
The DNA here is from genome assembly GCA_002050125.1 of Anaerolineae bacterium UTCFX2. Taxonomy (GTDB): domain Bacteria; phylum Chloroflexota; class Anaerolineae; order Anaerolineales; family UBA4823; genus UTCFX2. The sequence goes on along the minus strand of MWTA01000010.1, from coordinate 37,931 downwards.
ACCAGAAAGAAACCTCAATCAGCGATCGCCTTTCCATCCAGCGCGCCGCCGGCAGCGAAACCGCTAGGTTCACCAGCGCCGGACCAGCCGTCAGCAGCCCGATTTGAAAGCTGCTTGCCCCCAACCGGGCGGCAAAGATCGCCAGGAACGCCACCGTAGTTCCGGAAAGCACCCCAAACCAGAAGGCATCCGCATACAAATTGCGGAAATTCCTTTGCATCAGCGAAAACGAATCCATATGGCGCGCGATTAATTGTTTCGAGCAGGTGGGGTTGCTGCCGCGCTTACGAACGCGGCTGGCTGGGGACTTGAGCGCGCTCGCCCGAGCGCAGATCGCGGTAGCGCAACAGAATATGCCAGACCCGGATCGCAGCTTCGCGCTGGATGCGGAATGACATCTTCGAGGTCCCCCAGCGCCGGTCCGCAAAATAAATCGGCACTTCGATAGAGAAAAAACCCAGACAGGCGGCTACGTAAGCCATCTCCACCTGGAAGGCGTAACCGTTTGAGCAAATGCGGTTCAAGGGCATTCCCTGCAGCGTCTCCCGCCGCCAGATGCGGAACCCGCCGGTCACATCACGAACGGGCAATCCCAATATGGTCCGAGCGTAGAAATTTCCAAAAGCCGAAAGCGATTTGCGCCACAGCGGCCAGCGCAGGTCAACGCTGCCGCCCGGCACATAGCGCGAGCCAAGCACTATGTCGCAGAATTGCAGCGTCTCGACCATCTCGGGAATCTTATCCGGCGGGTGGGAAAAGTCGGCGTCCATCTGTCCGACTGCCTGGGCGCCATCCAACAGCGCCCGCTCGAACCCCTGAATGTAAGCGGTTCCCAGACCCAGCTTGCCCGGGCGATGGATGACCGAAATGCGACCGGGGTTTTCAGTGCTTAGCCGTTCGGCGATCTCGCCGGTTCCATCCGGACTGTTGTCGTCCACAATCAGCACCTGCAGATCCGGCAGCGGCAGCGAAAGCAGCTTGTCGATCAGCCTGGGCAGGTTTTCGGCTTCGTTATAGGTAGGGATGATCAGGGTTAGTTTCACAGCATACCATCAGGAGATTTGCTGAATCAGCCCGGATTTCAGCTCTTCTAGGTTTTTAATGCCCGCCTCGCCGGCAGCCAGGCGCCCGAGGCGCACCTTCAGCCGACCATCGTTGGTCTGCGCCCCCCCGCGATCCTTGAGCGGGTAGAAATACTCCAGAGATTGCTCCAGCCGCCCCCGGATGCGCTCTTCCAACCCGGGCAGGTCTTTGGGATGGGTCACCAGCACAAATTCGGTCGCGCCCAGGTGACCGATGAAATCGTTCACGCCGCCCAAACTACGCAGCGCGTTGTAGATCATCAGGCTGACCGCGCGCAGAACGTCGTCTGCGGCGATAAATCCGTACGCCTCGCTAAAACTGTTCAGATTTTCAATTGCGACCACCAGCAAACCCCAATCACCGCGGCTGAGGCATTCGCGCAGGCGTTCGTTGACCAGGTTGCCCTCCGCCAGCCCGGTGACCGGGTTGGTGAGCGGACCGGTGGTCGAGCGGCGGAGTGAGTTTCTCACCCTCAGCCGCAGTTCCTGGATATCGAAGGGTTTGGTGATGTAGTCATCCGCGCCGAGCTGCAATCCCTGCAGCCGGTCCTTGCGCTCGCGCCGTTCGGTCAAAAAAATGATCGGGATGTCCATAGTGCGCTGGTTGTTCCTCAACCGCCGCGCCACTTCAAACCCGTCAATATCGGGCAGGCGAATGTCCAGGATGATCAAGTCTGGGTGAGCCGTGCGGCAGGTGTTGAGCGCATCCTCGCCCCAGTAGACCGTATAGGTTTCGTAATTCTGACCGCGAAAATACGCGGTCAGCATCTCCGCCACATCGACGTCGTCTTCAACAATCAGCAGACTGTTTCTTTTCTCGTCCACTACATCATTCCCGCGCTAACCGATGGGGGTCTTTTGGATGACAAAATCGCAGACCTCGTCACCCATCGCGATGCATTTCGACTCGTTAACCCGAAATTCGTTGCCGCCTGAAACCCATTTGAGCCCCTCTTGCAGCAGACCGGTGGCGATGAAACAGACCGGTTTATCCGAACGCGGGCGACCCCAGCACACCGGGCAGCGATGGATGGTGTACACAAACACGTCGGGTTCTTCGCGCACGGTCGAATACTGGTCGCTGATCTGGGAAAAGATCTTAGCCATTGCCGGGATGCCGATGCGCAGCTTGGCTTGCAAAGGCAGGACTTTAAAAGCCAGATCGCCCACGCCCGCCAGCGCGCCGAAATTGCGCAGGGCGTCGGCGAATGCCGCCCGCCCGGCGCGCAGCGCCAGCCCGCGCCCGCCGCGCGGCCCATACATCTCCTCCAGCGCCAGGTTCAACGCCGAGAAATCCGCAAAGTTGAATTCACGCTCCAGGTTGTCCGGCGGGAAATTATCGATCAGATGGGACAGGTGAGCCAGATTTAACACCGCGTTCAATCCGTTTTTGCCCATCACGTCCTGGAGCGCCTGGATGGATATCCGGGCGATCTTGTTGGCGTAGTTGTATTCGCTTTTTGGAATTGGTTCCATTTCCTGCCTGCTCGCTTCTAGATCAGCCTGGTCAACGCCTCAGCCGCGCGGCGCATGTCCAGGAAGATCAGTCCAAGCTTTGCCTGCTCGCGCGCCATCGCGGTCAGCACGGCTTCTTCCCCGACCGACATCAGGATTACGTAGCCCTGTTCGCCCTTGATGTAGACCTGTTCGAGCACGCCGCGTCCAAGCTCCGAAGCGATCCGCTCGCCAAGCGAAAGCATAGCCGCCGACATGGCTGATACTCGATCCTCCTCGACGTACTGCGGCAAAGCCGAAGCGATGCTTAACCCATCTACGCTGACCACCGCGGATGCCTCGATATCCGGCGAGGAAGCCTGCAGATCTCTGAGCCTTTCAACCATCAACTGCGATCGAGATTTCATAAAAATCGGCGCTCCTTCCTCGTAGATGAGTGCTTACACTGCGACCCCGAAGTCGATTCCCGGCAATCTTACCGCGGGTCCCCGGCTTCGATTTGTCAAAAAACTTAGCGGTTTTTCATCGACGAGCATAATTCTAACACAATGTCTATCCAGGGCTTAAGGGCTCATGCTATAATCTTACGGTTTTGCAATTTTGTGCAATAATAGTGCCAGAAAAATGAACACCAATGTAACCAAACTGGTTTTTTGGAGGGAAAACACATGAAGAGGCTGGTTTTTGCCATTGCGCGATGGGCTTTAGCCCTTGTGACTGGATTGATCCTGGCTGGCTGCGCCTCTGCCTCCCCGTCCCCGGCTGAAATGCCAAAGCTGCGCGTGGCGGTCTTGCCCGTGCTGGACACCCTGCCAATGTACGTCGCCGCTGAAGAGGGGCTGTTTACGAAAAATGGACTGGAGGTCGAGCTCATTCCGGTCGCTTCTGCGCCCGAACGCGACCAACTCATCGCCTCTGGACAGGCGGACGGGATGATGAACGAAGCGCTCTCGACCGCCTACTTCAACCGAGATGCGGTTAACGCCCAGGTGGTGCGTTACGCCCGCGCCGCCAGCCCCGGACACGCCTTGTTCAGCATCCTGGCTGCTAAACAGAGCGCCATCGAAACTGTCGCAGACTTAAAGGGCGTGGAGATTGGCATTTCGCAAGGCACGATCATCGAGTATCTGACCGACCGTTTGCTCCAGGCTGAAGGCTTCAGCGAAACGGAAATCGCCACGATTGCCGTGCCAAAAATCGATGAGCGCATGAACCTGCTCGGCACCGGATCGCTAAGCGCCGCGATGCTCCCTGAGCCGCTCACCACGCTGGCGCGGCTCAACGGCGCCCGCGTCATCCTCGACGACGCCAGCCACCCGCAATACAGCTTCAGCACGATCACCTTCCGCAAACCGGTGATCGACCAGAACCCCGCAGCCGTGCGGGCTTTCCTCGCCGCCATTGAGCAGGCTGTCGCGCTGATCAATGCGCACCCCGAAAAGTACGAGGACCTGATGGTCCAAAAGCAAGTCGTGCCGCCGGCGCTGCAGGGTCAGTTCAAGGTGCCTTCGTTCGTCACTGCGGGGGTGCCCAGCGAAGCCCAATGGGACGATATGATCGCCTGGGCGCTCGAAAAAGGGCTGCTCGAAAAGCCAGTTTCCTACGCCGATTCCGTCAACGCCAGCTTTCTGCCCAAATAGCGCCCACATGATCGAGTTCGTTTCGCTCACTTATGCCTACCCGGACGGTCAGACGATCTTCAAAGATTTTAGCTGGGGCGTGCAGCGCGCCGAATCCTGGGTCGTGCTGGGACCCTCCGGCTGCGGCAAGACCACGCTGCTCATCCTGCTCGCCGGTCTGCGGGCGCCGCTAGCGGGGCAAGTGCTGATCGACGGAAAGCCTCTGCTCCGCCCCCGACCGCACACCGGATTGATCCTGCAAGATTACGGGCTGCTCCCCTGGGCAACCGTGCGCGAGAACGCCGCGCTGGGTTTGCGCATCCGCACTTTTTATGGACCGGACGGCAAACATGCCCCGGATGAGTTTCAACCCGCCCAGGATGTGGACCCCTGGCTGAGCCGGCTGGGGCTGGCGCCGTTCAGCGACCAGTACCCGGGACAGATCTCCGGCGGGCAGCGCCAGCGCACCGCCATCGCCCGGACACTCGCCCTCCAGCCCGACCTGCTGCTGATGGACGAGCCCTTCTCCTCCCTCGACGCGCCGACGCGCGAAGGCTTGCAGCGGCTGACGCTCGAACTGTGGCGAGAGCAATCTCTCACGTTGGTGACGGTAACGCATTCGATCGAGGAAGCCGCCGTGCTGGGTGAAAAGATTTTGCTGCTTGGGCAGCCGCCCAACACCACGCCAGCTGTGGTTGAAAACCCGGGCGGCGCCGACGCGGAATTCCCCGACAGCCCGGGCTACTTCGCCCTGGTGCGAGACCTGCGCCGCCGCATGGCGGCGATCGAATAAACGGGAGGCGCATCTGAAACGCGGCGAACTCATCTGGGCGGTTATCGGGCTGCTGCTGGTCTGGCAGGTCTCAGCTATGCTGTTGAACTTACCGATCCTGCCCGCCCCCTTGACGGTGGGGCAGACCTTCGTTCAGGAACTGGTGCGCGGCAAGCTCCTGGAGCACCTGCTTGCCAGCCTGTGGCGCGTTGCTGCCAGCACCGTCCTGGCGGTGCTCACCGCGGCGCCCGCCGGGCTGCTGCTGGGTCAATCGGCGCGCCTGAACCGCATTTTTTCGCCGCTGATCTACCTGCTTTACCCAGTGCCTAAAGTGGTGCTGGTACCGATCGTTCTGCTCTTTTTCGGCATCGGCGATTTTCCTAAAATCATCATTATCTTCCTGGTGCTTTTCTTTCAGATCCTGGTGCTGGTGAGGGATCAGGCTGCGGCAATCCGACCGGAGCTCATCCAAAGCGTGCGCAGCCTGGGGGCTGGCAGGCGGGGTCTCTTCCGCTTCGTCTATCTGCCCGCCAGCCTGCCGGCGATCCTGACCGCGCTGCGCCAGTCGGTGGGAACGGCGGTGGCGGTGCTTTACGTGGCAGAGCTTTTTGCTACCCAGCGCGGGTTGGGATATTACATCTATCTGAACGGCAGCACGCTGTTCAACTATCCCGCCATGTACGCCGGGATCGTGGCGCTCAGCCTGATGGGGTTAGGTTTGTATTTCGGAGTGGACTGGTTGGAGCGCCGCCTATGCCCCTGGCAGACCGCCCATTGATGCAGCAGAAGCGAAAAGATAATCTCACAAACTATAATAATGAGGAAACCACCAATCCAAGCGAATACAACAACCCAAAGACCAGCGTCAGCCGACCCGTGCCCGCCAGCGCCTGGTTCAGCGGGCGACCTTCAAGCTCCCACACCATGCGGTTCTGTTGCAACGCCAGCGGCAGCGAAAACCAGACTGCCAGGATCCACAGCGGCATGATCCAAAAAACCCACATCAACACCGGAACTAGATAAGCCGCCGCGAGGCAGAGGCTGTATTCGAACCGCGCTCCCTGCGGTCCAAGCTGCACCGCCAGGGTGCGTTTGCCGGTTGCGCGGTCGGTTGGAATATCCCGCAGGTTGTTGACCACCAAGATCGCGGTGATCAAAAAACCAGCCGGCAGCGAGGACCAAATCGCAATCGCATCGATCGAATGCGCCTGGACGAAATACGTCCCACAGACCGCCACCGGACCAAAAAACAGAAATACGACCAGATCGCCTAGCCCGTAATAGCCAAACGGCAGCGGGCCGCCGGAATACGCCACTGCAGCCGCGATCGACGCCAAACCGATCACCAGCACCAGCGGTCCAGCGACCGCGTAAAGATAGACGCCGAGCAGCGCCGCCAGGGTGAAAACGACCCAGGTCCCGACCAGCACCTGGCGCGGGCTCAACAGCCCGGATTGGGTCACCCTCACCGGTCCCAACCGCTCTTTGGTGTCAGCGCCGCGATAGTAATCGAAGACATCATTCGCCAGATTTGCGCCAATCTGCAGCAGCAGCGCCCCCAGCAGACACGCCAGCGCCGGACCGAAAGCGAACTTCCCTGCCCAAAACGCCGCGGCAGAACCGATGATCGCCGTAGCCGCCGCGGCGGGCAGCGTCTTTGGGCGAATCGCCATAGTCCATATCTGGAGCGGGCTGAGGTCGGGTTTGGAACGCTTCGGCATAGCTGCCGAAATCCTAACCGCGAGTTTAACGTTCGTCAAGATGGAAGGCGCGCTTCACAGGAATTTGCTTCAGGATTTGCTTAAAGCCTAAGCCTGCCAAGTATAGACAGGACCGCCTGCAAAGAACCCCAGCGTGGGACAATTGACTGTTCACAATCCGGCTAACCCGATGAGTTTGGGCTCGCATATTAATAAGAGTTTATTTATATTCCACCCCGCACGCCAAAAGCCGGCAAGAAATACGCTATAATGCCCCGATGATCTTCAAAAGCCCAACCACCAAGCTGGCTCTGTGCGCCTTCTCGCTGTTATTGCTCTCCGGCAGCCTGGCTCGACCCGTCGAGGTCCAAGCAGCCAGGCTCGCTGCCCCGGCTGCCGCCCCGCAGGTGTTGTGTCTGCCGGGGATTTACGCTTACGATCCAGGCAACTGCCTCCCGTCCGGTCCCTCCGCCTATCTGACGCAGATGGCGCAGAAAGGCTTGACCTTTCCCGTCCCGCCGTTCGCCTACACGCCAGTCGATCCGGCGCTTGGCGCGGTGAGCACCTACTACGGCGAGGTCGTCAACATGCCTGCCCCGGTTTTTGGTTCGATCGATGACGCGATCAAAGGCAACAAACGCGGCGCAGTCGAAACGCTCAACGGGCAGTTTGTCTATATCTCCTACTCCAATCTGCAGGAGACCGGCGGCAAGAAGCTTTACGAAATCCGCCCCGGGGCATTCCTGACCGGCAACTACATCTCACGGCTCGGAGCGCTGCCCCCATCGCGCGGCATCACCTTCTCTAGCACCCCGGTAACGCCGTTTGGCTGGGTGCTCACCTATTTCTCGCCAACGCTGCAAATCGAAGTGCACCGCACTCCAGGCGGCGAGCCGACCGGCAGGCTGCTGAGCCTGTATGATATCGTCCAGGTATTCGGGGAAGAAAAAATCGGCGACGAAAGCTGGTACATGATCGGTCCGGATGAGTGGGTGCAAGGCAAGTACATCGCCCGGGTGCTGCCAAACCCCACCCCGCCGGAAGGCGTCCCGAGCGACCGCTGGATCGAGGTCAACCTATACGAACAGACGCTGGCGGTCTATGACAACCGCCAGATGGTCTTCGCCACGCTGATCGCCAGCGGCGCCGAGCCATTCTGGACCCAACCCGGGGCATTTCAGATCTACCAGACCTACGACATGGGACCCATGACCGGGACTTTCGAGGCTGACCGTTCGGATGCTTATTACCTCGAAGACGTGCCCTTTATTTTGTACTACGACGATGCGTACGCGCTGCATGGAGCGTATTGGCGCGCCAAGATGGGCTTTCCTCAGTCGCACGGCTGCGTCAATCTGACCGTAGGCGATGCACACTGGGTGTATAACTGGGCTGCAGTCGGCGATTGGGTGTACATTTGGGACCCCTCCGGTCAGACGCCCACCGATCCCGCATTGTATAAGGGCGGGGGATACTAAAGCAGCCCCATGCATCTCAAAAAAACGGCGTTAATCGTCGTCCTTGCGTTGATTCTCGCTTCGCTGGCTTGCTCAATGGGCGGTCTCCTGGCGCGGACCGAGCCGACTACGGCGCCGGCGCTGCAAGCCAGCGACACACCCCCGCTGCCGACCGAGCCGCCCGCTCCAACTGCGCCGCCAACTGAGACTGCCACCCTCCCGCCTCCAACGCCGAGCGAGAGACCCGCGCCAACCATCTTCCCCACCGCGGCGGGACCGCGCCCCAGCCCATCGCCGCTTCACTTTCAGATCTTTGACGAAGTCTGGGGGGCAGTCAACGCCAATTACCTGTACCCCGACTTCAATGGACTTGACTGGAACGCGGTGCGCGCTCAAGCGCTGCAGCGCATCGAAGCCGGGATGACCGATCCCGAATTCTACGCCATGCTGTCCGAGATGATTTACAGCCTCGGGGACGAGCACTCGACTTTCTTCAGCCCCGAAGAGACCCGCCAGCTTGACGCCGAATTTGCCGGAGAATATGAGTACGTCGGCATCGGGGTCATCCATACGCCAATCCCAGAGCGCGGTTTGCTTTCTATTGTGATCGTGTTTCCGGGCAGCCCGGCGGAGCAAGCCGGGTTGAAACCTCACGACAACATCCTGGCAGTCGACGGCGCGCCGATTTTCGACGAACAGGGGAACCGCCGCGATTTGCTGCGCGGTCCCGCAGGCACAACCATTGTTGTCACGGTGCAGACCCCCGGGCAGGACGCCCGCCAGGTGACTATCACGCGCGCGCCGGTTGTGCTCGAGATGCCGGTTCCCCACCAGGTCGTCTTGACGCCCGCGGGCAAACGCATCGGCTACGTGCTGATCCCCACGTTCAACGAAAATTCTATTGATAAAAAGATCGCCCAGGCAATTCAGGAACTCTCGCAGGAAGCTCCGCTCGATGGGCTGATCCTGGATAACCGGCACAACGGCGGCGGGCAAAGCGAGATCATGCTCAACACCCTCGCCAATTTCGTCAACGGCGATGTCGGTTACTTTGTCCAGCACGGCACGGAAGACAAGATCCAGGTGCAGGGGGTGGATCTGGCTGGTTCGCAGAGCCTGTCCCTGGTCGTGCTCGTTGGCGATGGAACCGTGAGTTTCGGCGAGGTCTTTGCCGGGATCTTGCAGGACCTCAGCCGGGCAACGATCATCGGGAGCCAGACGAATGGGAATACGGAACTGATGCGCGTGTTCGATTTTTCCGATGGCTCGCGCGCCTGGATCGCCACTGCCGCCTTCCGCCCCTATTTACATCCAGATCAGGATTGGGAAGCGACCGGGATCATCCCGGATATTCCAGCTGCCGGCAACTGGGACGAGACCACCTTCAACACCGATCCGGTGATCCAGGCAGCGCTCAAATTCTTTGGGGGTTGAAGCGCCGGCTGATTTACAATTCGCCTGCCAGTTTGTGGTAAACTGATTCCGGTAGATCAATCAAACTCTGCAAATAAATAAAACACACAGCGGCGGAGGGTTGCAATGCTCACATGGCCGGAAAAAGTCCTATTCGTCCTGGCTTTCCTGGGGGCGCTTGTTCTGGTTTATCGCGCCGTAGAGCGGATCGTGCGCATCATCGGGCGCGGTCATAGCCGCCCCGACTGGCAACTCGGTCTCAAGCGCCTGGGCGGGGTGATCGTAAAAGTGGGCGCCCTCTTGCCCACTTTCAAAACCCGTTTTTGGGCAAGCTTCTTTCATGCGCTGATCGCCTGGGGGTTTTTGTTCTATTTGCTGGTCAACCTGGGCGATGTGCTGGAAGGCTTCATCCCCGGTTATCATTTCCTCGGCACCGGCGCGCTCGCCGGGGTCTACCGCCTGCTGGCTGACCTGCTCAGCGTCGGCGTGCTGCTGGGCATGAGCGTCATGCTGATCCGGCGCTTCGTTCTGCGCCCCGCCGAGTTGAACTCCCGCGAGGAGATCCATTTCCATCCAAAAGCGCGCTTCGGCATCCGCCGCGATTCGCTCATCGTTGGCGCGTTTATCCTGGTGCACGTCGGGGCGCGCTTCCTGGGGGCATCGTTCAAGCTCGCTATCCCAGCCGGCTTTTTCTCCGGCGGCGTCAACGCGCTGCCGCACGTCGATCCCTGGCAGCCGTTCGCGTCGCTGGTCAGCAGTTTGTGGGACGGGTGGAGCCCCTCCGCCCTGATCGTCGCTGAGCATCTCACGTTTTGGCTGGCGCTTGGCACGATCCTGCTGTTTCTGCCGTATTTTCTGTATTCCAAACACATCCACCTGTTTTTCACGCCGGTTAATTTCCTACTCAAACCCGAGCGCCGCTCTATGGGCGAGCTGGAGCGGCTGAATTTCGACGACGAGAGCATAGAACAGTTTGGCGCCACCCGCCTCGAAGACCTGGGCTGGGAACAGTTGACCGATGCCTTTGCCTGCATCATGTGCTATCGCTGCCAGCAAGTCTGCCCGGCGTACACCACCGGCAAGGTGCTTTCGCCAGCCGCCCTGGAAATTAACAAGCGCTACTTTATTAACTACGAGGGCGCCCGGCTCGCCAGCGGCGCAGCGAGCAGCCAGACCCTGATCGAATTCGCCATCCCGGAGGAGGCGGTCTGGGGCTGCACTGCTTGCGGAGCGTGTATCGAGATCTGCCCGGTCAACAACGAGCCGATGCGCGACATCCTGGACGTCCGCCGCGCGTTGGTGCTGATGGACAACAGCTTCCCCGAGCAGCTTCAAACGGCTTTCAAAGGCATGGAGCGCAACCTGAACCCCTGGAACGTCCCTCAAGCAGAGCGGTTGAAGTGGGCTGAAGGCTTGCCAGTGCCTACCATCGAACAGCAGCCCGAGCCGGAGATCCTCTGGTGGGTGGGCTGCGCCCCTGCCACGGACGAGCGCGCCAAAAAGAGCGCCCGGGCTTTTGCGGAAATCCTCAACGCCGCCGGGGTAAAGTACGCGGTGCTGGGCAAAAACGAGCAATGCACCGGCGATCCCGCCCGCCGGGCGGGCAACGAATTTCTGTTCAACGAGCTCGCCAGCGCTAACGTGGAGCTGCTCAACGAAGTGGCGCCGCCCCGCATCGTCACCACCTGCCCGCACTGTCTACACACGATCAAGAACGAATACCCGGCTTTCGGCGGCAATTACGCGGTGATCCACCACACCCAGCTCATCAACGAGCTGGTCGCCGCCGGTCAACTCAAGCTGTCGGCGGAGGGTCTGCAAAAGCTGACCTTCCACGACCCGTGCTACCTGGGGCGCCAGAACGGCGTGTTCGAGGCGCCGCGCCGCGCGCTGCTCAACGCCGGGGCGCAGCTCATCGAGATGAAGTGGCACGGACCCCAATCCTTCTGTTGCGGCGCAGGCGGGGCGCAGATGTGGAAAGAAGAGCAGCCCGGCAGCGAGCGGATGAACGCCAACCGCTTCCGCGAAGCTCTGGACACCGGCGCAGCCGCGCTGGCGGTCGGCTGCCCCTTCTGCCTGACCATGCTGAACGATGCCCGCGCCGACGCAAACAGTGCGCTGCAGGTCAAAGACGTGGCGGAGATCGTGGCTGAAGCGCTCGAAAAATGACGGTTTGCGGACGATTATGATAAAATTTCCCGACTATGGGGCGGCTGATGAGCAGGCGGTCAGTCCGCCTGGGTAGTAATATTCTTGAACTATTTACAGGAGAGCGGAATGACAGAAAAACTGAGTTTACTGGAGCGATTATCCAAGGGCGTCGTCCTGGGGGCTGAGGGATACGTCTTTGAGTTGGAACGGCGCGGCTACATTAAAGCCGGTCCTTATGTCCCCGAGGTTGTGTTGGATTACCCCGAGGCGGTGAAAGAACTGCACCGCGAGTTTCTGCTCGCCGGCGCCGAAGTGATGGTAGCCCTGACCTACTACGGCGACCGCGAGAAGATGAAGGTCGTCGGGCGCGAGGGCGATCTCGAAGCCCTGAACCGCCAGGCGGTGCGCTTGGCGCGCGAGGTCGCCGCTGAGGGAAACGCCCTGGTGGCAGGGAACATTGCCAACACCTGGGTCTATGACCATCACAACAAAGAAGCCACTTCAAAAAAAGTGCGCCAAATCTATACCGAGCAGGTGGGATGGGCGGTGGATGAAGGCGCAGATTTCATCATCGCCGAGACGATCGATTACCTGGGCGAAGGCTTGCTGGCGCTCGAAGTGATCAAGAAATTTGGGCTGCCCGCCATGATCACCTTTGGCGCCACCCAGGACACGCTGCGCGACGGCGCGGGATTCGTAGAAGCCTGTAAGACCCTCGCCAGTGAGGGAGCGGACGTCGTCGGGCTGAACTGCTCGCGCGGTCCCGCAACCATGCTGCCGCTGCTCAAAGCCATCCGCCAGGAGGTGAGCAATTACGTAGCTGCTCAGCCGGTGCCTTATCACACTAACCCCGAACAGTTCGCCTTCCAACACCTGCGGCTGCCGGGGCGCGAACGCGGTTTCCCGATCGCCCTCGAGCCGTTCATGTGCGACCGGTTCGAGATGGCTGATTTTGCCAAACAGGCGCTGGAAATCGGCGTGAATTACATCGGCATCTGCTGCGGGGGCGCGCCGCACCACGTGCGCGCCATGGCTGAAGCGCTCGGGCGCACCCCGCCTGCCAGCCGCTATTCGCCCGACCTTGCGCTCCACCCGATGATCGGCGCGGATGTCAAGGATAAAGACCGCGAGTTTCTCGACTTCTGGAAAGATTGATCGAACCCTGGACCTTTCGAGCTTTCAAATACTCGAAAGGTCTTTTTCTAAAGACGCCTGGGGTCATGTCTCATGTCTATAAAGAGGCTCTGTGATGTCAGCGTGCGGGGGTTGAACCAAAATGAAGCGAGTTGGATAAGAAAAGTTGCTCCAACAATCCATAAAGAGATGAACCGAGGATGAAGAAACATTAACATTACCGTCAGAGCCATTGCCGTCGCAATCGGGAGTCTAGTTGCGGTTGGCGTCATGCTCGGATTCTTTGCGATCATCCCCATCGAGGGCACGACCCTGGCAATGGATTGGAAGGGTTTGTGGGCGGGGATCAAAGATGGCGTCATACAATATGGAGATGCGCAAACCGGTCTACGCATCCCGCCCTGGAGCATCGTAGTTCTGCTGCCGCTGGGTTTTCTACCGTTCCGCCTCAGTTGGGGTTTGCTCGCGCTCGTTACCCTTGCAGTTCTGATCATCAGCGTCCCAGACGCCCCGAAAAGTCTGCGAATTTTCGCCATTTTCGCCCTGGCGACATCCTATCCAACACTCAGAACCATCGCGGACGGAAATCTAGAAGCGTTGGTGATTGTGGGAGCGCTGCTGCTCGTGTACGGTTTTGACTATGGCAGCCCCGCCGCCGTGATCGCAGGCATCCTGCTCATTGCAACGAAAATTCAAGAAAGCTGGATCTTGTTGCTTATCCTGCCCTTTTTTATGTTTTCGCAGCTAGAAAAGCCGCAGAACGTTCGGGTGATCCTGGGGGTGCTTGCGATTGTGGCAGTCAGCCTATTTTGGAAAGGACGAGAATGGATCGAGGCTGTTCTTGTCATAGAGCAACGCGGCAGCATTATGGACAGTTCGCTTTGGGCTTGCGCTTCGCGTTGGGGCGTCTCCTTTCCTCTCGCCGCGCTGGCTGGACTGGCGATATTTGGAGGTACGGTTGCAACCGGGCTGCGGAACCGCAACCACCTCTCCAATGAACTGATCGGATTCCTCATTGCAGCTTCGCTACTGCTCGCCCCATATGCAGCTGGCAACAGTTACCTCACCCCGCTCGCTTTGGGGGTCGTCCCGCTCTTTCTGAATTCCCCCCTGCTTGGGCTGGCGTTGGTCCTTCTGGCAAACGCGCCTTACCTTGTGATCCACCAAAGAGAGCTGCTGTACTGGTGGAGCGCTGCATACTGGACACTGTTATTGCTATTGACCTGGGCGATCTTGGGCATTGATTTATGGCAGCGACCGTGGCAGCCAAACGCAAGCGCGCCCCTGCCGCGCCGGTGACGCCGCCGCTGTGGGTCAACTCGATAACGCTTGCCTAAGATCAGGGGAAATCAATCAGGGGCGCTTGTCCTCGCAGGCGGCGCCGTTTCCGTTGGAATCCATCAAGAATATATCCCCCAACCCCTGCGCTTTGCAAAAGTCAAAACACGCCTGGGCGTCGGCGCGCGTGGCGAAATCATCGCACTGCAAATCGGGTCCTTTGCAGTCGCAGGGCTGGGTTTCCGCCAGCGCCTGTTCGGTTGTTTCAGGGGTAGAGACGTCCGGCGGCGGCTCCACTGGAACGCCCTCTTGCCACATCCCGCGCCGGTTTTCCATAGCTTCTTGCTGCGCCAGTTGAAATTGGGCATCGCAGGAGGTGTTCGGCGGGATCGAGTCGGCTTGCGCCATGCCGCGGCTGATCATATCGTAGTTGACGAAAATATCGTTGACAAACACGTAGCGCACCAGGCTCGCACCATCCGCATCCACGTCGGAGGCGTCCTTGATCAGCGTGACCACCTGGTTCTGAACCAGCGACTGGTTGGCGAGCGCCGCTTCTAGCGCGTACGGCTCGGATTGAAGCCCCAATGCAGGCGATCTGATCCCGATGTACCTCACCATGTACGTTTGTTCGCGGATCACCACCTGGATTGTGTCGCCGCTCAGGATTTTGGTGACCAGGGCGCGCACCCGCTCGCCCGGCGGGACGCAGCTTGCCACAGACGGCAGCGCCTGGGTGGGCGTGGCGCTGGGCGTGACCATCGTGGGGGTGCCGGTAGAAGTGCTGGTGGGCGTGGGCGGCAGGGTCGGGGTCGTGGTTTCAAACGGCGCAAAGAAATCCGTCCCAAGGGCTGCCGGCGTCGGCGTCTCGTCGCCCGCAGGTTCCGCCGGGGTTTCCTGCACGACCGGGTTCAACAACCCAGCCTGCTGTTCGAGCAGCGGTCCTACCAGGGGCATCAGCACAAACCCGCTGGCATAGACCAGCACGCAGCAGAGCGCCAAAACCCCAAGCACAATCAGAACCGTGCGCAAAACGTTTCTTTTCGGTTTATCTTCCATGATTTATTCCTTTTCGCCGGGTGGTTGTAAAAAAATCCACCCACCATCAAGCTCGGATAAAATCACACGCTGAGATTATGCCGATTATACCAACTTCAAACCCATTATAATTCAGTCATGCACCGCCGCTTTGCAATGCTGATGCTCTGCCTGCTCCTGTTGGACGCAACGGGAGCTGCCCAATCCGCGCCGAGCGACTGGACCCCGCTGGCGCCCGGGATCGACTTTCAGTATTTTCACCTGAACAGCCCCCGCCCGATTGACCTGTTCGTGAGCCGTCTGAACCGCAGCGAACCAAACGTCACGCTGGATACGGCGATCGCCCAGGGCAAGCTGGTCGAAGGGCGCGAAAAGGTGAGCGAGATGTCCGCCCGCTACAGCGAAGCGATCAATTACTGGGGTGAAAACTGGGGCGGGCGCAACTGGGTGGTGACCGCGGTGAACGGTTATTATTTCAACCTCGCCAGCGGCCGTCCCCTCAGCGGGCAAATCCAATCCGGCTGGTACGTCCAGCGCTTCAGCGATTACACCGGCGACACCGGTTTTGCCTGGAACCTCGACCGCAGCGCCTACATCGGAAAATGCGTCTATCACACCCCGCGCGACCAATTCCTCACCGTGCGCCGAACGGGGGCTACGCGCAAGATCAACGGGGTGAACCGGGCGCGCGGTCCCGATGAGTTGGTGCTGTTCACCTCTCATTACAATTCATCTACCCTCACCGACAATTCGGGGGTGGAGGTGCTGGTGGAGATGTCCCGCCCCAACCTGGTGCTGCCCGCGCCAGCCATGGCGCTCGGAACGATTGTCCAGATTCGAGATCAGCGCGGCAACACCCTGATCCCATTCGATCACATCGTCCTTTCCGCCAGCGGCGAAGCGCGCACGCTGCTGCTCGACCGCATCCAGTTGGGCGACGAGATTGGAATATCGCAGGAAATCAGCAACTGCGCCGCCTCGCCCCAGGTGAACTGGGACAAGACCTACGCGGCTTTGGGCGGCGATTACCATTTTCTGACCGGCGGGGTGATCTCCATCGACCCGGATAACCCCGACGCCTTTGTTCCCAACTCGCGCACCGCCGTGGCGTTCAACAGCAGCTACGTCTACACCATCGTCGCCGACGGCTGGCACGCCGGCGTGAGCGAGGGCATCAGCATCCGCGAGCTGGGGCAGTTTCTCAAAGACCGGCTGGGCGCTACCGACGCGGTCTCGCTGGACAGCGGCGGCTCGTCCACCATGGTGGTCTATGGTCAGGCGGTCAACAACACCTACTGCAATTTCACCCGCAAGTGCGGCATGGGCGCGGCCGGCGATACAGCAGTCCCACCAGCAATTGAAACGCGCGGCGCAGGGGAAATCAGACTGCCTGGGCTGCCGCCGGCGGCAGGCGCCGCCGCCCCCGACCTCGAGGCGCTGGTCGGCAACGCGCTGATGATGGTTTACGTCCACCCCAAAGTTCAGAACAACCTTTACGCGCCCGACCAACCCGTTCAGGCTGGGCGGCTCACCGAGCTGCGCTTGGGACCCGGCAGCAACTACGCCGCTTTTGCCAGCCTGCCCGCCGGCTCCAGCGGTACAACGCTAGGAATGCACTACAAAGACCTGAACGGAGTGCTGGCAAAAGGGGCTTATTGGCAGCGCGTCAAGTTTGGGAATCTGAGCGGCTGGGTGCAGCAGGATGCGCTTTATTTCGTTCCGCCGCCGGATTGGCCGCGCACCTTCCTGCCGTTCATCCGGCGCTGAAACTCCGGGAGCCAGGAACTTCTTCAAGCGGCGATCTGCGGGTCGCATTTCTAGGGTTCTGCGGGCGGGACAATTTTCGACCAAAAAGGGCGGTATAATCCTGGTAGTTCAGCGCCGCTCGCAATGCAATCCTGACAAGTTGATCCTTGAAAACTCCATATTTCAGTTTTACTTGGTTGAAAAGCAAGCCCACAGGAGGCAATCAGCATAAATGAGCAGTCAAAAAGCCAATGGCAAGCCCGTTGTATCGGGCAAGCTCGAATCCTTGGGGTTGAGCCGGGACGAAATCCTGCAGGATTACCGTACCGCCGTGCGCAGCCGTCAGGTGAGCTACGTCGGCTGGCGCGAAGTCATGAGCGGCAAAGCCAAGTTCGGCATCTTCGGCGCTGGCAAGGAGCTGCCGCAGCTTGCGATGGCGCGCGTCTTCCAGCCCGGCGACTGGCGCTCCGGCTACTACCGCGACCAGACCCTGATGTTCGCCACCGGCATGACCACGCTGGAGCAGCTTTTTGCCCAGCTCTACGCCCATGCCGACCTGGCTGCCGACCCGTCTTCTGCCGGGCGTCAGATGGACGCCCACTTTGCTACCCGCTCGATTGATCCAAATGGTAATTGGGTCGATCTGACCGCCCAGCGCAATTCCTCGGCGGACGTCGCGCCCACCGCCTCGCAAATGCCGCGCGCGGTTGGGCTGGCTTACGCCTCGCGCCTCTTCCGCGAACTGGACGAGTTGAAACAATTCAAAACCCTCTCGCACGATGGAAATGAGATCGCGTTCGTCATCATCGGCAACGCCTCCGCTGCCGAGGGTCTGTTTTGGGAGTCGATCAATGCCATCGGTGTGCTGCGCTCGCCAGCCCTGGTCACCATCTACGACGACGGCTATGGCATCTCGGTCACCAACGAGAGCCAGATTGCCAAAGAAAACATCTCCGAGCTCCTTAAAGGTTTTCACCGCCCGTCGGGAGATTGCTGCGACGGCTTCGATATTTACCGCGTGAACGGTTGGGACTATCCAGCTCTCGTCGAGGTCTACCGTCAGGCAGCCGCCGCCGCCCGCCGCGATCATCTGCCCTCCCTCATTCACGTGGACGAGCTGACCCAGCCGCAAGGACATTCGACCTCCGGCAGCCACGAGCGCTACAAATCACCCGAACGCCTCCAATGGGAACAGGAATGGGATTGCATTAAAAAGTTCCACGAGTGGATTCTGTCCGAAAAGCTGGCTGACGAAGCCGAACTCGAGCAGATCGAGCAGGAGGATCGCGCCGAGGTCGAAGCCGTCCGTCAGCGCGCCTGGGAAGCCTACCAAAACCCGATCCTGGCTGATCGGGCTGAACTGACCGGAATCCTCGATCAGCTTGCCGCCGGTTCTCCGGAGGCAGCCGCCCTGGGCGAGCTAACCAGCCGGTTGAACGGCTTGCCCTTGCCGCTGCGCCGCGACCTGAGCACTGCCGCCCGCCAGGCGCTCACCCTCACGCGCAACCTTTCGCCAGCCTCCCCCAACGCCGGGGCGCGCCAGAAACTGCGCGATTGGCGGCAGCGGCTGGAAGCGGCGGCTTACGACCGTTACCATTCCGAGCTCTATCTTGAAGGACCGAGATCGGCGCTGCACGTGCCGCCGGTTGCTCCGGTCTATTCACCGGATTCGCCCGAAATCTACGGTTTCGAATTGCTCAACGCCGCCTTCGACAGCATGTTGGCGCGCGAACCGCGCCTGATCGCGTTCGGCGAAGACGTCGGCAAGCTCGGCGATGTCAATCAAGGGATGCGTGGGATGCAAGATAAATACGGCGTGCTGCGCGTCTCGGATACCGGCATCCGCGAAGCCACCATCCTGGGGCAGGCGATAGGGATGGCGGTGCGCGGGCTGCGCCCGCTGTGCGAAATCCAATACCTGGATTATCTGCTCTACGCACTGCAGATCATGGCGGACGACCTGGCGAATTTGCTCTGGCGCACCCGCGGCGGACAGCGCGCCCCGGTCATCGTCCGCACGCGCGGCCACCGGCTGGAAGGCATCTGGCATTCGGGCTCGCCCATGGCGGGGATCATCAACCTGGTGCGCGGCATGCACGTGCTCGTCCCGCGCGATATGACCCGCGCGGCGGGTTTCTATAACACCCTGCTGCGCGCCGAAGAGCCCGCCCTGCTGGTCGAGGTCTTGAACGGCTATCGCCTCAAAGAGCGCCGCCCCGACAATCTGTCCGAGTTCACTATGCCGCTGGGCATCCCGGAAGTGCTGCGCGCCGGAGATGACCTGACCCTGGCGACCTACGGCGCCTGCTGCCGGATCGCGCTCGAGGCAGCCAGCCAGCTTTCCCAGGTGGGCATCGAAGTCGAAGTGATCGATGTGCAGACCCTGCTGCCGTTCGACATCCACGCGCGCATCCTTGAGTCGCTCAAGAAAACCGGGCGCATCCTGTTCCTGGACGAAGACGTACCGGGCGGTACTACCGCCTACATGCTCCAGCAAGTCATCGAGCGCCAGGGTGGTTATCAATGGCTGGATTCACCGCCGCGCACCCTCACCTCGCAGCCGCACCGCCCCGCCTACGGCTCGGACGGCGACTACTGGTCCAAGCCCAATGTGGACAACGTTTTCGAGACCGTGTACGCGATCATGCGCGAAGTTGACCCGGGTAGTTATGCTCCGATATCCTAGCTGCGTTGGGGCGCTGAACTATCCTGATTACGTATTCAAGGAGGACCCATGGCAATCCAGGTGATCATGCCCCTGTTGGGGGAATCTGTGGTGGAGGGAACCTTGACGCGCTGGCTGAAAGCCCCCGGCGAAACGGTAGCCGAATTCGAACCGCTGGTGGAGGTCAACACCGACAAGGTGGACACCGAAGTTCCCAGCCCGGCTGCCGGCGTGCTGCTACAAGTGCTGGTTCCCGAAGGCACCACCGTGCAGGCGGGCACGCGGCTGGCATGGATCGGTCAGCCTGGCGAACAGCCGCAGGAAAGCAGTCCTGCTGACGCCGCCAAATCAGCCGAGCCGCCGGCTACCGCACCGGCTGCCCCGTCCGTCGCGCCAGCCGTGGCAGCCGCTCCCGTCCCGCCGCCTGAGAGCGCCATCGAGCCGCCGCGCGACCGCTCCCTGGGTTTCATTTCGCCGGTTGTCGCCCGCATGGTGAGCGAGCATGGCGTGGATCTCTACCAGATCCGCGGCACCGGGCAAGGCGGGCGGATCACTAAGAAGGATGTAGAAACGTATTTAGCCAGCCGCGGCTCCGCGCCCCCGCCGGCGGAGCAGCCGGCGGTTCCCGCTCCGGCGCCCCAACCAGCCGCGCCCGTCTTTGCGGCGGGCGAACTGCTGACGCTCAGCCCGCTGCGCAAGCAGATCGCCGAACACATGCTGCGCAGCAAGCACACCGCTCCGCACGTCACCACCATCATGGAAGCCGATCTGGGGCGCGTTGTGGCGCACCGGCAAGCCAACAAAGAGGCTTTCGCGCGCGATGGCGTCAATCTGACGTTTACCGCTTACTTTGTCGCTGCTTCCGTGGCGGCGCTCAAAGCCTTCCCGCTGGTCAATTCATCTTTCACCGAAGCGGGCATCCAACTCCACCCCGCGATCAACATCGGCGTGGCGGTCTCACTTGGCGACGCAGGTTTGATCGTCCCGGTGATCAAGAACGCCGACAGCCTCTCGCTCCTGGGGATCGCCCGGGCGGTCAACGACCTGGCTGCGCGCGCCCGCGCCCGCCAGCTCGTCCCTGACGAAGTTCAGGGCGGCACTTTCACCATCACCAACCACGGCGTGAGCGGTTCGCTTTTTGCCACCCCGATCATCAACCAGCCGCAATGCGCGATTCTGGGGGTCGGAGCGATCCAGAAACGCCCGGTCGTGATCAGCGACCAGAACCTTGGAGATGTGATCGCCATCCGCACCATGGCTTACCTCGGCTTGACCTTCGATCACCGCGTCCTGGACGGGGCGATCGCGGACTATTTCCTCGCAAAACTGATCGACACGCTGCAAACCTGGAGTTGAACCAGGACCAGATTTACCCCAGCCGCGGCTGGTTTACACAACGCTTCTCGAAAAAAGAGGTCCTGCGCAGCACTTAATCGCAGGATCTCTCCACTTTACAGTACTGTAGGCTCACTTGACCCCTTAGTTTGCAAGAATTATAATGAGAACAAAGTGCGCTCAATGGGTGACATAATTGTTGCGGCAGGTGTCCCCTGCCGCATACTATAACTTAATCAGGAGACATCATGGATCAATACGATGTGGCTGTGATTGGCGCCGGTCCGGGGGGTTATGTATGTGCGATCCGCTGCGCTCAGCTTGGCATGAAAACTGCAATCATTGATAAACAATGGCTTGGAGGCGTTTGTTTGAACGTCGGCTGCATTCCATCCAAATCCTTGCTTAAGAACGCCGAAGTTGCCCACACGCTGCGCGAACGCGGGCGGGAACTGGGTTTTTCCTTCGAGAACCTGAAGCTGGATTACAGCGTGGCAGTTAAACGCAGCCGTCAGGTTTCCGACCGCCTGGTGAAAGGCGTTGGCTTCTTGATGAAGAAGAACGGCATTGACGTGCATCTGGGCGCGGCAAAACTCACCGGACGCGATCGACTGACCTTCACCGACGCCGAAGGAAAGTCAACCGAGATACAGGCAAAGAACATCGTCGTTGCAACCGGCGCCAGCGTTGCTGTTCCGCCGGGCTGGCAGATCGACGGCGAGAAAATCGTGACCTATCAGGAAGCCATCCTGCAAGAAAAGCTGCCCAAATCCGCCATCGTGATCGGCGCCGGGGCAATCGGGGTGGAGTTTACCACGGTCTGGCACTCTTACGGCGTGGAAGTCACGCTCGTTGAAATGCTGCCGCGTCTGGTCCCGCTCGAAGATGAAGAAGTCGGCGAAGAACTGGCAAAGAATTTCAAACGGCGCAAGATCAACTGCCTCACCGGGCACCGGGTAGAGGAAATCCAGGCGACCGAAACGGGCGTCAAAGTCAAAGTCTCGAACGGCGCAGAACAAAAAACGCTCGAGGCTGAGCAGGCGTTGGTTGCGATCGGCTTTCGCCCGAACGGAAAGGGGCTGGGTCTGGAAGAGCAGGGCGTAAAGCTCAGCGAGCGCGGCGCGGTCGAGATCGACGAGCGCATGGCGACCAACGTCCCCGGCATTTGGGCGATCGGAGATGTGACCGCCAAGCTGATGCTGGCGCATGTCGCCTCCTCTCAGGGCATCGTGTGCGCCGAGAACATTGCCGGCGCCGAGACGGTTGCGCTCAATTATGAGATGATGCCGCGCGCCACGTACTGCCAGCCGCAGGTGGCTGCGTTTGGGCTTTCGGAAGCCCAGGCGCGCGAACGCGGTTACAACGTCAAGGTTGGGCGCTTCCCCTTCCAGGCGAACGGCAAGGCGCTCGGTCTGGGCGAGGCGGTGGGTTGGGTGAAGATCGTCACCGACGCAGAGTATGGCGAGATCTTAGGCGCGCACCTGATCGGTCCCGAAGTGACCGAGCTGTTACCCGAACTGACCTTGGCGCAAATGATGGAGATCACCGCGCACGAGATCGGGCGGAACGTTCATGCGCACCCCACCCTGAGCGAAACGCTGATGGAAGCCGCAGAAGACGCACTAGGACGGGCAATAAACTTCTAATCCCATGGCGAACCGCAAGCTGGACAGACGTCTATCACAGGCTCGCAAAGCTTACCGAAAGCGCGATAAGCGCGCCGGGGCGCGCTTCGTCGATGAAGTGCTTCAGCAAGATTTCAATTATCCACCCGCCTGGGAACTGCTTTACGAGTTGTACGGCGTGGGCGTGCCCTATGAGGAGTTCAGGCGCGTTTTCACGGCGCGCTTCTTCCCAGAAAAGCTCGATCAATTGACCCCCCTGGCGCCGCCCCCCCGCCCCTCCGCGGCCGGCGGCGCTGCGGTGGAAAAGAAGCCGTCATTTTTCAGCCGCCTGTTCGGCAGCCTGTTCCGCCACAAAGCCAAACCTGAAGAGGAGCCCATTCCGCTTCCCAGCGGCGCTCCAGCGCCCCTCAGTCAGCCGGCAGCCAGCGCTCCGGCGGCGGCAACCGCGGCGCCCCCATCGGCTCAATTGGATCATCGTTACGCTACTGCATCTGCCATCGGGGTGGTCGCGCCGATCCCGCCGGTGCCCGCGCGCGCGCCCGGCGAGGTGATCCGGGTCATCCTGGTGGATGACATCACCCAAACCCGCGAGACAATCGTCCGCTCGCTGCGCTTTCAAGACGACATCGATGTCGTTGCCACTGCTTCGAACGGGCTGCAAGCCATCCAACTCGTGCGCCAGCTCAAACCGGATGTGGTAGTGATGGATGTCAACATGCCCGACATGGACGGCATCACCGCCACGGCAAATATCAAGCGCGATGTGCCAAACACAGAAATCGTCATTCTAACCGTTCAGGATGACCTGGATTATATGCGCCGCGCGATGCTGGCTGGGGCGCGTGATTTCCTGACAAAACCGCCGATGATTGACGAACTCGTCCTGGCAGTTGAGCGCGCCGGGGCGCAGGCGTTCCAGAACCGCAAGAATCGCCCCGCAATGGCTGCGGCGCTCCCCGCCCAAGCCAGGCGGACGCGGGGAAGGATCATCACCGTCTACAGCCCGCGCGGCGGTTCGGGCTGCACGATGCTGGCGGTCAACCTGGCGCTGGGGCTGCACAGCGAGGAGCACCCCGCGGCGATCATCGACGGCGATCTGCAGTTTGGCGATGTTCCGGTGCTTTTCAACACCCAGAGCCCTCTGGGCATCGCCGATCTGGCGCCGCGGGTGGACGAGTTGGATCCCGAACTCGTGAACGATGTTTTGGTCAAGCATCCGTCCGGCGTGAAGATCCTGCATCCGACGCGCCCCGAACGCGCCGAGTTGATCACCGGACCGCAGTTCGCCCAGCTTGCAACCTACTTCAGCGAGCTTTTCCCCTATGTCGTGCTGGATACCTCGCACCGGCTCAATGATATTACCCTCGCCGCCCTGGATGTGAGCGATCTGACCGTCCTGGTCTCAACATTGGATATCCCCTCGATCTCCCGGGTGCGCAAGTTTATCGAGCTTGCGCCGCTCCTCAACCTCAGCCCAAAGAAGATCGCGCTGGTTGTCAATATGTTCGACCCGCGGGTGGGCATCAGCCCGGAGAAATTGCCTCAGGCGTTTGGGCACGAACCCGCGGCGCTGATCCCGCTTGCCTATTCGCTAGTTCTCGGTTCGGTCAACAACGGCATCCCGCTGCTGGCTAAACGCGAAATGATCCAGCAGCCGGCTGGCGAAGCGGTCGTCCGGCTGGTCAAGCACCTGCGCCAGCGCCTGCGCGAGGCGGAGCAAGCTGAGAAGCTGGCTCTGGCTGTCTGAACCTGCGGTCTTATTCGGGGGGATTGAGGGCTGTCTCCAAGAGCGTTCGATAAAAAACTTCGGCTTCTTGCATCACCGTCTTGTGCTCCGCGCGCCGGAGGATCAATTCGGCGTTGATCCGGCGGGCGCGTTCCACCAGTTCATCATCTACAATCGCCCGCAGCATCGCCTGCGCCAGCGCCTGAGGGTCGTTCGGGTCCACCAGCAGCCCGTTCTCTTCCGGCGTGATCCATTCACGGATCGATTCCAGATCGCCCGCCACCGGCAGGCATCCGCAGGCAAGCGCTTCCAGCAGCGTGTTTGGCGTGCCGTCGTGGTTGCTGGGCGAGACCACAATCCGCGCCTGGCGGAACAACTGCGCCATCTGGGAGCGTTGCTGGCGGGGCAGTAATTCCACGCTGGAGGCGACCCCCAACTCGGCTGCCCATTGGCGCGCCTGGGGCTGCTCCAGCATCGCCGGGCAGAGGAAGCGCGCCGCTGGCTGCGCCGCCAGCACCTTCGGGATCGCGCGGAAAAACGCGGCGTTGTTCACATACGCTCGAAAACCGCGCGGGTTGATAATCACCGGCGCGCGCACCGCGCTGGGGTTCGGGTAGAAAACCTCGCTCTGCACGCCGCCCGCGCCCGGTAGGACAATCGCCGGCTTTTGGGCGGCGAAGCCCCACCCCCGCGCCAGCCGCACGTCGCGCTGACAGTCTGCATGCAGCGCATCGGCGCGCTGCAACGCGCGGCGGGTGTTATACCTCATCAAAGGCGTGGAAGGAGCGTGGAGCGTGAAATCGTTTCCCCAGACCGAAATCAGGAGCGGGGGTTGCAGCCCCCGCAGCGCCGCTGCCGCTAACATCCCCTCGTACGGAATGCGCAGCGCGTGCACCAGGTCGGGCTGGATCTGCGCGACGATCTGTTTTAGCCGCCGAGCCGCCGAGCCCAGGGTGAACGGTCCCAGCCATTGACGCACCTGGGTGCGCAGCCGCACGGTCGTTCCGAGCGCAGCCGGCTGGCTCCCTGCGCCGTCTGCGCGCTTGAGCGCGCTGAACGCGACCGGGACGAAATGATACGACGCAAATCCTGGTTCGGGAGCGCACGCAAAGGTGGAGACGAGATGGACCTCATCGCCCGTTTTAAGAAAATGCTGGATCCAGTTCAAGGCGATCGGCGATCGTCCGTCGGCAACGAACAGCAAACGCATAGTCCAATTCTACACGAAATCGAACGCTGCGGGATATTCCCCCATTCTAAGTCAACCAAGGCTGACGAGTAGAAAACCGGTCAGCCCTGCTTCAAGGCGGTCCTCCGCTGCGCCGGACGATTTGCCCGGCTTTATTAGACGATCATCGCGCGATTAGCGGCAGATAGATCGGATAACTCTCGATCGGGGTGGCAACCCCAGTCCCCTGGATGGCAAACGTGAACGGGTTCTCGTCGCTGTCGTTGTTGGCGATGCTGACGACCGCGCTGCGCAAACCCACGGCTGACGGTGAGAAGCGGACGTTGAAGGTGGTCGAACCGCCCGCTTCGACCGGGCTGGTTGGCTGGACCGTGACCGTGAAATCCGCCGCCTGCGCCCCACTGATGCTCACCTTCGGCAAACCGTCCAGGGTCAGGCTACCCGAACCCCAATTCTCGATCGTAAAGGTGCGCACAACCGTTCCCCCCGGAACAACTGCGTTGCCAAAATCGGTGTGATCGGTTAACGCAGGCGTGGAATCGC
This sequence comes from Anaerolineae bacterium UTCFX2, assembly GCA_002050125.1. GTDB lineage: Bacteria > Chloroflexota > Anaerolineae > Anaerolineales > UBA4823 > UTCFX2. The sequence continues at coordinate 12,003 of MWTA01000010.1, read as the reverse complement.
CGTTGACAATCGAAAGATGGTTGCCTTTCACGACGATCTCAGGTTCCCCAGGCAAACTCACATTCAGGGTCAGGCTCGAAGGGTCGCCCGCGCGGATATACTCCCACGACGCCACCTCGATCTGATAGGTCGTCCCGGCAGTCAGGTTGACGGTCACCAGCGATTGAAGGGTGCCGCCAAAATCGTCGTTGCAGGTCACGCTCGTCAGGCTGCCGCGCGTCCCCGTCCAGATTGCCAGCACTGTGTCGTAATCACTGTTGAGGGTGCTGATCGTCAGCGTCTGGTTTTCGGAGGGGGTATAACGGTACCACGCTGTTGCGTACCCGGTGTCGTTATCGTTGCAGGAAATCTTAGGATCATCCCCTACAACGGTGTAAGCCGCCACGCTTTGCGTATTCGAATAGGGCTGAGCGTTGATGATAATTGGAAAGTTAAAATTATCGTTGTTGTTCGGCTCAGCTGCGGGTCCCGCGACGATTTCACCATCGGCGTTGGGTGTTACTTTACCGTATACCGCCTGCGCCTGCCCGGGAAATGCCGCCCCCGCCCTGGCAAAAGACACGCCGAGTGAACCCCCCGCCAGACTAAAGAAAATGGTTATAGCTGATGCTAAAGAAAAAATGACCCAAGATCGCTTCATCGCAGGCGCCCTCCTACTCTCACATTTTACATCAATTTAGGGGTAAATGGACGAAAATCGAGAACGCCTCTCACCCACCCGGCAAGGATGAGCCGGTTATGTGGTTCAACGCCCGCACAAACGCCCCCACCATCGCCTCCAGGTTGACCTCCTGTGCGACGATCCGGTACGACTCTGCCCCCATGCGGCGCAGCTGCCCCGGGTCCGCCAGCGCTTCTCGCAGAGCAGTCTGCAGCGCCGCCGGATCATCCGCCGGGATGCGCCAGCCGTTTTCAGGTCGAACCAGATCCTCCTGCGTGCCATCGCCCTGGGCGACGATGACAGGCAGCCCAAACGCCATCGCTTGCTGCACCGCCAGCCCGCCCGTGCCTGGCAGCACAAACAGGTCGGCGTCCCTGAAATAACACTCTAATTCTTCACCGTATTTAGCGCCGGGGAACTCAGCCTCAGGGTAGACCCTGCCGGCGAGCGCCTGCAGTTCGGCTTGGGCGGGTCCCTCGCCGACAATTTGCAGGCGCGGTTGCTGCGCCCGCGGCAGGCTGGCGCACGCCTGCAGCAGCAGATCGAGCCGCTTGCGCCGCTGCAGCCGTCCCACGAATAAAACGACCGGACGCTCCCCAAACGTTTCCGGGCGAACGGGATTAGGATGCGCCGGTTTCGCCGCCGCCGCATTGGGGGCGACGAAGACCCGCTCCTTGTCAAAACCCAGCGCCTGGTATTCCAGCGCCCCGCGTTGAGAGTAGGCGATCATCCCGTCCAGCATGCTCAAGAAGCGCCGGCGTGTGCCGCTGCGCAGCCCGCCGAGCAGACCATTCAGCCGGGGCGCTCCCAACCCCCACCCCAGGACCGGTTTCTTGTGCGCATGCATCCAGCTCACCGCGCGGCGCGTGTTGGGGTAGCGCGGGTTGGCTTCCACAATCAAGGCGTCCGGCTGCCAGCGTTCAAGCCAGACCACAATGCCCTCCTGCCAGCACTGATAAAACGGCGAGCCCGGGTTGAAATAATGCCGGTTGCGCGCTGGGAAGAGGCGCGCATGGTCGAGCGTTTCAACCGGGGCGATCTGCTCGTCCGGCAGAGGCTGCCCGGCAAATACGCTCAAGCCGCCCGCGCAAGCCTGAGCCAGCGCCTCGAAGAACGGGGCGCGGTAGCGCGGCAGCACGCGCTGCTGAATTGCCAACCGCCCTGGGAAGACTATCCTTTCTTCATTCACTTATCATTACCCAATGCAACCAGGTAGGCTTTCCAATCCAGGTTGCTGAGATCCTCGATAGTGGGATATCCTTTTTCCATCCGGCGCAGGCGATAGCCGGCTGATCGGAAAACCTCCCAGGCTGTCCGGGCGGCTTCGGATCCGTGCAGCTCCATCAAGACCAGCGGGCGCGCTTCGGTCAAGAGACGCCGCATCCCCGGCAGCGCCAGCACCTCGCCGCCTTCAATGTCCAGCTTGACCGCCTGCGGCGGCGGATTGCCTGACTGATACACAAAGTCGTCCAGGCTCAGACCCTCCACCTCCACCGTTTCGGGATAGTCATATTCATCCCGTCCCGCCGAACCTTCAGCTTTTCCCATTCCGCCAGAAGGTCCGATCAGGAATTTCACCGGGCGGCTGGTTTCCACCACCGCCGCCGGCACAAGCGTGACCCGCTCATCAGGGTCGCCCAGGGCGAGGTTAGCGCGCAGGCGCTGCTGATTGGCTGGCAGCGCCTCGAACGCGTACACCTGACCGCCAGGACCCACCCGGCGCGCCAGCAGCAGGCTGATGTAGCCGATATTCGCCCCCACATCATAGACGACCATCCCGGGCTGGATAAAGCGTTCCAACGCCGCCTGCAAATCCGGTTCGTACGTGCCGAGCCAGTAGTCCTTTTCGCTTTGCAGATCGAGCTGCAGCGGGCAGCCCTGCAAACCGCCAGCCGCCACGCGCACCACGCTCAGACCCGGCGGCGCGGCGCGGTTCAACGCCCCCCGCAGCAGCCGCGCCAGCCCCGGGACGCGGTAGAACTGGCGTCTGACCGGCATGGGCAGCCGGCTGGCAGTCCAGGCTGCCAGGTTGAGCAGTGACCGGTTTTCGCTCATGCTTCCAACAGCACTTCCAAATACGCCGCGACCATGCGTTCCAGCCCAAAGCGCTGTTCAGCCTGGCGGCGGGCGGCTGTCCGAAAGCGCGGCTGATCCATCAGGATTTCCAGCGCGGCTTCCGCCAGGCGCGCGGTGTCGGGGGTTTCCAGCCGCCACGGATCGCCGCCATACGGGACAATCCGCCCGGCGTCGCCGTACACCAGTTCTGGCAGCGCGCCCGTGTCGAACGCCGCCACCGGCAGTCCGCACGCCAGCGCTTCGATCACGCTGTTCGGGCAGGCTGGGTTGATATCCGCCGAGTAAAGCAGGTGCGCCGACCGGTCAATTGCTGGAATCTGCTCCGGCGGCGCCAAACCCGCCCAATTCACCTCAAAGTTCGCCGCCTCGCCCGCTGCACCAATCTCCTGTTCCAAACCGCGGCGCAGCGCCTCCGCGACGCGCCCCACGATCTGTAGTTCGAGCCTGCCTGGGTACTCCTGCACCGGCTGGGCGCGCAGCTGCTGCGCCAGGCGCCCCATAAACCGCAGCGCAACCTGCAAGCCGAGTTCATATCCACCCATCAGGCTGCCCTCAACCATCAACACCCGCCAGCAGTCTTCGGGGGGTTCCTCCGTTCCGTGCGGCGAGTAGCGCGCCAGATCCACGCCGTTATGGATGACCCAATGCGCGGCGCGCGTTGCGCCTTTTTGACGCTTCCACCAGTCTCTGGCGAACTCGCTTTGATAGACGATCCGGTCTGCCAGCCGGCGGCGGATGAACGCCAGCAAATAATTGCCATATTCAGCCCGCAGATAGTGCCGCAGCCCAGCCCCCATCAATCCGCGCCGCCGGTGGAGCCAGTTCATACCGTCCAGGCGCTGCACGATGGGGATTCCCGCCCGTTTGGCGCGCCACAAGCCAGCCAGCGCGCGCGTCCCCCCCACCACCAGCACCGCCTGGATTGGCGCGGCATCCAACCGATGGGTCACCTCGATCCCCTCGCGGCTCAACCCTTCTTTGAGCTTTTGGGTGAACGTCACCATTCCCCCCACCCCGCTCACCTGCGGGACGATGCAAATGCGCCTTTCGGAGCGGTTAGTATTCACGCTTGCCAACACACCTCGCCGGCAGCCCCGCCCAGACCTCATCCGCGCCGGTTGATTCCAACAGCACCGCGTTTGCGCCCACCAGCGTGCCGCGCCGCACTACCAGCACGCCCTCTTTGCACAAGACCTTCGCCCCCGGAGAGAGGATTACATCGTCCTCGATCACGATCCCTGCGAAGCGCGAGCGTTCGCTGGGACGGTAGATATCCGCCCGCCCTAACGTGACGCCGGGATATATCTTGACCCGCGCCCCAATCGTGGTTTTTGAATGCAGCACCACGCCCACGCCGCCGTGCGCCAGCTCGAAATCCGCGCCAATCCGCACGCTGCGCGGGATTTCCACCCCCAGGAGTTTCAAGCCATAATAAGCCAGCTTTCCAACCAGCAGCCAGTTGCGGGCATAAACCAGGGTTGTGGGTAAGTCGCGCGTCATAATCAAAATCCCGATGCGTGGTTTTCCGATTATGCCACAAAAACCGCCCGGAGAATGGCGGAACTGCCACAGGCGCTTTACCCTGCCAGAAGTTCAAAAGCCCGCCGCCCGCCCCAAATTATCCCTTATTTTTCCATCTTGACACAGAACGGATGTTCGTGTTATTATTAATAGCACAAATAAGCGATTAATTCCCCGGCGGAAAGGATCGCCTTGAGTGGATAGAGATATGGAGGAACGCCTATGATGGCTCGACGAAGAAGGAAAGAACTGAGCGACCGCCAGATACGCATTCTGGAAGTGCTGGGGACTTTTCAGAGCAAATTCGGCTACCCGCCTTCGATCCGTGAGATTTGCGACAAAGCCAACATCTCCTCGACTTCGGTGGTTAATTACTACCTAGATCAGCTCGAGGAGATGGGCTACATCGAGCGCGACGAGGGCGTCTCGCGCGGCATCCGCCTGCTCAAGCCCGCCGGCAGCCTGGCAGGTCAGTTCCAGGGCGCAGTGCGCTCCGCCACGCAAACCGCCCAGAACGTGGGCCGCGCCATTGGCGAGATGCTGCAAGTCCCCCTGATGGGGCGGATTGTCGCCGGCGCGCCGATCCCGGTTCCGCCTTCGGATTTCTCCTACTTCGACGCCGAGAGCATGGTGGACGTCGCCAGCAGCCTGCTTCCGAGCAGCGAAAAGGGTACCAACCTGTTTGCGCTCGAAGTCCAGGGCGACTCGATGATCGACGCGATGGTGTACGATGGCGACATCGTCATCATGAAACCCGCCAACGAAGCGCGCAACGGCGAGATGGTGGCAGTCTGGCTCAAGGACCGGGATGAAACCACCCTGAAGTACTTCTATCTTGAAAAAGGCCGGGTGCGGCTGCAACCCGCCAATCGCACCATGCAGCCGATCTACATCGACGACCCCTCGATCGTCGAAATTCAGGGCAAAGTCATCATGGTGATCCGCCAGGTGCACGGAATGGTCGTCTGATCCGACATCTACGCGGCAAAAATCAAAACCGTCCGGGCTGTCCAATAACCAGAATTGGACAGCCCTTTTTTTCTTATCGCCCAATCCGGGGGAGAAACGCTGACGGTGTCGCTGGCGCAAACCCTACGATCACCGGGTCGTGATCCGAGCTGCGCTGGCTGACAACGTTCACGCTCATCAGCGCTGCCGGATAATCCGCGTTAATGTGCAGCGCCCGCGGGTTCACCGGCGTCAAGCCGATTTTCGGGACGAACAGGATGTCATCCGTAGCTTGCGAAACGCCCCTATAGATGTAACTGTACTGCTCTGCGGGAGGCGCCAATTGCAGCGCCGACTGTAAGCCGGCTGCCGCCAGGCTGAGGCGCGGCGGCGAGCCTGGATGATCGTTGAAATCGCCCAGCACGACGATTTGGGCGTTAGGGTAATCGCTGCGCATCTGCCCTGCCAGGCTCGCAACGAACTGCGCCTGCTCGATCCGCCTGGGCAGGGTGTATTCCACGGTCGAAGAATCGCCCACTTTGGATTTGAAGTGGCACACAATCACCCAAAATTCATAGACATCGAGCGCGCCTGGGGCGCGCTCTAGCCCCGCGGCGGCGGACGGCCGCCCCAAAAAGTGGGCTGCCAGCGGCGGGCGCGAAAAAAGCCGGCTGCCGTCCAGCGCGCCGTCCCCGTTGCGATCGCAGGTGAGCAGGTTTTGCGGGTTATGCGGATCGTCGTTCCCATCCGGTCCGAACCCATCGACCAGCCCGCTGCAGCCCTGGTAAGGCGCCGCCTGAAGCAGCGTCGCCTGGTCGGGGCGATAGAGCAGCGCCAGGTCCAGCCCCCGCGGGTCGGGGCTCTCATCATGCACGATTGCGTAATTCACCGTGAATTCGGGCTGGCTTATCAGCGTTTCCAGGACTTCGCGGTTTTCCACCTCTTGAACGCCCAGTATGGCTGGGAATTCAAGATCCTGGGCAATTGCCAGCGCGCGTTTCTGCAAACGGCGTTGATATTCAGCCGGGGTAAGCACCTGATCCGCGGTCTGCGAATCGTCAACGGTATCGAACAGGTTTTGCAGGTTAAAAGTTGCCAGGTTGATCGCCGCCGATGCAGGCGTGCGCGCTCCTTCCCCATAACCGGCGGGAGAAACCTGCACAGCCGGTTTGGAGGTAAGCTGCACACAGTAAATCCCCAGCCTGAAATCGAGCACCCCTTCCAGCCCGCTCACCCGGTCGCCGGTCTTGACCTCCGGCGCGATTGCGTAACGCCCCCGGTCATCCGCGCAGATCACCTCGCCGGTGCCGCGCGGGTCGGCATACATTATCCGCTCGACGCCCAGGTCGGCGCGCACCAGCCAGGAGCGGTCGTCGGCATCCGTGGGACCGACCACCCGCCCGTCATCCAGCCTGACGCGCATGGCTTCAAGCGCTTCGAAGTGCATCCGCGCCGCCTGGTTCTGAAATGGCGGGTTCAGTTCCTGCGCGGACGGGAGCGGGTTGCTGCTGGAAAGCACGACAACGCCTGAGGGTGAAGCCTGGATTTCGGTCATGCCAAAATATTCATCCACCAGCCCGGTCACACGCACCCGGTCGCCAACCGACACCACCTCCGCCCGTTCGCCCAGAAAGATGAAAATCCCATCCGACGTGGATGGATCCCCATCGCAATTCTCGCTCTGGACAAAAAAGCCCTTCGGGGATCCGGTGTCAAAGTCGGCGGTTACAACCCCACTCACCCGCACCGTCCGCCCCACAAAAGGCGAGCTCAAACCGCTGCCTTGCACCGCGCAAATCGGCAATGGGAGCGCGCTGATATTCTGGTTCGACGTCTGGGCGCTAAAGATTCCAGCGACCCCAGAGAGCCATAAGAAGAGACCCAAACCCAGTATGGCAGCAATGCGCAGCATTCTTGATCTTTGTTGGTGCGGTCAGCGTGGCAGGTGAAGCACGTTCACCTCATGGCTTGATCTTTCAGGTGGGACCTTCCGATTCGATCCGCTTTTCGCGCCGCGCCGGTTTGTCTTTCACGACAGGCCGGGTGGCTGTCCAGGTCTCGATCTCAGTCGGGCTGGGCAGGCTGGCTGGGTCGATCGTTGGGCTGATCGTCCCGGTGGCGGTGAGCGTGGGCGTAAGCGTGGCGGTCGCGGTCAGAACAAGGGTTTCGAGCATTTCCTGAGTTTGAACGACCGCTGTCGGGGTTTCGGTAATCTCATCCACCGGAATAATTACCGTCGCAAATGGCTGCTGCCGCGAATTGAGATCGCACGCCTCCAGACCAACCAGGCACAGACAGATCAATATGCAGCGAAAATAGCGGCTTATTTGTGCCATTTTTCTCATTTTACAAAATAATATAACCCGGGTCAAGCGCGGCTTGGAGTTGCCACAAATTTCTCGCCCGTTTTGTCTGTTAATATAGGGATTATGGTTTATACTTTCAATAACGGATAAACTATGTCAAAGTTAGATCTTCCCCTTCTGCAACGTCAACTTCAACCCTATCAAAGCGAAGGCCGGACAGCGCTCCTGCCCGCCCTTCAGGCTGTCCAGGAGATTTACGGTTACATCCCCGAAGACGCCGCCAAGGAAATTGGGCGGGCGCTGGGGGTGCCGCTCGCGGACATCTACGGCGTCATAGAGTTCTACAGTCTGTTCTACCCGCAGCCGGTCGGCAGCACGGTGGTGCACATCTGCACCGATATCGCCTGCGCGCTGCACGGCGGCGAACAGATGCTTGAAGACGCCTGTCGGCGCTTCGGCATTCAGGAAGGCGAGACCAGCGCGGATGGTTTTTTCACCATCCAGCGCAGCCCCTGCCTCGGTTTGTGCGAGCACGCGCCCGCGGCGCTGGTCGGACAGTCTGCCGTGGGGCAGATCGACCGTTACCCCCTCGAGCAGCTCCTGGCGGGGGAAATCCCTCGTCCGCAGGGGGTCTTCGGCGGGACACAGCGCCGCCTGACCGCCAACTGCGGCAAAGGTCGCCCGGCTTCGCTGACTGAATACCTTGCCAGCGGAGGCTACGCGGGGCTGCGCCGCGCGCTGAGCCTCACGCCCGCAGCCGTGATCGCCGAAATCAAGGAGTCGGGCTTGGTAGGGCGCGGCGGCGCAGCCTTCCCCACCGGTCTCAAATGGGAAGGCGCCGCTCAAGCGCCAGGGGAGCCGAAGTACGTCGTGTGCAACGCCGACGAATCCGAGCCGGGCACGTTTAAAGACCGCGGCTTGATGGAGGAAGACCCCCACCGCACCTTAGAGGGAATGATCATCGCCGGTTATGCCATCGGCGCGTCAAAGGGATATATTTATGTGCGCGGCGAATACCCTCATGCCTACGCGGCGCTGAGCCATGCTGTATCCGAAGCGCAGGCAGCCGGCTTCCTGGGTAAAAACATCCTGGGGTCGGGTTTCGATTGCGAGATCGAACTCCGCCGGGGAGCGGGCGCGTATATTTGCGGGGAAGAAACCGCGCTGTTCGAGTCGATCGAAGGCAAGCGTGGTTTTCCCCGCCTGAAGCCTCCCTTCCCCACCACTCACGGTCTGTTCGGGAAACCCACCGTGATCAACAACGTGGAGACGCTCTGTAACGTTCCGCTGATCCTGGCAAACGGCGCTGCCGCATACCGCCAGATCGGAACCGAAAAATCCCCGGGTTCAAAGCTTTTCTGTCTGTCGGGCGATGTCAAATCCCCCGGCATCTACGAAGCGCTCTTCGGCATCAGCCTGCGCACCCTGCTCTACGACCTGGCAGGCGGGATGCGCACCGAAAGCCCGCTCCAGGCGGTGCTCATCGGCGGCGCGGCGGGTGCGTTTGCCACGCCCGCGCAGCTCGACGTCGAAATGTCCTTCGAAGCCCTGAAGTCCGCCGGGCTGCCGCTCGGTTCGGGGGTGATCCTGGCGCTCGACCAGACGCGCGATTTGCGCCGGGTGATGCTGAATCTGGCGCACTTTTTCGCCCATGAATCGTGCGGCAAATGCTATCCCTGCCAGATCGGCACCCAGCGCCAGCTCGAAATTCTGGAGCGGCTCGCCGACGCAAAACCGCTTCAGGGCGATCCAGAAAGGCTCGCCGACGTCGGCTGGACCATGAGCGACGCCTCGCTCTGCGGGCTGGGTCAAACCGCTGCTACCGCCGTGCTCAGCGCCATGCGCATCTGGCCCGAATTATTTGGAGCCTCACAATGAACGATCTGATCACGCTCACGATTGACGGCTGCTCGGTCGCCGTTGCGCCGGGGGCGACCCTGCTGCAGGCAGCCCGGGAGGCGGGGATCGAAATTCCGGTCATCTGTTATCACGAAGCCACCACCTCCAACGGTCTCTGCCGCACCTGTGTCGTCGAAGTCGAAGGCTGGCGGGTGCTGGCGGCTGCGTGTGTGACGCAGGCTGCCGCGAACATGGTGGTGCACACCCAATCCGAGCGGGTGCTGCGCAGCCGGCGCACGATCCTCGAAATGCTCAACTCGGCGGTCGATCTGAGCGAAGCGCCCGCCATCCAGCAGATGATGCAGGACAACGGCGCGGATCCGCAACGCTTTCCTGGGGCGTCCAAACGCAAGTTCGAATTGCTCGACGACAACCCCATGTATGTGCGCGACTACGCCAAATGCGTGCTCTGCTGGCGCTGCGTGCAGGTCTGCGCCGAAGACGCCCAATATACCTATGCGCTCAGCTTCGAGGGGCGCGGGTTTCAGAGCATGATCGCGACCTTCTTCGATCTGCCATTGCCCGCCACGACCTGCGTCTTCTGCGGGCAATGCGTGGGCGTGTGCCCCACCAACGCGCTCAAACCGCGTCGCGAATGGCTGTTGGAGCAGGGAAAAACCCCCGAAGAAATCATCGCCCTTACCCCCCGGCAGGGGCGGAGAAAACGCAATTGAGCGGGACGGCGATCGGCGCGGTATCCCTGGGACTCTCGGCTGCGATCGCCTGGGGCGCCTCGGATTTCACCGGCGGCTACCTCAGCCGGCGCACCAGCGCCTATGGGGTGGTGATCGGCTCCGAAATATTTGGGCTGCTGCTGCTGATCCCGCTCATTGCGATCACCGGAGAGCCGGTTCCGCCGGCGCGCGTCTGGCTTTTAGGCGGTTTAGCGGGCGTTTTCGGGAGTATAGGTCTTGTCCTGCTCTACCGCGCCCTGGCTACCGGGCAGATGAGCATCGCCGCCCCGGTCTCCGCGCTGGTGGGCGCGGCGATCCCCGTAGTTGTCGGGATGATCTTTCAGGGGCTGCCCGGAATTACCGCTATCCTGGGCATCGGTCTGGCGCTCGCGGCGATCATGCTGGTCTCCTATAATCACACTGATCATATTCGTTTCAATTTCTCCACGTTGGCGCAGCCGCTTGGCGCAGGCGCTGGCTTTGGCTTGTTTTTCGTCTTGCTTCATCAGGCAGGGCAGGACTCAACTTTTTGGCCCATCGTCGCCACGCGGCTAGTATCCGTGCTGCTGGTGGCTGCGTTCGCCCTGAAGACCCGCCAGCCGTGGATCGCCGGGCGCGCATACTGGCTGCCGATCGCCCTGATCGGCTTGCTCGACACGTCGGCTAACCTCTTCTATGTCATTGCGGGGCAGCAGGGACGTCTCGATTTCACCGCGGTGTTGGGCTCGCTATATCCTGCCCCAACGATCCTGCTCGCCTGGCTCATCCTCAAAGAGCGCGTTTCGGCGATCCAGAGGATTGGCATCGTGGTCGCCCTGTTCGCAATCATGCTGATTGTGATGTGAGCCGGATCGAGAAATGTTAACCCGATTACCATTCGATTTTTTTATTGCCATGTGAGGTACGCATGATCTTACCTGAGCGACAAGTCTCGACCACCTGTCCGTACTGCGGCGTGGGCTGCAACCTGAACCTGCATTTGAAAGACGATTACATCTTCAGGGTTACCTCTCCGTTTGACAACGTGGTGAACAAGGGCAATTTATGCGTCAAGGGTCGTTTTGGCTACGACTTTATCTATCATCCCAAGCGCGTCACGACGCCGCTCGTCCGCCGCACCCCGCAGGTCGCCGGCGAGCGCACCCAGGCTTTCGACCTGTCCGAGTGGCAGCAAATCTCCTGGGATGAGGCGCTCGACCTGATCGCCGACCGGCTGATCGAGATTTATAAACGGGATGGGTCAGGCGCCCTCGCCGCCTATTTGTGCGCCAAAGCCACCAACGAGGACAATTACCTGCTCCAGAAGCTCTATCGTTCGCTTTTCCGCACCAACAACATCGATCACTGCACCCGCCTTTGTCACGCCGGCTCGGTCGTCGCCCTGCAATCGGCGGTCGGATCCTCCGCGATGAGCAACACCGCCGCCGAGGTGATCTACAACGACGTGTTTATCGTCACCGGCTCGAACACCGCCGAAAACCACCCGATCATCGCCCTGCAAATGAAAGCCGCCGTCAGACAGCACGGGGCAAAGATGATCGTGATCGATCCGCGCCGCCTGGAACTGGTCGACTTCGCCGAGCTTTGGCTTCCGCTCAAGCCCGGGACGAACGTGCCGGTGTTCAGCGCGATGGCAAATGTGATCATCGAGGAGGGGCTGGTCAATCACAAGTTTATCGAACAGCGCACCGAAGGTTATGACGAATTCCGCCGTTCGATCGAGCCTTTCACCCCGGGGTTTGCCGAGTCGGTCAGCGGCGTGGAGAGCGAGCTGATCCGCAAAGCTGCCAGGCTGTACGCCGGCGCTGAACGCGCCGCCATCTACTGGGGCATGGGGATCTCGCAGCTTTCGCACGGCACCGCCAGCGCCCTGGCGCTGATCCACCTGGCGTTCTTGACCGGTCATATTGGGCGCCGC
>MWTA01000035.1 GCA_002050125.1 Anaerolineae bacterium UTCFX2 | reverse complement strand
GACGGCTACATCCAAAAGCCGATCGACGTGGACAGCCTGCCGCGCCAGATCGCCCGCTTTCTGGCGCAGAAAAATCGCTGAGGCGTCTCTCAGCTAGCGTTTATACCGAGGTGATCATGGATTCGCTCAAAACTGACCCTACCGCTGATACTTCTCTAAAAAATGACGGCGCCAATTCAGTCACCGGGACGACGGTGCTCGTCGTCGAGGACAACGTCTCGAACTTTGTGCTGATCGCGCGCCTCTTAGGATACATGGGCGTACACTGTGAATGGAAGACCTCCGGTTATGAAGTCGTCGAGTACGCCGACAGCCTGCCTCGCCTGGACCTGATCTTGCTGGATATTCGCCTGCCATATGAAGACGGGTTCGGCGCGCTCAGAAAAATCCGTTCTTCGCCGAGCTTGAAGAACACCCGTGTGGTTGCTGTGACGGCTGAGGCAAGCGCCGATCAGCTTCGAAAAGCGCGCGAGGCCAGCTTCGACGGGTTTATTGGGAAACCGCTCAATCCGGATCGTTTCCCCGATCAAGTCCGCCGCATTCTCGCAGGAGAACCGGTTTGGGAGCTCAGTTAATTGCAGGTAAAAATTGCTGCCAGTTCTGTAAGAACACCCCTCCCTTTTTGACCAACGGGATGCATAATCCCGTAAACACACAAAATGGAATAGTCCAGCCTGTCAGGAGAACGCTCGAATGACAAAGGCATCCCCTGTTCGCCGGCAGAAAAAAGCAGACCGCCTGGCGAAATGGATCACATTCAAATTTCTACCGGTCGCGCTCATCCCGGCGGCGCTGTTGGGGATCCTGGTCTACTGGTATTGGCAAACCTGGTATTACCAGCCCTACCCGGCTTTTCTGCAATTCGCTGCGCTCCTGTTGGGCGCCGCCTTGATTATGACAATCCTGGGCGTCTCCTGGGCAGCCCGGCGGCTGGCAAACCCGCTGGAGAAGCTGTCGGATTCCATGAAAGACTTCAGCGAAGGAAACTGGGACGCACGCGCCCATGTTTTAAGAAAAGACGCCCTCGGCAACCTCGCCGAGCAATTCAATTTGCTCGCGGATGAATTCTGCGCGACCCAAGAGGCGCTTACGCTGCGCGATCAAGGCAATCGAGACGGGCACAACCAGACGCTGCAGTGGATCGCCGGGCTGGCAGCCCGCTCAACGGGTCACAGCGATGTGCTGGCTGAAGCGCTGAAACAGATTACCCGCAGCTTTTCTTGCGCTTACAGCGTGCTGTATCTTTTAGATTACAACACCACCCTGGAAAAACGCTTTGTCGTCTTGAAGCAAGACTACGCGATGCCGGGCTTCGACCCTTCGATCCTGATCTCGGTACCGCAAGCAAGCCGCATCAACCTGGACGCGATCGCGACTCTGGACTGGCTGGTCAGCCGCGTCATCGCCTCGGGAGAGCCGGGTCTGGAGAACTCGCCGCTCAACCCGGGGCTGGCAGAAGCAGCCGTTCCGCTGGTGTATCGCGGCCGGGTTATCGGCGTGATCGACCTGTTCGCCCATTCGCGCAGCAGCGATCCCCGGCTCGGGCCTTTCGGTCCGCGCGTACTGGCTGAACTCCAGCACATTGCCGGGTTGCTGACCCTGGCAGCGCTTAACCTGGAAGGGTTGTCAGACCTTCCGGGTTTGGGAAGCGCTCACAGACCGGGAGAATCGCCCGGGTCCAGCGAAGCCGCCTTCGAGCGCGAGCAAGCCATCCAATTGTACGAGGCAGGCAACTGGATCACCCAGTCCGCGAGCGAAGAGGAAACCATCGCTGCCGCTCGCCGAGCGCTGGCTCAGATCTCCCTCCCGACCGCGGTCCTCCTGGCAGATGCAGACGACCCCTCCGCGGCTATGCACTTCATCTTTCGCTCCGATCTGCCGGATACATCGCCGCTGAATAAGCTGACCCTGTCCCTCAGCGCCCTCGAAGTCACCCCGTATTTCAACCGCTACACCCCCATCCTTGCCGCCGACCTGGACACAGCCGAGCTTCCGCAGCCGCTGCTGGGGCTTGCCCGCCAGATGGATTGTGACGCCGCGGCTTACCTGCCGGTGCTGCGCGGCGGGCTTGTGAACGCACTATTGGTACTCGGTCGCCCAGCCCCCACCGAAGCCGATAAACCCGCCAGCTTGCTGCCGGTCAGCCTGCTCGGACCTTACCACAATCTAATCGAACTGCTGGTTTCGAGCCTGGAGAAGATTCGGACACAGACTCACACCCGCCGCCAACTCTCCGAGCTGCGCGTGTTCAGCAACATCAGCCAGGCAATTTCTCTCGAAAGCGATCTGACCCCCCTGTTCGAGACCATCCACCACCAACTCGAGACGGTTATGGGTGAAATGGGCTCCTTTGCGATCGCCCTCTACGAACCGGAAACCTCCGCCGGTCAGCCAGCGATGATCGATATTCCATATATGTATGAAGAAGGTCACCAGCTTGAGATCGCGCCTTTCCCGCTCGGCGAAGGCTTGACCTCGATCTTGATTAACACGCGCAAATCTTTACTGCTGAGTGAGAATGTGGGAGAGCGCTTGCAAGAGTTAGGCGCCAAGATACAGGGCGACCCAGCCAAGTCCTGGCTGGGGGTGCCAATGATCTACAGCGGCGAGGTGATCGGCGCGATCATCGTGCAGGACACTCAACGTGAACAGCGCTTCGATGTGGAAGACGAACACCTGTTGAACACCCTCGCTCCGCAGGTAGCGGTGGTGGTCCGCAACGCCCGGCTGCTCGAAACCACCAGCCGGCAAGCTCAACAAGAGCACATCTTGAACGAGATCACCGACAAGATCCGCCGCGCCCCCGATATCGACTCGATCCTGAAAACGACTGCGACGGAGCTGGGCGCCGCCCTCGGCGTGGAGCGCGCCAGCATCCGGCTGAGCGTGGAGCCCGAAGCGCGGCAAATGGAGGCTGAAAGGTGAAGCTCTCAGTGTTCAACATGCAGCGCACGCCCGGCAGCCCTTCCGCCCCATCGTCAAAAGCGCCGACCGCCCTGCCAGACACCGCCGATATTGACACCCGGCTGCGCCTCGAGGCGCTCGAGCGGGCGCTTACGAGCGCGGCTGTGTTGGGCGGCGTAATTTACCTGCTCAGTTTGCCGTCGCTTATAACAGTCCAAAACTGGCTCTCGCTCGCTCTCTACGGGTTGATCGTTGCAGGTCTCATTATTCTTACCTTCGCCCGCCGGCTGGCATACCGGCAGCGCCTCACGGGTTTTCTGGGGCTGCTGCTGGTGGGCGGGGCGTTGCTGCTCGCAGCCGGGGGGTTGGGGGGCAGCGGACGGCTGCTATTGCTGCTCTGGCCCCTGCTCGCCGTGATCCTGATCGCTGCGGGTCGTCTCAGCCGCCTGGGGTTGATGTCTGCCAACCTGCTGACGATAACAATCATCAGTCTGCTCGGGTGGCTGGGCGTCATCCCTGGCGCGGGTGAAACAGGTCAGAGCTGGATCTTCGCCTGGTTGGGGTACGGCTTGTGCGTGATCGCCGGAACGTTCGTCCTGGACCGCTATCTGAACGGGCTGCGGCAGGGCTTGGACGAGCGCGAACAGGCGGTCCTGGTTTTTGACCGCGAGCGCCAACGACTAGAATTTCAACTTCGCGAAGGCACCCAGGTTTTGCAGCACCGCCTGGTTCAGATCCGCACCGCCGCCGAGATCACCCGCTCCATTGTCAAAGAACTCGATCTTGATCGGCTGCTCCCGGATGTATGTGAATTGGTCAAATCGCGCTTCGACTTGTATTACGTTGGCATCTTCTTGATCGAGCCAGGAAGCGACCGGGCGGTGCTGCAGGCTGGTTCGGGCGAAGCGGGTCAAGCTATGTTGGCGGAAGGTCACTACCTGCAGGTCGGCGGGGATTCGATGGTCGGTCAGGCGGCTCTAACCCGCCAGGCGCGCATCGCCCTGGACGTGGGTAAAGAAAGCCGCACGACCCATTTAGCGCGTTTCGCCAACCCCCATCTGCCAGATACCCGCTCTGAGATGGCGCTGCCGCTCATCAGCCAGCAGACGGTGCTGGGTGCCCTGAGCATCCAATCTGACCGCGAGGCAGCCTTTGACGAGGATGACATTGTGGCGCTGGGCGGCATCGCCGATATT
Source organism: Anaerolineae bacterium UTCFX2 (assembly GCA_002050125.1). Classification (GTDB taxonomy): domain Bacteria; phylum Chloroflexota; class Anaerolineae; order Anaerolineales; family UBA4823; genus UTCFX2. The sequence continues at coordinate 22,262 of MWTA01000035.1, read as the reverse complement.
CTAGCCAGCGCAATCGAAAACGCCCGCCTGTTCCGGCAAACCCAGGTAAACCTGGAGGAGATTTCCCAACTCCACAGCCAGTATTTGCGCCGCTCCTGGATGCAAATCATCGCCAGCCAGGGACGGCAGGAGCACGTCTATAATGCCAGCCCCGAGAGCCGGCAAAGCCCCGCCAGCCCCCACACCCTCCAGGTTCCTATCCTGCTGCGCGAACAGATGATTGGCAGCCTGACACTCGAATCTGCCCAGGCATTTGGAGAAAAAGAAAGAGCCTTGATCGAGGCGGTAATCAACCAGGCTGCCCTTGCGCTCGAAAATGCCCGCCTGATGGAAGAGGTGCGCGCCCAAGCCAGCCAGGAAGAGATGATCAACCAGATTGTTGCGCGCACCCAAAGCTCGCTGAACTTAGAGACGGTGATGAAAACTGCCGTCAGCGAGATCGGGAGCATCATGCACTTTTCCCATGTCCGCCTCCAGCTTGGCGAGAGCGCGGGCGGCGATGGAGCGAATGGACACCCGCCTCAAGATGAAGATCCATACAGTAGGTTCGCAGCTGATGGCGAGGATGGGTCAACCCCCGGTCAGGAACTGAAATCCGATTGGGACAATGAACGCGGTGAAAGCGATGAAAGCAATGGAGTCCACCCCACAGCCAACTGAAACCAGCCGCCTCGGTATGCCGATCTCCAGGCAGGTTACCCTGGCGCTGGGGGTTATGATCGTTCTGGTCGTGTTTGCCAGCGGGATCAGCCTGTGGTTATCAACCTCCGTGCAGCACAGCATCCAGTCCATGCGGCTGGCTACCGATCACGCCATTCAACTTTCCAACCTGCAGCTCCGTTGGCTGTCGATTGCCGGCATCCTGGATACCTACTCCGTTACCCGACCTTCCCCTGAGGCTCGTCAAGAGCTTGAGCGCCAGCTAGAAGAGCTTAACCGCGAGCTGTTAGCCCTGACGGCTCAGCCCATTGGTCTGACTGCGGAAAAAAAGGTTGAGAATCAACAACTCGCCGCAAATTTGCAGCGCGCTGGCTTGGATATGACTCAACTTACGGAGGAGCTTTACACCCTGATCGAACAAGGGCGCTGGGGAACTGCGCTCCAGAAGCGGCAGAGCACGATGGCTGCCTTCCAAGTCGAGTTGACCGATAATCTCAACCAACTGAACGCAAACATCCAAAGCGATGTGGCGGCGCAGGTCGCCGAGATCGCCCGCCTGCAGAGCACGGCGCGCCAGTTTGCGATCGTTGCGATCGGGTTGAGCCTGATTTTTGCAGTTCTGGTGATCTATTTCACCCGCCGCACCATCCTCGCCCCGCTCGGCGAGTTCATCACCGGCGTCCGGCAGGTCTCGCTGGCGCAATCGGCTGCCGATCTGCAGCCCGTTGAACCTTTAGCCCGTCAGGATGAGATCGGCGAGCTTTCGCGCGCCCTGGCGCGCATGGTGAATTGGCTGCGCGATTCCTACTCCCGGCTGGAAGAACAGGTTCAGGAGCGTACCAGCCGTTTGCAGCGACGGTCCATCCAACTGGAGGTAGCCGCCCAGGTGGCGCGCGACATCGCCGCTGCCCACGACCTGGAGACCTTGCTCAATAGGGCAGTTAATATCATTCATGACCGCTTCGAGTTCTATCACGCTGGCATTTTCTTAATCGATCAACTTCATGAATATGCAGTTTTACGCGCCGCCACCGGCGAAGCCGGGCGCGAGATGCTGAACCGCAACCATCGCTTACAGGTCGGTCAAACCGGTCTGGTGGGTTATGCCGCCCAGAGCGGCGAGGCGCGCGTCGCCTCCGATGTCGAGCTGGATGCGGTTCACTATAGAAACCCTCTGCTCCCTGAAACGCGTTCCGAAGCGGCGCTGCCGCTCAAAATCGCCGGTCGGGTAACCGGGGTGTTGGACGTGCAGAGCCGCCAGCCCGGCGCATTCGACCCGGAAAGCCTGACAGTTCTGCAGATTATGGCGGATCAGTTGGCGATCGCGATCCAGAACGCGCGCCTGCTGCAGGAAAGCCGGGAAGCTCTGGACGAGTTGGAAACGACTTACCGGCGCTTCAATCGCCAATCATGGGAACGCGTCCTGTTTCGCAGTCAGGTCGTCGGGTACGAATTCGACGGGATGAACGCCTCCCCGATCCTTAAACCAAGTTTGACAAAATCCGACCCGGCTCAGTCCGCCCAAAAACCGCCCGAAGCCGCGCCGCTTCAAATCCCGCTCCAGGTGCGCGGCGACACGATCGGCGCGCTCGATATCTGGACTGAAGGCCGCGATTTGACAGAGGCAGAGACCTATCTGCTCGCGGCAATCAGCAACCGCTTGAGCCAGATTCTGGAAAGCGCCCGGCTTTATGAGGAAGCTCAGGCGCGCGCCACGCGCGAGCAATCGATCAACCTGATCACTTCGCAGATGCGCGCCTCCGTCAACCTGGAAAACATCTTGCAGAAAACGGTGCGCGAGCTGGGTCGAACCCTGGGCGCTTCGCGCGCGTTTATCCAGATCGGCGGCGAGCTTCACCATGACGATGCCGATAAGCCGCTGGAAACCCCGCCTTTCAGTTCTGACCCTCCGGCTGCGCCCGCTCACACCTCCCAAAGCGGGATGAATCCCCCTGCCGGAGGCAGCAAACCCGGACCGAACGGACGCTCTTCGACTGAGGTCCTTTCAGAGCCGCCAGAGGACGAACGGTGATGAACATGAAGCACAGCGCGCCAGCGACAGGTTCACTCTCAGCCGAGGTCCCACTCCGCCACAGCGTTCGGACGCGCTTGCTGGGGCTGGCTTTGGGAGTGATTGTGGTCTCGATTGTCGTTATTACGGTCGTCGCATTCGACCTATCGAGGAACGTCATTCAGCGCGCCCGCCAGACCAGCAGCGACAGCCTGCGCGCTCAGGCAGAAGCGTATCTCGTCCAGATCAACCGCTCAATTGCGGAACAGAACAACCTGGTCCTCGACCGCGCCGAAAGGGATGCAAGAACCGCCGCCGAGTCCAGCGCCGCGGTTTTCAACGGCGAATTGCCCATCGAAGCTCTGCCGGTTTCTAAACGCCTGATCTCCGGTCCAGAAGGTCAGCTCATGAACACCGCCGAGGACATTTCGAGCGTGTTTATCGCCAACATGCAAGAGTTCAATGCCCAAGCCCAGCGCGATGTCGATTTAAGCGCCTACCTGGATCTGGTGCTGCCGGCTGTCTTCGATAACAATCCCAACGCCTCAGCCATTTATTTAGGCACGGAAAACAACCTCACCCGCTATTACCCGAATATTATGCTGGGCGAGGTCTTACCAGCCGACTTCAGCGTAACCGAACGCCCCTGGTATCTTTCAGCCCGCGAACAGAACGCCGGAAAGTTGACGCCCGAACCGGTGTGGTCCGGCGTGTATCAGGATGCAACCGGTTTGGGCTTGGTGACGACCATTGCCATGCCGGTATACGACAACTCAAACGCCCTCATCGGGGTGATCGGCTTGGACATCACGCTGGACGAGATCAGCGAAAACATTGCCACGGCTCAATTTCTAAAGACCGGGTATTCCTTCCTGGTGGACGAAGGCGGTCATTCGATCGTGCTGCCCCCGTCAGGCTATCTGGATCTATTAGACCGCGAACCGCAGCCGGATGAGTTTGGCGCCGACCTGAACGAAGCAGCCAACCCTGAAATTGCCGCGGTTATCCAGCGTATGCGCCAGGGCGGCCGCGGGTTCGCAGAAATCAAAACGGAAGATAAGGACCTGTTCATCGCATTCGCGCCTTTGGAGAGCGCCGGCTGGAGCCTGGGCAGCGTTGTCGCCGCGCAGGACGTGCTGCAGAGCGTCGCTGCCCTGGAAAGTGATTTGGGGCAGGAAATCCGCACAATCCTGCTGAGCCGGGTCGTGCCAATCGGATTTCTGATCTCCCTCGCTTTGCTGTTCGTCACCTTTGTGTTGACCAACCGGCTTGTGACCCCGGTGCGCAAACTGGTCGTGGCAGCCGAGCAGATCGGCGCCGGCAGGGCGGATGTCGATTTCCCCAGCCAGCGCGCGGATGAGATAGGCATTCTGGCGCGCACGCTGGAAGAAATGGCGGTTCAGGTCCGCCAATCTCTAGAACAGCTCGAAGGGCGCGTTGCCGAGCGCACCGCGCAGCTCGAAAAACGCTCCTTGCAGATCCAGACCGCCGCCGAGGTTGGGCGGGATGTTGCTGAACTGCAAGATCTGAACGCCCTGCTCAACCGGGCTGTCAATCTGATCAGCGACAAGTTCGGCTACTATAACGTCGGCATCTTCCTGGTAGACGAAGCCGGCGAATTCGTGCAACTGCGCGCCGCCAGCGGCGATCTGGGGAGGATGCTGCTGGAGCGCAACATCCGCTTCAGGGTGGGTCATCCGGGGATTGTAGGCTATGTCAGCCAGTTTGGTCAGGTTCGCGTCAGCGAAAATGTCCAGACCGACCCGCTGTATCAGGAGGAGACGCTGCTCACCGGCACGCGTTCCGAAGCGGCAATCCCTCTGCTCAGCCGGGGTCGCATGATTGAAGGCGCGGGGCCGCGCGCGGTGATCGGCGTTCTGGACATCCAAAGCACTTCCCTGAACGCATTCACCGCCGATGACCTTGCCGTATTTCAGGTGCTGGCTGACCAGCTAGGCACCGCCATCCAGAACTCGAGGCTGGTCAACCAACTCCAGACCGCGCTAAAAGACCTAAACTTGATCAGCCAGCAGCAAGCGCGCGAGACCTGGCAGCGTTATTCGACCAACACCGGCGGGTTGGCTTTTGTCTACGACCGCACTGAGGTCAAGCCCGCCCTGCCGCTCGACACACCACCGCTCGACCTCTCCGAAAACCTCGCGGACGAGCCGCGCGACCGCCTGGTTGTCCCGATCCGCCTGCGCGACCAGGTCATCGGACTGATCGGGTTGGAAAGCGACGACCCCGAACACACCTGGAGCGAAGACGAAGTCGCGGTGCTGCAGTCCATCGCCGAACAGGCGGCGCTGTCAGTCGAGAACGCCCGGCTGCTGGCGGAGACCCAGCGCAAAGCCTTGCGCGAGCAGATCACCGGCGAGATCACGACGCGGATGCGCTCATCCCTCGATATGGAGACGGTGCTTCGCACCGCGCTGAACGAAATTGCCCAAAAGTTAGGCGTCACACAGTTGGAAGTGCAGCTCGGATCCCAACCCCCGGCGTCTGACGCGAATGCTGCCGGTTTTGCTAAACGCCCGGTTTCGCCAGCAGGAGACGGACGGCATGAGTAACAGGAACACCGACCCCATCCAAGCTATTCGCCGGTCAGGGCAGCCCGGCTTGATCGCCAGATTGATCGCGCCGCCGGATTACCCCGGCGACGACGGTCAGCTCTCGGAGCGCGGCAGGGTCGCCGTAATGCTGCACGCGATCCTGTCGATCCTGATCATTGCTACTGTGTTAGGCTATCTGGCGGCGATCAACAACCCCCGCCCGCTCTCGGTGGCAGCCGCCCTCACCTTTGCGCTGGTGATCGAAATCGCCGCCTACATTTGTGTGAAATTACAGCAGGAGCGCCTGGCTGGATTGATCCTGGTGTTCGGTCTGTTCGTGATTTTTTCTGGAATTGCCTTGTTGACCGAAGGCATTGCGAACTCCGGTACTTTTGCTTTGGTTCTGGTTGTCGTTGTCGCCGGATTGGCGCTTGGCGGGCGGACTGGTCTGGTGATTGCTGTGCTTGGTGGACTGACGAACCTGGCGATCGTCGCCCTTAAGATGACCCAACTCGCGCCACCGGCGCTGATCCCTTTCCGACCGCTCTCGTTCTTGATCATATTTGCGGCGACCTTGCTTGCCGCGGCAGCGATGATCCAGCTCTCGAACCGCGGCTTGCGCGAAGCCATCCAGCGCGCTGTCGAAAATGAGCAGGTTCAGTTGAAAGCCAACCAGGAGCTTCAAGCAGTCCGCTCGATGCTGGAAGAGTTGGTGAAAATCCGCACGGAGGAGTTGGAAAGCCGTTCGCGCTACCTTCAGGCTGCGATCGATGTCAGCCGGGCTGCGACCTCGCTGCTCGAAACTGAACAACTGATGCACGAAGTCGTCAATCTGATCCAGGCGCAATTCGATCTGTATTATGTTGGTTTATTCCTCCTCGATCCCGGCAGAGAATGGGCGGTGCTGCGCGCCGGAACCGGTTCAGCCGGTAAAGCGATGATCGAACGCGGCCACCGCATCCGCTTTGGATCGGGCATGGTGGGCTGGTCCATCGCCAACGCCCAGCCTCGAATTGCGGCAGAGATCGGGCGCGATGCGGTGCGCCTGGCAACGCCGGAACTGCCGGACACCCGCTCCGAAGCTGCTTTCCCGCTGCGGTCGCGCGGCGAGGTGATCGGCGCGATGACGGTCCAGAGCGTAAAACCCGAAGCTTTCGGCGAAGCGGAGATCTCCACTTTCCAGGTTCTGGCTGACCAGGTCGCGGTCGCGTTGGAGAACGCCCGCCTGTTTAGCGAGAGCCGGCAGGCGCTGCTCGAAGCCCGCCAGGTATCGCAGCTTATGGTAGAAGAAGCCTGGCAAAACTATCAAAAACAAACCGACAACTTGATCTTCCGCTACGACCACGGTCAAATCACCGCGCTTGCCGAAACCGCCGGCGACGGCAGCCATCCCGTCCTCCGCAGAAGGTGGACCGGCAGCTTGAGCAAGGAGCAGGTTCTCGCTCTGCCAATCGAGGTGCGCGGTCAGGAGATCGGCAAGATTCGCTTTGTAAAAGACCCCAGCGAAGGAGGCTGGACCCAAGAAGAGCACGCGCTGCTCGCCGCGGTGGTTGACCAACTCGGCGTCGCGCTCGACAGCGCCCGGCTCTACGAAGAAACCCGCCGCCGGGCAGAGCGCGAGCGGCTTACCGGTGAAATTATCACCAAAATGCGCGCCACCAACGACCCGCAGTCCATCGTCCAGACCGCAGTCTTCGAACTGCGCAAAGCCTTGCAGACCCATCAGGCTCAAGCGTCGGTTGACAGCGCCCCGCCGCACGGACAAGCTGGACTCTCTACCGAGCACAGCAGCGGCGCCTCGACGATAGTGGATGAAACAGGTTGAGAAAGGAGGCGCGCATGGATAAGGACGAACAATTCTGCTCCGCATGGAGCGGTGAAAATCCGAGGCGGTCTGAACCGGAAACCCGCCAGCCAGACGCTCCAGCCTCCTTTGCCGCCTCGCGCGCCGGTCAAAACCCCGCTGACGCCAGCCGCCCCCCCTCCCTTTACAACCCGCTGGTCATCGCCATCGCCAATCAAAAGGGCGGCGTCGCCAAGACGACCACGACGGCTTCGTTGGGCGGCGCGTTGACGACGTATGGCAAGGAAGTACTGCTGGTCGACCTCGACCCCCAGGCAAACCTCACCCTGGCTCTGGGGCGGGATCCGGGGAGGGTGCGCGGTTCGATCACCGATGTGCTGTTCCATTCGGCGTCCTTGTTGAGCGTCAGCCGTGAGACCAGCGTTCCCGGATTGGACCTGGTGCCTGCCAACGCCGGCATGGCGCTGGCGGAGCGTTTTTTGCCGGTTCGCAAAGATTACGAGACCATCCTGCGGCGCACCATCACCGATGAATTGCGCCCGTTCGCCTCAGAAGCCGCGCCCGGGTCGAAACCCGCCGGCAGTTCCTTTGAAAAGAATTTCCCGGTCATCGAATACAATTACATCATCCTGGATTGCCCGCCATTCCTGGGAGCGGTTACGCTGAACGCGCTGGTAGCAGCCGACCTGCTGATCCTCCCGACCCAGCCCGAATTCTTCAGCGCCCACGCGCTGCGCACTATGATGACGACTATCCGCCAGGTGCGCCAGAACCAAAACCCCAAACTGATTTTCCGGGTGCTCATTACGCTGCTGGACAAACGCAACCGCATCCACCGCCAGATCCACGATCAAATCTACAAAACCTTTGGCGAGGGCGTCTTCCAAACCATCATCGAAGTGGATACAAAACTGCGCGAGAGCGCGATCGAGGGCAAGCCGATTATGTTCCACAAGGCTCAGTCCCGCGGCGCGCTTCAGTATGACGCCCTGGCTCAGGAGATTATGCGATATGTCTGGTGAACCGCGCCTGCCAGATCCAGAGGCTTCTTCCGAAGCGTTAAAGCCTGTCAAGCCGAAAGCAAAGGGCAAGTCTCAGTTTGCCTCGCAGGCTCAGCGCCGCATTGAAGAGCTGTTTTCGGATTTAGAGGAAGAGATCATCGAGCCGGAAGCTGCGCCGAAGGTTCAGGTAGTTCGCGCGGCTGCCCCCACGCCTCAACCGGCGCGCGCAAAGCCGCCCAGACCGCCCGCCCAGAAGAAGCCAGCCCCACCCAGCGCGCCAACTCCCGAGGCGCCGGCTGAGCAGCCCATTGCGCCGCCGGAAGAACCGACCCTCGCCTCAGCCGAGCCAGCGCTGGAAGCGCCGCCGTTGGCGCCAGAAGCGCCCGAACCCGAAGCCTCCCCGGTGAGCGCCCCGCCGCCCCGTCCAGCCGCCACACCCGCCTTCACGCCGGCGGATTTCCCCGATCAACCGCAAGCCCAGCCTTATGAAGCCGAATCAGCGCCAGGCTTGACTGCGGACGCCGTCCGGCTGGAACTGCCCGAACTCAACCTCAAAGCCGAAGAGCCCGCGGCGGACATCACCCCCGCTGCCCTGCTCAAGCTGATCGATGAGGATCAGGACCGGCGCTGGAGCGAAGACGAACTTTCCCTGGTCGAGCAGGTCTCGAGCCAGCTCAAGCTCGCCCTCGAGAACGCGCTGCTTTTTGACCAGACCCAGCGCGCCCGCGATGCGCTGCAAATCAGCGTGCGCTATCAGAAAAGCGTGGCGGAGGCGGTTGCCATCCTGTCCGAGCGCGGTTTTGTGGCGATCTCGGAGGTATTGCAAATCCTGGGCGCCGCCGCGCAAGCCAGCCGGGCTTACTACCTCGAGACCCAGTACGATCACACCGGTCCGTTCTGGCGGCTGGTCTTCGAATGGCATGCGCCGGGTCTTGATTCTCAGATGGCTAACCTCGCCCTGCGCCGGCTGCCAGCCGACGAACTGCGCGATTGGGTCGACCAGCTCTATCGCGAAGGTTTCCGAACAGCCAGCCTCAGCCACTCAGGCATCTTCGATCGGCAGCTCCTGGAAGCGCTCAATGTGAAATCGCTGCTGTACTTCCCCATCGCGGGTCAGCAAGAAACCAGCGGGTGCATCGGCTTCGAACAGGCGGATTACGAGCGCGCCTGGAGCAGCGAGGAGATCGCCGCGCTGCAAACCGCCGCCTCGGCGCTGGCTAACACCATTGCGCGCGAAAACCTCTTCAAACAGCTCCAGGTCAACCTGTCCGAGACCGAAGCCCAATACCAGGCGAGCGAGCTGCTCAACTCCGCTAACAGCCCTGCCGAGATCCTATCAATCCTGCGCCAGTTCACCATCCTGGGGCACATCAACGCCGCCAACGCCGCCATCTATACCTTCGACGCCCCCTGGACGCGCAGCTCCAAACCCGAATACTTGCTTTCAACCGCTGGCTGGTCCTCCTCCGAGGCTGCCGCGCACACTTTGGATCAAATCTCGCTCGGTGATTGGCACAACGCCGAGGCGCTGCTCAGCCCCGACCGCCCAGGCGTGGTGTTCGACGTCGCCAGCGACCCGCGCCTGGGCGAATCCGTCCGGGCTGTCTTCGCGGCTCAGGCTAAGGCGAAGAGCTTGCTGTGCGTTCCACTCAACGTGACCGGGCGCTGGATCGGGGAGATCATCGCGCTGTACAGCCAGACCACCGCGTTCACCGAGCGGGAAGTCCGCCGCCTCGTTTCGCTCTCCGGGCAAGCCGGCGTCGCAGTCGAGAGCCTGCGCCTGCTTGACGAGACCCGCCAGCGCAATGAAGAATTGTTGGCGATGAACCAGGTGACAAACGCCGTCAGCCGCACCCTGGAACTCGATCTGGTGCTCAGCGAGATCCTGCAGCGCGTGCTCGCCCTCACCGAGTTTCACGCCGGGTTGATCTCCTACGTGAGCTCCGACACCCACCAGCTCACGATGACCGTCCACCACAACCTGCCGTTTGAGATGGTGGAGCGGCTCAGCGAGCGCGGCATGGCAGGAACAACCAGCGATCTGGTTTACCGCTTCGGGCGCACGGTACACATTCCAGACCTCAAAGACCCGCCGCCCGAAGTCCTGCAGATGGCGCACACGCTGCCCGAGGATTGGCCCTACGCCGGGTTGGAGCCGGCTTTCCACAGCCTCATCTCCGCCGGCTTCCGCTCTTATCTGGGCGTGCCGCTCTCCGCCAAGGGGGTCGAACTCGGCACGGTCTGTCTGTACAGCGCCGCGACCATGACCGTCCCCCCCAGCCGGATTGCCCTCACCGAAGCGATCGGTCAGCAGGTCGGCGTGGCAGTGGACAATGCGCGCCTGTTCCAAAGCACTCAGGACGCCCTGGGCGAAACCGAGGCGCTCTATCAAGCCAGCTCGGAACTGAACTCGGTGCAAAGCTACGATGAAGTGCTGCTTTCGCTGCGCCGCTATACCCTGCTGGGAAAAACCGATAAGCTCTTGACCCTCGCTCTTTTCGACCGCCCCTGGATCATCCGCGGCAAGGAGCGTCAGACCGGGCGGCTGCCCTCCCTCGAAGACCTCAAGCCGCCCGAGTGGGTCAACCCGATCGCCCACTGGTCATCGCTGCCGCTCGAAAACCGCCTGGGGCGTTACGAACTGCGCCATTTTCCGGCTGGCAATTTGCTCTCCCACGCCGAAATGACCTTGATCGAGGAAGTCGCCGCTGATGAGCGCCTGGATGAAGATACCCGCAAGCTCTTTCTGGAAAATTTCCGGGCAAACAGCGTGGTTTTTCTGCCGCTCACCCTGGGCAATCAGTGGATTGGCCTCATCTTCAGCGCTTTCAGCATCCCTCTGGAATTCGATGAGATGGCGGTCCGGCGCTTGATGGCAATCGCCGGGCAGTCCGCAATCGCCATCCAAAACCTGCGGCTGCTCGAAGAAAGCCAGCGCCGCGCCAGCCAGCTTCAGATCGCGGCGGAAATCGCGCGCGACACCTCCGGCACCCTCGCCCTCGACAACCTGCTCCAGCGCACTGTCAGCCAGATCACGGAGCGTTTTGGCTACTATCACGCTTCCATTTTCCTGATCGATGAAACCGGCACGGAAGCGATTGTGCGTGAATCGACCGGTTTGGCGGGCGAGGAAATGAAGCGCGACGGTCACCGGCTGGTGGTCGGCGGACGTTCGCTGATCGGGCAAGTGACCGGCAGCGGAAAATCGCTCGTGCTCAACGATGTAAACACCGAAGAAGCCCGCCAAACCCATCACCCCAACCCGCTGCTCCCCTTCACGCGGGCTGAGCTTGGCATCCCGCTCAAAATCGGCGCGAAGGTCATCGGGGCGCTCGACGTGCAGTCCGATTTGGTCAACGCCTTTTCTGAGGACGACATCGCGGTGTTGCAGACCCTTTCCGACCAGATCGCGGTGGCGGTCGATAACGCCACCTCCTATGAGCTGGCTCAAAAAGCGGTCGAAGACATTCGCGAAGCCGACCGGCTGAAGACCCAGTTCCTCGCAAATATGAGCCATGAGCTGCGCACCCCGCTCAACTCGATCATCGGCTTTTCCCGCGTGATCCTGAAAGGGATCGACGGACCGATCAACGAGCAGCAAGCCCAGGACCTGGCGGCGATCTACAATTCGGGGCAGCATCTGCTCGGGTTGATCAATGATGTGCTCGATCTCTCGCGCATCGAGGCTGGCAAGATGGATCTGGCTTTCGAGCCGAACATCAAACTGGCGGAGACGATCCATAGCGTAATGTCCACCACCGCCGGGCTGGTTAAGGACAAACCGATCCAGTTGATCGAGGACATCGACCCTGACCTGCCGCTGGTGACCGCGGACCTGATGAAAATCCGCCAGGTGCTCATCAATCTGCTTTCCAACGCCGCCAAATTCACCGACCAGGGCTCGATCACAGTTCAAGCCAGACCGCACCAAGGTCCGGATGGCGAGCCGCAGGTGATCGTGCGCGTGATCGACACCGGTCCCGGTATCGCTGCGCAAGACCAGGCGAAACTCTTCCAGCCCTTCTCCCAAGTGGACGGCTCGCTGACCCGCCGGACGGGCGGCTCCGGTCTGGGGCTCTCGATTTGCAGCCACCTGATCCAGATGCACAATGGTCAGATCGGGCTGGAAAGCGAAGTCGGTCAGGGCTGCACCTTCTACTTCACCATCCCAGTCAATCAGGCGCAATGGCTTCAAGAAGGGATGGAACTCTTCGATGAAAAAGCCGCTGCGACCCCGAGCGCGCCCGCTGCTGAACCTTCCGTCCTGCCGGTTTCCGAGCCGGCTTACGAAGCGGCGCCAACGCTGGAACAGGCACAGCAGATTGAAAACCTGGAAGAAGCCCCAGCCATAGCAGCGCCTGAATTAGAAAGCCGGCTGGATGAACCTCCCAAGCCCGAAGGATCAGAGCCGACCGAAGAGGACCGGATCACAACCCAGAAAACTTACGCCCCGCCGGCATCCGAAGCAGAGGACGAGCCGATGATCATCACCGCAGACGGCGAGGAATTCACGCTGCCGCTCAGACCGGAAGGCGCTCAGCCGCAGAATGCCGATGACGAGGCTGGACCTTTCCTCGTCCTGGCAATCGAACAGGATCACAAGGTCATCGACCTTTACAAGCGCTACCTGGCTGAGAGCAACTGCACCGTGATTTCGCTCACCCGGCTGGAGCAGGCGGTCAACGTGGCGCGCGGCATCCAGCCCTTTGCCATCACCCTGGACATTGCCATGGCAGGCAGCGACCGCGTGGCGGGAACTGGTCCGCTCCTGGGACCGATCTATCCCAAAGACGCGATGGGCTATCTGGACGGGCTTAAAGTCCTCAAGGATCTCAAAACCGACCCCGGCACCCGCCACATCCCCGTGATCGTCTGTTCGGTGTTGGCAGAACATGAAAAAGCCTATAAACTCGGCGCTGCCGACTATCTGTTGAAACCCATCCTTGAAGAGGACCTCGTACAAGCCATCCGGCGCTTGAAGCCATCCGACCCTTGAGGTGAGACTGATGACACAATCTGCGATCGTCGCCGAATGCCTGGATTGCGGTCACCGGGCAGAATATAGCCCAACGCTGGCGAGCTGTCCACAATGCGCGGGGCAATGGCTCGAAGCGCGCTATAACTACGAGCAGATTGGCGCGGCGCTGCCACAACTGGTTCAAAACCGCCCCTTCAACCTCTGGCGTTATCGGGAACTGCTGCCGGTTGGCGTATTCAACCCCGGTTTGAGCATGGGCGAGGGCGGTACACCCTTGATCAGAGCTTCCAGCTTGGGGATGATGCTTGGCTGCCGCAACCTGTTTATCAAGGACGAAAGACAAGGACCGACCAATTCGTTCAAAGACCGCCAGGCGGCTGTCTCGGTAGCCGCATTGAAAGAAGCCGGGATCAACGAGGTGGTGCTCTCCTCCACGGGCAACGTCGCCATCGCCTATTCGGCTTACGCGGCGCGCGCCGGGATCAAGCTGTGGGCGTTCCTGACCAGCCTGGTGCCCGCCGAAAAGATGCGCGAGGTGGCAATTTACGGCACCCAGGTCGTTAAGGTGACCTCGACGTACGATCAGGTCAAGAAAGTCGCCGCCGAGTTTGCCAGCCAGCGCGGTTATTATCTCGAGCGCGGCGCCCGCTCGATCCCCTCGGTGGAGGGGATGAAGACCATCGCCTTCGAGATCTGCGAGCAGCTTAACGGTCTGCTTCCCCCTCAACCGCCAGCTCCAGCGGAGGGGAGCGCGCCGGCGCCCGCCACCTGGATTGCGCCAGACTGGTATTTCCAGTCGGTCAGCGGCGGTTTGGGTCCCCTGGGCGTTCAGAAGGGTTTTGCCGAACTGCATCAAATGCGCCTGATCGACCGCATCCCCGGAATCGTCAGCATTCAAGCCGAGGGCTGCTCCCCGATGGTCAAAGCCTGGAAACTGGACCGCGACCAGGCTGAGCCGGTGGTCTCGCCCCGCACGCTCATCGCCACCCTTGCGACCGGCGACCCAGGCAGAACCTACACCCTGCTCTACCAGCGCATGAAAGCCAACCCGCGCACCGGCGCCTTGCACGGCGGCGCCTTCGAAAGCGTCACAGATGAAGAGACCTTCCGCACCATGCACATCCTCGCCAAGCTGGAGGGCATCTCCGTTGAACCGGCTGCGGCAGTGGCTTTTGCCGGGTTGATTAAGCTCGTGCGGGCGGGGATGATCGCTCCGGACGATGTCATCGTCGTCAACTGCACCGGACACACCATGCCGATCGAGTTGACCGTTCTGGGCGAGGGCTGGAAACGCGACGTTGAACTGCCCGCCGCCGCAGCCAATTTGGACCTCCCCCTCGAAGCCGTCCCGGAATCGGAACAGGAAGGTCTGCTGGCAGCTCTGAGCCGGGTGACCGACGATCGCTTCTCGCGCGTGCTGATCGTGGATGATACCGAAGAGGCGCGCCGGTTGATCCGGCGCATCCTGCAGTCGCAGGGCAATTACATTATCCAGGAAGCTCACAACGGTCAGAGCGCCCTCGCGCTCGCCCGTCAGGAACCGCCCGATCTGATCCTGTTAGATTTAATGATGCCCGAGATGGACGGTTTTTCAGTGCTGGATGCCCTGAAGGACGACCCCACGACCGCCACCGTGCCGGTCATTGTGGTAACTGCCAAAGAGCTTACCGTCGACGAAAAACAGCGCCTGAGCGGGCGCATCCACACCCTGATGCAAAAGGGCGAATTTTTGAGCGGCGACCTGCTCGAAGAAGTCCAATCGCTGGTAAGGTAATTCGAGAACCTCGATGTCATCCGCTTCAAAGACCTCGTTGCGAGGGGTGTCCGCCGCCCTGGGCTCCGCCTTTTTCCTGGGCTTGGCGCCGGTTTTCGGGCGGCAGGCGATCCTGCTGGGCGTTCCGCCCCTGGCGGTTGTCGCCATCCGCACCACGCTTGCGGCGTTGCTGCTGCTCGGCGTGATGTTGGTTTTCTTCCGGCGCTATCTGTACATCTATCCCGCGGGGTTGCTCGGCTGCCTGCTGGCTGGCGTGATCAACGGCGTTGGCTCCCTGTTTTATTATTTTGCGCTCGGGCGCATCAACGCCAGCCTGGGTCAACTGCTCTATGCGCTCTATCCCCTCTTCTTGATGATCTGGCTCTCGCTCGACAAACAGGCGCCGTCGCGCCTGACGATCTTCCGGCTGATCGTGGTGATCCCGGCGATCGTGCTGCTCGTGCAGGGCAACCACATCAACGGGGTGGGACCGGTGGACCTGGTTGGCGTCGCCGCGATGCTGGCAGCCTCCATGCTCTATGCGCTGCACCTGCCTTTCAACCAGCGGGTGCTTTACGACATGCCCCCGCAAACCGTCACGCTTTACACGCTGCTCGCCATGAGCGCGGTCACTATCCCCCCGTTTTTGCTTGCAGGAAGCAACGGGCTGTTGGGTCTCCCGGTTCAGACTGGCAGCCCGGCGCTGCTGGCGGGCAGCCTGGCGCAGATCAGCGCACCGCTGCTGGGTCTCACGCTGGTCACGTTTATCTCCCGGCTGATGCTCTTTACCGGCGTCAAACACCTGGGCGGGATGCAAACCGCGCTGCTGGGGCTGGGCGAGCTGCTGGTCACCCTGATCTTTGCCCATTTCTGGCTGGGCGAGCGGTTCAATAACATGCAGTGGCTTGGAGCCTTGCTGCTCGTGATCAGCCTGGCGCTGGTCGCCCTGGAATCGCCGGGTGTGCGCAAGTCTTCATCAGGCGGGTTTTTAAGCTGGCTGCGACCAAGCGGTCAAACCGTCTCATCCTTGACCGACACCTATCACCCCCACGAATAATCTCGTGCACAATTTCGTCCCAGCCAGCGAGGCTGGCTTTCGCGCGTTAAACCTGGGGAACCAGCTTGCGGTAGAGCTGGATTATGCGCGCCGCAATGTTCTCCCAGGCATATTGATGCGCGATCTCCACCGCCTGGGCGCCCAGGCGGTCGCGCAGTTCGTGATCTTGCAGCAGATCCGCCAGCCGGGCTGCCAGCGCCTGCGGATCGTCCACCGGCACGGTGTAGCCGGTCACGCCGTCTTGAACCAGGAACGCCAGCCCCCCCACCTGCGAGGCGACCACCGGCGTACCGCAAGCCATCGCTTCAAGCGCAACCATCCCGAACGATTCATAGTGGGAAGGCACCACCACCGCCTCGGCTGCAGAATAGTAATACGGAAGCGAATCCTGGCTGCGCTTGCCGAGAAATGTCACCAGGTTTTTTAGCCCGGCTTGTTGACACATCGCTTGCAGCCGCTCCATCTCCGCGTTATCCGCGTTGCGGGTTTGCGCCGCGCTTTCGGGGTCTCCGCCAATCACCACCAGACAAACCGTCATATTTTGCGCCTGGAGCAACGCCAGCGCCTCGATTAAGACATCAATGCCCTTGAGCGGCTCGATCCGTCCTACATACAGCAGCATGTTTTCGCAGGGCGGCACGCCGATCACTTCCTTGGCTTCGTCCGCCGGGATCGGGTAAAAGCGGCTGATATCGACGCCCGGCGGGATGATGACAATCTTGCGCGTATCCGCCTGGTAAAGCCACTGGAGCTGAGCCAGTTCAGCCGGCGTGGCAGCCACGATCCGGTCAGCCCGGCGCAGCACATCCTTCTCGCCTTGCAGGCGATAGTCGCCTTCGATCTCGTCCGGCGAGCGCGCCACGCGCTGCTTCATCAGCCCCAGGGTGTGGAACATGTGCACGACCGGAACCTGCCAGGCGGCTTTCAGCGCGAGCGCCGCCACGCCCGACATCCAATAGTGGCTGTGTATCAAATCGTAGTGCAAATCCTTGGCTTCACAAAACTCACAAATGCCGCGCACAAAATCCAGGATATGGCTTGCCATCTCTTCCTTGCCAAGCGGGATTTCCGGACCAGCCCGCACGTGCACCACCCGGTTGCCGTAGCCCAGGTCGTGCAGCACGTGCGGGACGTGCTCATCCTGCGAACGGGTGAACACGTCCACATGCACATCCAGCGCGCCCAGGCAGCGGGTCAGTTCGCGCACGTAAACATTCATGCCGCCGGTGTCCTTGCCGCCCAACGTCGCCAGCGGGCAAGTGTGATACGAAATCATCGCAACGCGCAATGCTGCACCTTGATCTTAGCGATCCATTTCTTTGAGAATTGACAAAAACCTTTCGGCATATGCAACGAATTATAGACGAAATCAAAACGAAATGCGGAGTTCCAACCCGATCGGGACGTTTTCAAAGCCCAGATCCCGCCGCAGCTTGACTTTGCGCTTTGGGCTGGTATAATCACGGACGAGTTCCACAAAAAACCCTGCTTTTACGCCACCGTAGCTCAGCCGGCAGAGCAGCCGCTTCGTAAGCGGCGGGTCAAGGGTTCGATTCCCTTCGGTGGCTCTTTTGATTAACCGGAATGTTCGGTTTTTGGCGCAGTGGGGTTTTGCATCGCGCATACCAGTTCACCGCATAAATTCTTGATGTATAATTTTATTCGAAAAGCTGAAAAGCTGCCTGACGCGCCCTCCAGCGGATGGGCGAAGCTGCGCCGTCCGCCAGCACCCAGCCCAAACGTTCGGCAGTTGTGCCGTTTTTTATTCCATCTCGTTTCAAAGGGTTGACAACATGAACGTAAACCAGACCAACCGCAGTTTGAAGTTTTCATCCCGCGCATCGACAACCTGGCTGTGGCTGTCGATCGCGGCCGCGCTTTTGGCAATTGCCGGCAGCGTCATTGGGTTGGCTGTGAAAAGCATTTATTCCGGCTTGACGGCGGTCTTCTTACCCCAGGCGCTGGCGCAGGACATTGCCAACCTGGCGATCGTCTCGCCATTGTGGATCATCCTGGCGGCGCTGGCTTTGCGCGGCTCGTTGCGCGCCTATCTGCTGTGGTTGGGCGTGCTGGCTTTCACCGTCTATAACTACGTGATCTACACCTTTTCGATACCCTTTGGAGCGCTTTTCCTTTTGTGGGTCGCGATATTTGGGATGAGCCTTTTCTCACTCATTGGCGGCATTGCAACAGCAGATCACGAAGTTGTCGCATCACATTTCCCCAACCGAGGCGCAATCAAGGTTACCGCCTGGTTCCTGATCGTGGTCGCGGTTCTCTTCAGTTTTCTTTGGCTCTCCGAAGACGTGCCGGCGCTGCTGGCGAACACCCGACCCCAGAGCCTGGTTGACATGGGGCTGCTGACCAACGCGGTCCATGTTCTCGACCTGGGGTTCTTTTTGCCAGCCGTTATCGTCACGGGGGTCATGCTTATCAAGCGAAAGCCGCTGGCATTTACGCTTGCGCCGGCGTTTATTGTTTTCCTGGTTTTGACCGGCATCCCCATCTTGATCACACCAGCGGTGCAGTCGGTGCGCGGCGAGACCGCCGCATGGGGGGTGGTTGCGCCTATCGGCGCGCTCACAATGTTGCTGCTGGGGCTGCTGGTCTGGCTGCTGTCCACCATGCGCCCACCGGAAGGCGCTGCCTGATGCTGTGTGAGGATGTTTCTAGGGGGCTGCGGCGTATTCCAGTAACTTCTACGCGAAGTCGGAATCCACGCTTCGTCTGCAAACCAGCTGACAACGCATACTGTTGAACATCATAGGAAAGTTTATGAAGATCTATAAAGATATCCGGCTTTATATTTACATAATAGCAATTGGAATAACCTCTTTCATGCTAATGATTTGGATTACGCCTTTTGGCTCAGGCGTTAGTCCAGATTCGGTCACGTATATTGAAGGTGCGAAAAGCTTACTATCAGGCCAGGGTTATTCTAGAGACGGCAGTCCAATCACCCATTTCCCTCCTCTCTATTCGCTATTCTTGGCAATTGTAGGGATTTTCAAAAACGATCTTGTTCAAGCTTCTCGCTAATTGAATGCTATCATCTTCGGTATAACTGCCAGTATAGTTGCTTTAACGGTTTATTTAATAACAAATCGAAATATCGTAGCCAGCATCTGCGCTTGGTTCTTCTTTATATCTACTGCTTCAATCATAGAAGCACATGCAATGGCATGGTCAGAACCCCTTTTCATCATATTTTCTCTTTCCAGCCTAATCCTTTTATCCATATATGTTGTCCAACCGACTACTTCTCTATTTATCGCATCAGCTCTTTCGCTAGGATTTGCGTTAATAACTCGATATATAGGTATAGCATTTCTTCCAGCGGCGTTAGTCTTGGTTTTTATTGGCGGTCGCGATCGGAATGTTTGGCAAAGATCTCGCGCTACTTTTACCTGGTTTGTCTTCGCTGTTGCTATTCTTGGAATTTGGCTCACAAGAAACAAACTAATTGGCGGGGCAGCTACAAATCGTCATTTTGCATTTCACCCAATATCTGTTCTCAAATATAGCAGGGATTTTGTCTCTGTGTTATCTGGCTTTTTTATTCCCATTCCACTTTCTGCAGGAATAAGGCTATCGATTTTAGGACTCTTTATACTTTCTATCTTAATCCCATCTTTGTTTGCA
Organism: Anaerolineae bacterium UTCFX2; assembly: GCA_002050125.1. Classification (GTDB taxonomy): domain Bacteria; phylum Chloroflexota; class Anaerolineae; order Anaerolineales; family UBA4823; genus UTCFX2. Next base: position 2,804 of record MWTA01000035.1, on the reverse strand, counting down.
ATTAAATATCTTCAAAGGACTAAAGACTGGCGAAGGATAGCAATAGTATTGATAGTTGCTTGCCTATTATTTGTTTTCAGCTACACGCTCTTCCTGTTAATATCAATTTCTTTTGTCGATGCAGCAACCCCTGTCGATTCGCGTATTTTGTTACCAATATTGGTAATCTCAATTTTGGGAATTTTCTCGGCGGTATGGATAATCCCGCGAATACTTCGAAAGTCTGCTTTCTATTGGGGCTTCCTTATCCTTGCTATTTTTTCAATTCTAATTAAATCTTCAGATGCAATACATCATGCATTGTCTATACAAAAGAATGGCTTGGGCTATACATCTAGACATTGGCAAGAATCTGAGAGTATTGCGTTTATTAAATCACTTACCAAGAATGTGGAGATTTACTCCAATGGAAATGATGTTATTTCATTTTTAACAAGAAGACAGGTGCACTCTATTCCCGCAAAAACAAATGCAGGCACAATGGTAGATAACGAGGATTTTGACAAAGACTTTCATGCTATCTGCAAAAACGTCATTGAAAATAAAGCCCTGTTAGTGTATCTTAACAATATTACATGGAGATGGTATTTGCCTTCGCAAACAGAAATCGAAACCACCTGTAATCTGCCAGTTCTCGAGAATCTTGAAGATGGAACCGTATATGGTCTAAAATGAACTCAATACAGTGCACTATGGATAGAGGAAGCTCCACCATTGTTTTCCCACATTTTTCTCTCTTTGAGTATTGCCAACTCTCAAACCGAACCCACGCATAGCAAAGAGCAAACGCCTCAACCAGAATTGAACCCCGCGCCAGCCCTCTCCTCCGTTATAATGACTCAATGCAGAATCTTCCCCCGCCGCTCGTCATCGGCATCGCCGGCGGCTCCGGTTCCGGCAAGACCACCCTGGCAATGCTGGTGCTGGAGCGGGTCGGAGCGGACCGCATTGCTTACCTCCCCCACGACGCGTACTACAAAGACCTGACCGGTCTGCAATTCAACCAGCGCATGGAGGTGAACTTCGATCACCCCGATTCGCTCGATACGCCGCTGCTGATCTATCACATCCAGCGGCTCCGGCATCACCAGCCGGTTGACCTGCCCATCTACGACTTCAAGACCCACACCCGCACCGACCAGATCGTGCGCGTCGAGCCCAAGCCGGTCATCATGGTCGAAGGCATCCTGATTTTTGGCGACGCCGAATTGCGCAAGCTGCTCGACGTGAAGATCTTCGTGGATACCGATTCCGACATCCGCTTCATCCGCCGGCTGGAACGCGACATCAACGAGCGCGGCCGCACAACCGAGATGGTCGTGCACCAATACCTCTCCACCGTCCGACCGATGCACCTGGAATTCGTCGAACCCTCCAAACGCTATGCCGATGTGATCGTGCCTGAGGGCGGTCTCAACACCGTAGCCATGGAAATGGTGGTCGCCCGCCTGGAAGCGCTGCTGCAAGACAAAGCCCGTCATAACCCTATTCCCTGAAAGGAAACCCTTTATGCCAAGCCAAGCCAAACAGTGGTCCAAACCACCCGAAATGTCGATCGATCCAACCAAAAAATATACCGCGACGATGCACACCGATAAAGGCGACATCACGATCCACCTCTATGCCGATAAAGCCCCGCGCACCGTCAACAATTTCGTTTTCCTGGCGCGCGCCGGTTTTTATGACGGCACGATCTTCCATCGCGTCATCGACGACTTCATGGCGCAGGGCGGCGATCCTACCGGAACCGGCACCGGCGGACCAGGTTATCGTTTCGCCGACGAATTCGACCCCAAGCTGCGTCACAGCCAGCCGGGCGTGCTTTCGATGGCAAACGCGGGTCCCAACACCAACGGCTCGCAGTTCTTCCTCACCCACGTGGCGACCTCCTGGCTGGATGGGAAGCACAGCGTGTTCGGTCAAGTCACCGGGGGGCTGGATGTGCTGCTCGCTATCCCTGCGCGCGACCCTCAACAGCGAAACGCCCCGGCGGTAAAACTAAATTCGGTCACAATCCTCGAAGAATAACCCGGCGAGTTTCACCGCATGTCACCCGAGAGGCGCCTGACAATCCTGAGGCTGTTAGCCCTGTTTTTTGTCATTGGCCTCGTGGCAGCGATTTTCATCTTTCGCGATCAGATCCAGCATCTCGCCCGTTATGGCTATGCGGGCATCTTTCTGATCAACATGATCGCCAATGCGACCGTCTTCGTCCCCGTTCCGGGCGTAGTGATGGTGTTCGCCATGGGCGCAGTTTTGAACCCCTTTGCCACCGCAGTGGCAGCCGGGTTAGGCGGCGCAACCGGCGAGCTTTCGGGTTATCTGCTGGGCTTCAGCGGACAGGGCGTGGCGGAGCGCTCGCAGACCTTTCTGCAATTCTACGCCTGGATGGCTAGTCATCCGCGCTCTACCGATCTGGCGATCCTGATCCTGGCTGCCATCCCGAACCCCTTTTTTGATATGGCGGGGATCGCAGCCGGCATGTTGAAAATCCCGATCCACCGCTTCTGGTTTTTCTGCGCGGTTGGCAGCATCATCAAATACTCTTTTTTCGCCTTCATGGGCAGCACCGCCCTGAGATTTTTCTTCAGATAAGGAGCAAGACCGATGAACGATTTTTCCAAAATGGACGCCTACCTGGAAGCCAATCTCGATGCAAGCCTCGCCGAACTCAGCCGGCTCGTCGCTCAGCCCAGCGTTGGGGCGCAGAACTGGGGGCTGGAAGAATGCGCCCGCCTGGTCGCCGAGATGCTGCAGCAGCGCGGTTTTGCGGTCGAGATCATCCCCACCGCGGGGGCGCCGGT
>MWTA01000033.1 GCA_002050125.1 Anaerolineae bacterium UTCFX2 | reverse complement strand
TCAAATCCCGTCGTCGCCTCTCATTTTCAAAATCGGACGCTTACCGCCCTGGGAAAACCCTCCCAGGGCTGTTGTTTCCAGCACGGCTCTCCCCCTGTCCGCTTATCAAAGACTATTCCGGCAGTCCCTCCACCGCCAACGCGTTGGATGGTTCTTCCAGAAATTCACCGTACTCGAATTGCCTGCAGGGTTCGGGACGCGCAAGCAGCTCGGATAAGATCGCGGGCAGTTTTCGACGAAGTTCCTCTTGCGCCCAAAGATGTATCGAGGCCCCGGTCGACCACGACCGCCTGACGGAGCAGTCTGCCAGGGCGTAGTTCCCGGCAGCCAGTTCACCCACTTGCCAGGCTAGGGTCCGAATTCCCTCGGTAATGCGCGCCAGGCGCGCAGCGTCCTCTTCCGCAAGATTCGCAAATACAGGACTTCCTCCCTCGCCGCCAAAATCTGCTACGGAGGGCACGTCGAAGTCGGGCGCAATCCGGCGGCGCTGCTGACGATAGCCGCTAAGCTGCGCTAACAATTCGCTTTTCTGTTGCGCCAGTTCAACCAGCCCAGCCGCATCGCAATCCGCCAGCAGGCAGCGTTCGCGGCGCAGCAGCCGCAACAGAGCCTGCCAGCCGCGAAATTCACCCACCATCAGTTGAAACAACTCATGCGATTTTTGCGGACGCCCCGTCATAGTCCTCTCGAAGTCAATTTGCATCGCGTTCAAATCGAAGACCGCGCTGGACGAATCATGAGACCCAAGCGGCAGCATCTGCTATTCAATTTAACATATCTGGCAGAGAAAACGAATAAATTGGATGTGAAACCAGGATAAAGAGGCTGTAAAACTTGCGCGGGCGCGCTTTAGCCGGCGTTGATAGTGTACCCGTAGCCCGGGACGGTCTGGATAAATTGCGGCGCGCGCGGATCTTCCTCGATCCGCTCCCGCAGATTTTTGATGTGTACGCGCACCAGGTCTGGGCTGCCGGTGTCGGACGGGTAATCCCACACTTCATCGAGCAGGCGGCTGGGCGAAAAGATCTCCCCGGGATGGCTCATCAGATGCAGCAGCAGTTCGAATTGGACCGGTGTCAGGCGCACCTTGCCCCGCTTGGGGGTGGTCAACTCGTATGAGCGCGTATCCAGCACGAAACCCGCCACTTCCAGGCGTTGTTTCATCTCCACGGTCTGTTGTTCCACCCGCCGCTGACCCGGCATCTGAGAAACGGGGCGGAGTTCAAGTTTGCGCGGGCTCGCATTTGGGTTCAACCCCGCAGCCCGGTTTGCCCGGCGCAGAACTGCCCGCAAGCGCAGGACCAGTTCATCGATGTTAAAAGGCTTGCAAAGGTAGTCGTCTGCGCCGGCGTTGAACCCGTTGATCTTGTCTTCGTCTTTGATCTTGGCAGTCAGGAACAGGATCGGCGTTTCAGCCAATAAAGGATCCGCACGTATCTCCCGGCAAACCGCCAGACCGTCCTTGCCCGGCATGACGATGTCGAGTATCACGAGATCGGGGGGGCGGCGGCGAGCCGCTTTGAGGCCCTCCACCCCGCTGTTGGTAATCACCACCCTGAATTCGCCCCCGCGCAGGCTGCGTTCGATCGTGCGCGCCACAATGTCGTCGTCTTCGATGACCAGAATATTAGCCGGCTCCATAGGTTTACCTCTCGAAGACCTGATCAGCGGTACCCCGCCGCACCAGAATACGGCTCAGAGCTGCGCCCAATCAGCCGGGGTTATGATAAGCCTGGTCAGGTAAAAAAACCATAAAGTATCTGTAAAGAATCGTTTGCTGCATCAGCCTGCAAACGCTCAAGCGCTGCCGATGATCCCGCCTTCGGTCAGCCGCCGCACATCCCCCAGGGCTTGCTCGATCTCCTGGGCGGTGATTGGGCGGTCCTCCAGCCGGTGGCGCAGTTGACCTGCCCGCGCTTTCTCGACTGCCAGTTCGCGCACCGTACGGTTTGAACTCAGGGCTTCCTTGACCAGTTGCGCTCCCGCGGCGTAACCGATCACCGGGTTCAGAGCAGTCACGATGATGGCGTTCTTTTCCAGCCAGCCCTCGGCTTTGGCTTGGTTAGCCTGCAAGCCGCGCACGCACTTTTCGGTAAAAGCGCGCGTTGCGCCGATGACCACCTGCATGCTCTCGAACAAATTGTGGGCGATCACCGGCATCATTACATTCAACTCAAGCTGCCCGGCTTGGGCGGCAAGCGCAACGGTCAGGTCACAGCCCTGAACGTGGAACATCGCCATGTTCAGCATTTCAGCCAGGACCGGGTTGACCTTGCCCGGCATAATGCTGGAGCCGGGCTGCACAGCGGGCAGGCGCAGCTCGTCCAGCCCGGTGGACGGACCGGAGGCGAGCAGACGGAAATCGTTGGCGATGCGCGTCAACGTTATGGCAAGCGTGCGCAGCGAAGCCGAAAAATCGGCGGCGTCCGCCATCGACTGCATGCTCTCGAACAGGTTATCGGAAGGGTAGAGTTTCAAACCGGCGAGGCTGGCGAGGAGTTCAACCATGCGGGTGTGATACTGCGGGTGGGCGTTCAACCCGGTTCCCGTGGCAGTTCCGCCGATCCCCAGACGGCGCAGCCCCTCGGCGGCGCGTTCGATGCGTTCGGCGTCCCGCTCCACCGCGCGGGCGAAACCTGAAAACTCCTGCCCCAGGCGCACCGGCACCGCATCCTGGAGGTGCGTGCGCCCCGATTTAACGATCCCGTCGAACGCGGCTGCTTTCTGATCCAGCGCCCCGGCAAGCTCCCGCACAGTCACGAGCAATTCATCCAACCGCCAGAGGGCGCCCAGGCGGATCGCGGTTGGTATCACATCGTTGGTTGATTGCGACATATTCACATGATCGTTCGGATGCACTGCGCCCGCCGCGCCGCCCAGGATCTGGCTGGCTCGGTTTGCGATGACCTCGTTGGCGTTCATATTATGGCTGGTGCCGGCGCCAGCTTGGAAGGGATCGACCACGAACTGCTCATCCCAGCGCCCATCGATCACCTCCTGCGCCGCCTGCATGATCGCCTCAGCCAGGCGCGGCTCTAACAAGCCCAGATCGCGGTTCACCTGGGCAGCCGCGCGCTTTATCACAGCAACCGACCAGATAAAAGCGCGCCAGGGCCGCAAACCGGAGATCGGGAAATTTTCGCGGGCGCGCTGGGTCTGGGCGCCGTAAAGCGCATCTTCAGGCACCTGGACCTCGCCGAGCGAGTCGCGTTCGATGCGGTAAGTCATAGCTGAATCCTCCTAAGAAAATTATACCGCCAGTATCCTAAATCGATCGGTTGAGGAGATGGTAAAATGGAACAAAGATCAAACGATCAGTCGCTCCGGGTTTCATTTACATTATCTATTTTCAAGAAGAGGCGCAAATCATGCTCATTCACTCCGCTTCTCAACTGCTCACCCTGGCTGGAGGTCCGCAGCGCGGCGATCGATTGGGGCAACTGGGGATCATCTCCGATGGCGCAATTCTGATCGAGGACGAGCAAATCCGGGTGGTTGGAACCACCCAAGAGCTGCGCGCAGCTTTTCCCAACGAACCAGCCGTAGATGCGCACGGCAAGGTCGTCATGCCCGGTTTTGTGGACCCACACACACACGCCATCTGGGCGGGCGACCGTTCCGCTGAATTCGAGCTGCGCCTGCAAGGCAAAACCTACCTGGAAATCCTCGAAGCGGGCGGGGGAATCATTTCGACCGTCCGGGCGACGCGCACTGGCTCGCTCGAAAAGCTGCTGAATGAGACTCGGCCGCGCCTGTGGACGATGTTCAATTACGGCACAACCACCGCAGAAGTGAAAACAGGTTACGGTTTGCGAACCGCGGCAGAACTGCGGATGATGCAGGCGCTGATTGCCCTAAATAAAGAAGGGCCGCTCGAGATCGTACCAACCTTCATGGGCGCCCACGCCATCGCGCCCGAATTTCGCGAGCGCCCAGACGATTACACAAACCTGGTCGTCAACACTATGCTCCCGATCCTTAAAGATTGGTGGGAGCAGCAGGCGCCGTATAACAGCCCACCCTTCGTAGATGTCTTCTGCGAAACCGGCGCGTTTTCCCTGGAACAATCTCGCCAAATTTTAGTGCGTTCGAAAGAGCTGGGTTTTCCGCTCAAGATTCACGCCGATGAATTCGACAACCTGGGCGGGGCGCGCCTGGCAGCCGATCTTGGAGCAACCTCCGCCGATCATCTGGTCGTCACCTCGGAAGAGGACATCCGGGCGTTGGCGCACAGCGACACGGTCGCCGTTTCGCTGCCATGTACGCCGTTTGGGTTAGCTGATCCGCATTACACCCCCGCCAGGCAAATCCTCGAGCAGGGCGGTTTGCTCGCCATTGCTACCGACCTGAACCCCGGCACCGCCTGGTGCGAAAGCATGCAATTTGCAATCGCCCTGGCTTGCCGTTACCTGCACCTCACCCCAGCCCAGGCGATCGCTGCGGCGACCATCAACGCCGCCGCAGCCATTGCCCGCTCCGAAACCGTCGGGTCGCTCGAAGTCGGCAAGCAAGCCGACCTGCTGATCTTGAACGTCGCGGACTACCGCCACCTCGGTTACCGTTTTGGAACCAATCTGGTCCAGTCGGTTATCAAGAAGGGGCGCATCTATTCGGTTTAAATCTGTTGGAAGATCACGCAATACCTACGGTTGAACAGGCGCGCCAGTGGTACGCCCCGGACGACCCCGTACACGGCTTTGACCACGTACTGCGCCTCCTTAAACTGGCGGAGCGGCTGTGCGCCCTGGAGGGCGCCGACTTAGAAATCGTCCGCGCTGCGGTCCTGTTCCACGATGCGCAAGGCGAGCTGCCTGACGCGGCAAGCAAACCCGGCCCCGCCCGCCACGACCATCATCTGTACTCGGCTGATTTTGCCGGCGTCGTGCTGGAGCGCGCGGACTGGTCAGCGGAGCGCATTGCTGCGGTGCAGCACTGTATCCTGGCACACCGGTTTAGAGACGCGGGCGTTCGCCCACAAACCCGCGAAGCCATGGTGCTATTCGACGCCGACAAACTAGATGCGATCGGCGCAGTTGGGGCAGCGCGCGCCATCGCCTATGCCGCCCGCCAGGGGCAGCCGTTCTATGCCAAACCGACGCCCGGGGTTTTGGTAAGCGGGCGCGTTCAGCCCGGCGAACCGCACAGCGCCTATCACGAGTATCTGTTCAAATTGATCAAGATCAAAGACCGCCTGTTCACCGACACCGCTCGAGCGCTGGCGCAGGAGCGTCAGCAGCGCATGATCGATTTCTTCGAGGCTTTAGCGGTTGAATCGGAAGGGTAATTCCTTGCAAAAATGAAACCCGCTCAACCCAAATTTTGAGGCTACAATAAACCCATGAATGTTCCCTATGGTCCCATCTTAATCGTCGAAGACGTGCCCAACATCCTGGAACTGCTGGATATGACATTGCGTTTCAAGGGCTATCCGACCATAAAAGCGCGCAACGGGCAGGAAGCGCTGGACTACATTGCCAAAGAGGCCCCGGCGTTGGTCATCACCGACATCTTGATGCCCAGGCTGGACGGTTTCGCCCTGGTGCACCACCTGCGCAACAATCCGCAAACGAGTTCGATCCCGATCATTTTCCTTTCCGCAACCTATGTCACGCCGGAAGATAAGACTTTCGCCATGAACCTGGGCGCTGCGCGCTTCCTGGAAAAACCGGTGGATACGGAGGAATTCCTGCTCACCGTCGCTGAAGTGCTCACCGGCGGTCCAGCAACCGCGCCCAGACCGATGGGGCAAAAGGAATTCTTCAAGGGTTATCGCGAGCGTTTGGAACACAAGCTGCGCCACAAGCTCGGGCAAATCCAGCGCACCGAGCGCCTGCTCGAGACGCTGCCGGAGGAACAAAAAGGGGCGTTTTATGCCTTGCTCGAAGATGCCCGCGCCCAGCGCGACGAGATCCAGCAGGAAATGGACGACCTGATGCGGTCAATTGAGAATTACAAAAACCACACTTAGAGTTAGAGCCAACAGGTGATCGGGGTGAAACCCTGAACCATAAGAAAACGGCGCCAGGTCGGGCGCCGTTGTGTTTTCAAATGTCAATTTATGTCTGATCCGCGCGCAGGAGTTCATCCAGCGCCGCCAGTTCGACGCGCGAGGTCAAATCCAGGCTCAGCGGCGTAACCGAGACCCAGCCGCGCGCGCCCACCGCATAAACATCCGTAAGCGCATCCTCCTGGTCGAGTTGAGGAGTGATCTGGTAACCAACCCGCGCCGGTTTGCTCCAGTCGCGGCGTTCGGGAGGCATCGGTTCATAATAACGCAATCGCGAAAGCCGGGTGACCACCCACGGCGTTTCGGGGCTGGCGTTGCACGGCACTTCGACCTTGAGCACATCGACATCGTCCGGCAGCTTTTTGTTCAGCATCAGCCGCCCAAAATAAGCCGCAAAATAAGCTGCAGTCGAGAAATCGACCTCGTCAGAAAGCGAATAATGATGGCGCGGCTCTACCTGCAGCGAGATCGCGATGGCTGGCACGCCCAGCGTCGCGGCTTCCATCGCCGCGCCAACCGTGCCCGAGATGGTCACCCCGCTGCCCACGTTCTCGCCGTAATTGATTCCAGCCACGACCAACTGCGGGCGTTCCGGCAGAATCTCGAGCAGCGCGTGCAGCACCGTTTGGGCTGGCGTGCCGCCTACGGCGTGCACCGTCCATTCTTTTCCATCGACAATCACCTGGCGGGTTTCGATCCGCCCGTCGGAGGTGCCCGGCATGCTCCGCCCGGCTGCGGAAGATTGTTCGCGCGGGGCGGCAACGTGCACGAAACCCAGCTTGGAGAGGGATTCAGCCGCCGCCCACAGCCCGTGCGACTGGATGCCGTCGTCATTCGTCAGTAAAATTTGTGGTTTGGACAAGCTCTTGCTCCGGTTTGGACCGCTTGAGGTCACTGATTCTCAAACGCATGTACTATACCAGAGTTTGCGCAATTTTAGCGCCTCGCGGAAAGCGGATTGCCATTTACAGCAAGATTGAAGACGACTAAGACGCACATTGACGAAGTTCTACCAGTAGAATAGAATCCCAATAATGCAAGATTTCAGGAGCGTCTTATGGAAAAACAAACCTACCCCAGCCGCCCAATCCGCACTTTAATCCGCGAGGAGATCGAGGGATACGGCCCTCTAGCTGGGCTGGCTATGGATTTACGCTGGTCGTGGAACCATGCGGTCGATGAGGTGTGGCGGCAGCTCGACCCCGCCTTGTGGGAACTCACGCACAACCCGTGGGTGGTCTTACAGACCGCCTCGCACGACCAAATCGAGCGCGCTTTTGCCGATCCTACTTTTCGCAATCTTGTCGATGATCTGACCCAAGCCCAGCGCCAGGAGATCGAGCGGTCAGCCTGGTTTCAACAAAATTACCCGCAGACGCCCCTGACCCGTGTCGCGTATTTCAGCATGGAATACATGCTGAGCGAGGCGCTTCCTATCTATTCGGGCGGGCTTGGCAATGTCGCGGGCGATCAGCTCAAATCCGCCAGCGATTTAGGGGTGCCCGTAGTCGGCGTAGGTCTTCTCTACCAGCAAGGCTATTTCCGGCAAGAAATTGACCAGGATGGCGCACAACATGCCTTATATCCTTATAACGACCCCGTTCAACTGCCGATCCAACCCTTGCGCCAACCGAACGGGGAGTGGCTGCGTTTGAAGATCGAGCTGCCCGGTTATCCAATCTGGCTGCGCACCTGGCAGGTGCAGGTTGGCAGGGTGAAGCTTTTCTTGTTGGACAGCAATGACGCCGCGAACTACCCGGTCTACCGCGGGATTACCAGTGAACTCTACGGCGGCGGACCAGAACTGCGCCTGCAGCAAGAACTGCTGCTCGGAATCGGCGGATGGCGGCTGCTACGCGCCCTCGGCATCCAGCCGGAAGTCTGCCATCTGAATGAAGGTCACGCGGCGTTTGCCGTGTTAGAACGCGCCCAGAATTTCATGGAAAACACCGGGCAGCCTTTCGATGTAGCTCTGGCTGTCACGCGCGCCGGCAACCTCTTCACCACCCACACTGCCGTAGCCGCCGGTTTTGATCACTTCGACCCGGATCTCATCGAACGATACCTGGGCGACTACGCCAAACAAAAACTCGGCATTTCTCTCTATGAATTGTTGGCTTTGGGTCGGCAGAACCCTGACGACCTGTCGGAGAGCTTCAAGATGGCGCACCTGGCGATCCACGGCAGCGGCGCGGTCAATGCCGTGAGCCGCTTACACGGGAAAGTGAGCCGGCAACTGTTCGAGCCGCTCTTCCCGCGCTGGCCGCAAGACGAGGTGCCGGTCGGGTACGTGACCAACGGGGTTCATACGCCGAGTTGGGACTCGGCTGCCGCCGACGCGCTTTGGACGAATGCCTGTGGAAAAGGACGCTGGTATGGAACGATGGAAACCCTGGAACAGGACATCCGCCGCGTTCCCGACGCGCGGATTTGGCAATTTCGCAAAGTTGCCAGCAAGGCTTTGGTTGAATATGCGCGGGCGCGCTTGTCTCGCCAGTTAGCCGCCTCCGGGTCGCCTGCCGCGGCGGTTGAAGAGGCAAAGCATCTGTTCGATCCAAACGCGCTGATATTGGGTTTCGCCCGTCGTTTCGCGTCTTACAAGAGACCCAACTTGCTGCTGCATGACCCCGATAGGCTGCTCCGCCTGTTGTCCAACCCTGAACGCCCCGTGCAACTCATCCTGGCGGGCAAGGCGCACCCAGCGGATCTGGAGGGGCAAGCCTTTATTCAAGAATGGATCCATTTTATTCGCCGCCCCGAAGCGCGCCCATACATTATCTTCCTGAGCGACTATGATATGCAAATAACCGAGGAGCTGGTGCAGGGGGTGGACGTCTGGATCAACACCCCGCGCCGCCCCTGGGAGGCTTGCGGCACGAGCGGGATGAAAGTGCTGGTAAACGGCGGCATCAACCTTTCGGAGTTGGACGGCTGGTGGGCAGAGGCATATACGCCCGAAGTAGGCTGGGCATTGGGAGATGGGCAGGAACATGGCGATGATCCCGCCTGGGACGCCGCCGAAGCCGAGGCGCTCTACGATCTGCTCGAACACAAGGTGGTTCCTGAGTTTTATACCCGCAATAAGCAGGGCATCCCCACCGCCTGGGTGGGACGGATGCGCGAAAGCATGGCGCGGTTAACCCCACAATATTCGGCGAACCGAACCGTGCGCGAGTACACCGAACAGCACTATCTGCCGGCGGCTGCCCGGTACCACGCCCGCGCCGCGCGCAAAGGCGCAGCGGGCGCCCAGATTGTCAATTGGCAACATGATCTAGAGCAAAAATGGGGGCTAATCCGCCTTGACGATTTGCAGGTCGCAACGCGCGGCGGGCAGTGCCTGTTTGAGATTACGGTCCACTTGAACGAACTGGAACCCAAGTTTTTGCGGGTGGAACTTTACGCCGACGGCGCCATGGGCAATCCGCCGGTGCGACAGGAGATGAAGCGCCTGCGCCAAAAAACCGGCGCGGCAGACGGCTATGTTTACCGTACGACGGTACCCGCGACCCGCCCGTCAACGGACTATACGGTGCGAGTGACCCCGCAGCGCGCCGGCGTTGGGGTGCCTCTGGAAGTCAAACAAATTCTCTGGCAGCGATAAATCAACCCTGGAGCGCGCCTATGGCAGCCTTCCCCTATTGGTCAAAAGCAGTCGGCAAGATCTGCCAAAACCTTAACACGTCTCCGGACGGGTTGAGCGCAGAAGCCGCACAAGAGGTTCTTCAACGCGTCGGACCGAACAGCATCCACGCCAAAGAGCGGGTTACACCGCTGGGGTTGTTCGTCAGCCAGTTTAAAAGTCCTATCGTCCTGATCCTGATATTTGCAACGCTGATCTCCGCTTTTCTCCAGGATTGGGTGGACGCAACCATCATCCTGCTGATCGTGATGGGCAGCGCCCTGTTGAGTTTTTTCCAGGAATACAACGCCCATAACGCCGCCGAGAAATTGAAAGAACAGGTCTCCTTCAAGACCGACGTGCTGCGCAGCGGAAAGACGATTTCTGTTCCGACCGAGGAGATCGTTCCGGGCGATGTTGTTTTGCTCCCAGCCGGCAGCTTGATCCCCGCGGACGGGCTGGTGATCGAAGCCAAAGATTTCTTCGTCAACCAGGCGGTGCTGACCGGCGAGACCTTCCCTGTAGAGAAGACGCCCGGCGTAACGGCAGAAAATGCTGCGCTGACCGCACAGACCAACGTGGTTTTCATGGGCACCAACGTCCGCAGCGGCAACGCCAAAGCGTTGATCGTTGAAACGGGACTGAACACGGCTTTTGGTCAGATCGCCGACCGGCTGACCCTGCGCCCGCCGCAGACCGAGTTCGAGCACGGCATCAAGCGGTTGGGATATCTGCTGACCGAAGTCATGTTTCTGCTGGTGTTGAGCATCTTCTTCTTCAACGTTTTCCTTCACAAACCTGTGCTTGACTCGTTGTTGTTTTCGATCGCGCTCGCGGTCGGGCTGACGCCCCAGCTTCTGCCAGCCATCATCAACATCAACCTTTCGAAGGGCTCGCAACAGATGGCGCAGCGCGGCGTTATCGTACGCCGGCTCGAATCGATCGAGAACTTCGGCAGCATGGATATCCTGTGCACCGATAAAACTGGCACGCTGACCCAGGGCGTGGTGCAATTGGATGGCGCCCTGGATGTGAACGGCGATCCGTCCGATCAGGTGAATCTGTTTGCGTACCTGAACGCGCGCCTGCAAGTTGGTCTGCCCAACCCGCTGGACGAGGCAATTGTCAATAAAGGCGCACAAGGCGCAGATGAGTACTCCAAAGTGGATGAAATCCCGTACGACTTCATCCGCAAACGCCTGACCGTAGTCGTGGAACGGAAGGATGGGTCGGCAGTCTTGATTACCAAAGGCGCGCTGGAAAACGTGCTGGCGGTATGCACACAAGCGCAAATGGAGGGCGCTGAAAAAGCCCTCTCTGATGAGATGCGAGCCAAAATCCAGGAAAAGTTCGAAGGTTGGAGCGCCAAAGGATATCGCGTGCTCGGGGTGGCGGTCAAATCTGTCGAGGCGCACACGCAGCCTTATTCCCAAAAGGATGAAACCGAACTGGCTTTTGCGGGTTTCTTGTTATTCTTTGATCCGCCCAAAGAGGGCATTCAGGAAACCATTCAAGCGCTGCAAAAGCTCGGCGTGCACATCAAAGTGATCACCGGCGATAATCGATTGGTAGCGCGCTACACCGGTCAGGTGGTGGGGTTGGGCGATGCGCCGGTGTTGACCGGCGCAGACCTGGATAAATTGCGCGATGAAGCGCTCTGGCATGCGGTGGAAGAAACCACAATTTTCGCAGAGGTGGATCCCAACGAGAAGGAGCGCATCATCCTGGCGCTCAAGAAGCGCGAGCATGTGGTAGGTTATCTGGGCGATGGGATCAACGATGCGCCTTCGCTTCACAGCGCCGACGTGGGCATCTCCGTGGCGAATGCCGTGGATGTCGCCAAAGAAGCCGCCGACCTGGTGCTGCTCAAACAGGACCTGGAGGTGCTGCGCGAGGGCATCGTGCAAGGGCGCAAGACCTTTGCCAATACGCTCAAGTATGTGTTCATGGCGGTCAGCGCCAATTTCGGCAACATGTTCAGCATGGCTGGGGCGTCGTTGGTGCTGCCGTTTCTGCCGATGCTGCCCAAGCAAATTTTGCTGATCAATTTTCTGACCGACTTGCCTGAAATGGCGATCGCCAATGACAACGTGGACGACGTTTACGTGGAGCGCCCGCGCCGCATGGACATCGGTTTCATCCGCCGCTTCATGCTGGTTTTTGGGCCCCTCAGTTCGGTGTTCGATTACGCCACTTTTGCAATGCTGATCTGGGTGATGAGGGCGGACGCGCAAACCTTCCAAACGGGATGGTTTGTCGAGTCTGTGCTTTCAGCCGGCGCGGTGGTCTTTGCCGTGCGCACCCGTTTACCCTTCCTGCGCAGCAAACCCAGCCGGTTGATGTTGACCATCACGGCGATTGTAATGCTCATCACATTGTGGCTGCCCTATTCGCCGCTGGCTCGGTTGCTGGGCTTTAAGCCGCTCTCGCTGCCATTCCTGCTGGTGATCTTTGGCATCGTGGCGCTGTACTTTATTTCAGCAGAGTTGACAAAACACTGGTTTTATCGCCAATCAAAAAATAACGGCTGACGATGAAAAGACGCTGGCTTCTGCTCGGATTGACCGTGTTGTTTTTGTGGGTGGTCATCTCGCGTTTCACCGAGCTTGAACAACTCAAAACCACCCTGATGCAAGGTCAATGGACCTGGTTATTGGCGGCAGCGCTGGCGCAACTGGCTTACTTCGTCGTTTTTTCCGGCTCGTACAAAGCCGCGTTTTATACGGTGGGCATCCAAACCAGCATCCGCGACCTGATCCCGGTGACGCTGGGATCGTTGTTCGTCAACCTGGTCGTGCCCGCCGGCGGGGCGGGTGGGGTGGCGCTCTTCACGGAAGATCTTGCACGGCGCGGCAAGTCAGCCGCCGCCGCGGCAGCCGGCGTGCTGCTGCAAACGATTTCGGATTTCAGCGCTTTTGTTTTGGTGCTTATCCCAGGTATGGTCTTTCTCTTCATCGAGCATGAACTGAAGGTTTATGAAATCATCACCGCAGCCATCTTGCTGTTGATCACCATCAGCCTGACGTCCATCCTGTTCCTGGGCATTTGGAAGCCGGATTGGCTGCGCCGATTGTTTGACTGGTCGCAGCGCACAGCCAACTGGTTGTTCGGTCGCCTGCACCGCTCGCTCTCGCTGGCGGATGATTGGGCGCAGAAAAACGCGCAGGAATTCAACCAGGCAGCCACGGCAGTCGCCAAACGCCCCTCTTATTTGCTGCTCACGGTCGGGACGGCTTTGTCGGCGCACCTTCTCGATCTAACCACCCTCTATCTGCTATTCCGCGCCTTCAACCAAGAGATCACCCTGGGGGTGCTGGTTGCCGGATATGCGATCGGAATCCTTTTCTGGGTTGTGTCCATTACGCCGCAGGGGGTCGGCGTTGTAGAAGGGATGATGACGCTGACCTTCACCTCGCTGGGCATTTCCGGCGGAGCGGCGGTGGCAGTTACTTTAGCATTTCGCGGGTTGACTTTCTGGCTGCCGATGCTGCTGGGCTTCTTTGCCGTCCAGCGCATCCGAACCTTCCATCCAAACCGGCGCACCCTAACCGAGACCTGGGGCGTGCGATTTGCGGCAGCGCTGGTCGCCCTGATGGGCGTCATCAATGTTCTTTCTGCAGTGACGCCTTCGCTGTCTGACCGGTTTAGAATACTCGAGGAGTATTCCCCATTGACCGTGCAGCGGGGGGGACACATCACCGCGGCGTTAGCGGGTTTCGCTTTACTCATACTGGCATGGAACCTGGGACGCCGCAAATACGTTGCCTGGCTGTTGACGCTGGGCGTGCTGGGAATCTCCGCCGTCAGCCACATGATTAAGGGTCTGGATTACGAAGAAACGCTGCTGGCAATCGGTCTGATGGTGATGCTGTGGCTGATGCGCGCTCACTTCCACGCGCGCTCCGACCGCCCATCCATCCAGCAAGGGCTGCGCGTCCTGGTGGAAGCGTTCCTGTTCACCCTCGCCTACGGCGTCGCCGGCTTTTACCTGCTCGACCGGCATTTTGACGTCAACTTCGGTTTTCTGCCGGCTCTGCGCCAGACGGTGATCATGTTCACCCAGTTCTACGACCCCGGGCTGACGCCCGTGACCCATTTTGGGCGCTTCTTTGCTAATTCCATTTACTGGATTGGCGGGCTCACCTTCGCCTACGCCGGGTTTATGCTGGTCCGCCCGGTCTTTATTCGCGACCCAGCCACCGCACAGGAACGCGCCCGTGCGCAAGAGATCGTGGAGAAACATGGACATTCATCGTTGGCGCGTTTTCTGCTGTTCGATGATAAGCGCTACTTCTTCACTGCGGGCGGCTCGGTTATTGGATACGCGCTGGCGGGGCGGGCTGCCGTGACGCTGGGCGATCCGATCGGTCCAGCCGACGATCAACTTCCTTCAATCCAATCCTTTACGGCGACCTGCCAGCACAACGATTGGCTGCCGGTCTTTTACCAGACCCTGCCAGACACGCTCGACCTTTACAAGCAAGCGCGGTTTAACGCCATCAGCATCGGTGAGGAGGGCATTGTCAACCTGGAGTCGTTCACGCTCGCAGGAAAGGAAGGCAAACCCTTGCGTTCTCCGGTCAACAAGCTCAGCAGCGCCGGGTACCGGTTCGTCGTGCACCAGCCGCCCATCGACGACGATCTGCTCAACGAACTGCGCTCGATCAGCGACGAATGGCTGACGATGATGCATGGCACTGAAAAAAGGTTCTCCCTGGGTTGGTTCGATGACGAATACATCCGCAACTCGCCTATCGGAGCAGTCTATTCTCCCGAAGGCTGGATCAGCGCGTTCGTCAATTTCCTGCCGGAGTATCAGCTCAACGAAATCACCATCGATCTGATGCGCCGCCGCAAGGAAATGGAAAATGGAACGATGGAATTTCTGTTCGTTTCAGCCTTCCAATGGGCGCAGTCGCAAGGGTATCAGGGCTTCAACTTAGGTTTGAGCGCCCTGTCTGGAGTTGGCGAACAAACCAGCGACCCCGAAATTGAACGGCTGCTGCACTGGATCTATGTGCACGTCAACCAGTTCTATAATTTCAAAGGGCTGCACTCATTCAAAGAGAAATTCCATCCCGTTTGGTCGCCGCGCTACCTGGTCTATCCGGGCTCAACTCAACTGGCTGAGGCGTTCCTGGCAGTGATCCAGGTAAACTCAGGCAGGGGCAATATCATCCTGGATTTTCTAAAAAAGAAATAACCGGCAAGCCGTCCTGCGCCCCGGGGCGCAGACTTATTTTGGAATGATGGCGTGCGTGGGCAGCCAATTCAAAACCGACCGGGCATGTTGATTGTTGCAGCGCCAGGAAGGCGGGCAGCCTGAATCCGCATCCCGCGGCGGTTTCGGGGCGCCGATTGAAGCAGCCAAACCATCGACATATTCACGCTGCCGTAAAGGCTGGTCAACAATGTTGAAGATCGATCCAGCCGAAGCGTATTTGAGCGCCGCAACAAACGCGGCTGCAATATCCGCAACATGGATCAGCGAGACGTAATTGTCGCCATTGCAGGGAACGGTTTCCTTGCCCGCGCGCAGATTTTCGATCAGCCGGTCTTGAAAAGTATCCTTGCCCACGAAAGAGCCACCGCGCAGAATGCACCAATCTAAGCCGCGTGCTGAGCTCTCCCGGACCATCGTTTCCATCGCGGCCACCGGGCTGGTGACCGATGCCCGTCCGGAAGAGGTATCCAAGGGCATGTCTTCGGTAATCCACTCATCGCCGCAATCGGGATAAGCCATGGTGATGCTTTGCTGAAAATATCGCTTTACTCCGGCTGCGGCAGACGCATCGAGCAGCATTCTGACTGCATCGGTGCGCAAACGGGTGTTGGCGACCCAGGCGTTTGGCGCGCTGGCGTCCGCGGGTATGGCTGTGGCGATGTGCATCACCGTCTCGCAGCCATGTAGAAGCGGTTGTAGCGTCTTTTCGATATCCGGCGCCAGCAAATCGCATTCCACGATCTCGACGCGCTGGGGGAACAACCGCTGCGCTTTTTCCACTGAACGCGCCAACGCGCGCACTTCAACGCCCTCTTCTAACAGCAATGGAATGAGAGCGCGCCCCAAAACTCCTGTTGGTCCTGCTACGGCTATTTTCATCTTTTCAACCTTTCTAAGAATAGTGACTATCTGCTCGGATTTACCGCTAAACGGTTAAGACCTGGCGCGGCAGTGACAGTCGAATCCGAAGTCCAATTCAACGCGTCGCCGCGTTCGATTGTACAACAAAAAAGCGCGCCCGTCAGAAACAGGATAAAAGAAGCCCTCAGCTAAGCATAATCCGAACCGGAATGACGGCTCGCATCATTATGGAATATGCAATCCTTGCAGTTCACCTTGCAGAGCGATCGGCAGCAGATAAACCTCACACGAATCCGGTCTTATGATAACCGTCATCGATTCGTCGGAATTTGGGTTTCTAAGGCTTGCTCCTAACCAACCGGAGTTGCTCCACTCAATGAACCGAGCACCTACATTGTCCATAAGCAAGCGCGCATCGCTGCCGACGGACCGAACCAGGTAAACACTGCTGTTATCCCGGCCGCGGTAGGCAATCCATTGCCCGTCTGGTGAGAGACTGGGAGCGAGGAGCTTGGGGGTGCCATTTTCGATCGTAAATCGCGCTTGAGCCGCGCCGCTGGCAACGTCATATGTATAAACCTTCCAGGCTACGCCTCCCGTGTAGGGTACAGCAAAGTAGAGTTGCGCGCCATCCGGAGACCATCCGATGATCGTTTCGTAGCTCAAATTGGACACCTGGCGGACTATCGATCCATCGGTTTTAGCGATAAACGCGCTATTGATGGCGCCATCGCCCATGCCGATGTATGCAATGTGAGTTCCATCCGGCGACCAATGAATATCGAACCCGGATACCCCTGGAAGCAGCCGCTCTGTCATCGAATCTACATCCACCAGATGAATTTCATTGTCCAGGGCAGAATAGGCAACCTGGCTGCCGTCAGGCGAAAGCGCGCCCCAATTGCCTGTAGAAACCACAATCTGTTTTTGGCTGCCATCCAGTTTGTAAAGCGCCAGACCCCACTTTCCGGTGTCATCGGTCTTCTCATAAACCAGAACTTTTCCATTTGTCAAAGCGGATGGAATCGATTCCAGTTGTGACAAATCATCCATGGTCATGCAGAGGCCCGGCAATGGCACTGGGTTAGCTGGCAAATCGGTGCGGGGCAAATCGGGAGACCATTGGCCCTGCCAGGTGATCGCGTCGCCGATGAGCAGTAAATTAGAGAGCTGCACAGTCAAAATGCCGGTCGGGAGCTGTGCAAAGGTCAGGCTTGCATTGAATTCGTTGTTCGTCAAACCGCCCCCGCCACCCCCACCGCCGCCTATAGGGGTATATCCGACGATCTGGAGACTGGCATTATGCACCTGCGGATCAACGTTGAAAGTGAATGAGTAAGTGAATGAGTAGTTGCTGCTAGCATCGGTTCGGATCGATATTACCTTCAGGCTATGACCAGCCAGTTGAATTTGCTGGTCAAGCGTCCATTCTTGGCCGGGTTGGGGGTTCAGACCAGCGTCAAAAGTGAACTCGGTTGTAGCGTTTGGATCAGCTGGAATGATCTTTACACCCGGGATTGTAACAGTCAATGGATAAATCAGCCCAGTTGCCTGAAACTGAACAGCCCAGCTAGTTTCATCCTGGTCGAAGTCACCTTGCTCAAGTGCAATATCCTGTGGAATGGTATAGAACACCCTTTTCCCATTTGCATCCCGAATCTCCGCGGCTCCGGTTACCAATACCTGCTCTCCAGGCTGACCTTGCGGCGTGAAGTGCATGACCAAAATGTAACCATCGCTGGTTTCGATCACTTTGCTGAAAGTCACGCTATTATTAATCGGGATCGCAGGCGTAACTCTGGCATTTGTTTCAGGAACGTCGGTGAATTTCAGCGGCGCAGAGACGGTAGTTGTGGCAAGGTTTGCCAATGGCGTCGAAGAAAGCTCGATGACCGGCATTACCGTCAAATCGGGCGGAGCAGGCACAAAATGCAGCAGCAGTTCCCAGTTTTCGGGAGCTTTGCCCGGCAATGTATCGAAAATACAGGGGATAACCAGCACCGCATCGCTGAACCTCGCCGGCACAGGTTGAAAGGCGTTATCCACCTGATTTAGCTGCGAGCCATCCGGTAGGCGTAAATTGGGCTGCTTTGTACAACCGACAATGTCCTCGCGATCTGGATAGGCTGATCCTGGCACACCGAAGACGCGATATTCGATATAGGTTCTATCACTGGTCAGCAAGGCTGAAGTCACCGTGATCGAAACCCCGTCGCGAGTAACGGTCACTGGTTCTGCCAGCACTCGAAACGGCGCGCTTTGATCAACGATGCCAACTCCAGGGATGTAACCGAACAAACTGCGCATTGCCGCAATCACGCGTTGTGGGCCAATTGCCAGAAAACTTGTGAGGATCACCGCGGCGATAATCGCAGCAACCCAAACAGATCTTAGAAAGAGTGATCGGTTGTGCTGTGATTTCTTGACGGCACGCTGCATAATCTGAGCATGAAGATTCGTTAAGAATTCTTCACGCGCCATAGGAACCTTAAGCGCAGCGCGAATCTCTTCCTCGAACTGCGGTGTTGACGGCATTTCAAACATGAGGATCCTCCACCTGAGCTTTCAACCGGGCTAGCAGCCGGTAGATAGATTTCTTAGCCGTATCTTCTTTCTGATTAATCAAGCGTCCGATTTCGCCGAAACTCAGATCGGCGACGAAACGAAGTCGAAGCAACTCCTGCTCCTCTTCAGACAGAGCGTTGATGAGTTTCGATAAACGGGAAACCTGATCAGACTCGATGATTTTCTGCAACATATTTGGGTCCGCGCCGATATATTCCGCCGCATCAAGCGATGTTTCATTCCGTTGTTTCCGAAAATGATCCGCAGATTTGTTGCGTGCAATCGAAAACAGCCAGCTTGCAAAATACCCATCGTGTTTGTAATGCGGAAATCGTTCAAGAGCTGCTAAAAAGGTCTGAGCTGTGGCATCCTCGGCTTCGGAAAGGTTACCGATTCGGCTGAACAGGTAACGGAAGACCGGCTGCGCATACAGCAGATACAGTTCGCCAAACTCCTTTGGATCTTTCCTGGCAGCTTCGATAATCTGTGCAACCCGATTTTTCTCTGGCTGTGGCTCTCGCATAATCGTCATAGTGAATTCACCCATGCAGTTTCCTTTTGCCTGGGAAGGATGGATTGAGTTCTATAAGTAAATCGGGAAATCAGCCAAAAAGGGACAGATCAAAGAGGAAAACAGAATATATCAAACAATCCAGCTTTGCTTATAGCCCGGTAAGCAGGCGGTCCGCGCATTCCCAGCCCGTGAACAACGCCGCGCCGGTGCCCGGTCCAGCCAGGTAATCGCCGCAAAAGTAGCAGGGGTTTTCTTGAGGCTCGGCAAAAAAGGCGCGCACGGCATCTAAATAGCCGGCGCGAAAGGCAGGCACCTTCTCGCGCCAACGAAACTGGCGCGCAGCCACCCGCCGCCCGCGCAGCGAGGGGTACACCTTGCAGACCTCATCCCAGGCGCGGTCGAGCTGCACCTGATCTGGCTCGGAGGGATCGTAGCGCCCGGCGCGCGCTTCGGTAAGCACCAGCCAGCGATCCTGGCGCCGTTGTTGGAAGTAGATAAAAGCCACGCCAATATCCCGGTTGAGCCGTGGGATCATCACCCCATCCGCAGGCGCGACGCCGGGGTCGAAAGAAGGGTGCTCGAACACGTGAAACTGCGTAGCGATGCTGCTATAAGCGACGTTGGGGAAGAAAGCCTGCCAGGCTGGGCGCGGGTTATCGAATAAATCCAGGGCTCGGCTGCCAGGCACAGCCATCACGACGCGCTCCACCGCGATCGTTTCGCTGCCCTGCGCGCCGTCAACCGTCACCGATACTCCGTTCTCCTCGATCGTGATCTGTTGTACTGGGCTGTTCAAGCGGATATCCAGCATCCGCCCAAAAGCCGCAGTCAGCGCGCCGATGCCGTCGGCAAAATAATAGGTGTTCGCGTTCAGGTAACCGCCCATCAACGTAAGGAAGGCTTTGCGGGAGAGGTCGTTGGCTTGATAGCTGCAATTTGTCTCAAACGTGGGATAAGCCCAGTAGTCGAACATTTCAGAGCTGATGAAGCGGTTAAAGAATTCCTCATAGCTCATATCATCCGCGCCTGGACCGTTCTCCATATGATAAATGTCCACCCCGCGGTAACGCAGGATGTGAGGCAGCAATCGCAGCATTGCCAGGCGCGCCTTAACCGAGACGCCTGTCCAACGGAGGTAGGAACCGATGGATAGGAAGTTCACCGGATGGATGCGACCACCGCGATAGATCGCCAGCATAAACCCTTCGCTGCTCCGTTTTTTAATCTGCTCATCCAGACCCATATCGTGCGCCATCTGCAACAAATAGCGATCAACCCCGGTGAAAAACTGCGCCCCCGGATTGATGGTAAAACCCTCCCATTCAGCCGAAGCCATGCGCCCGCCAACGTAATCACGCCCTTCATACACCACAACTGAATGTCCGCTCTGCTGGAGGCGGTACGCTGCGGTCAAGCCGGCTATCCCGGCGCCAATGACGAGGATCCGTTTTTTATTCATCAGTGATCATCCTAAGCGAAGTATAAATTTTCACGGCTGGCAGTATAGCTAAGCGAGCATTCGGTTCACGCACCAGGTTCAAACGGGCAGCCGGCGCACTGCAACCTCGGCGATCTCAGCCAACTGCTCGAAGACGAACTCCCACTAGTGGAAGACATTCAGACAATGGGCAATATTATAATCCGCTCAAACAGCCGGCGGGCATGGCATGTTCGAGCAAATGAAAAGTTGCCGAAGGATAATCGTCTTCTTGAATGAAAAGGAACACGGCAGGCGCAGTCCGTCCTGGTAAAATTAGCATATAAACAACCCGGTTTGCCATCCATGAGTCAGCGGTCTGCGGCACAGCCGCCAGACTCCTACAGCCGGGTTTCGAGACATAGGATCTGAATTGGAGGACTTGATGAAATCAGACCAATCTCAATGGATCGATCCAAACACCGCTGCGATCGAAGAATTGGATCAATTGCCGGGCGTTGGTCCAGCGCTGGCGCAGCGCATCGTCGACCAAAGACCCTACCAATCCATCGATGACCTGCGGCGCGTCTCGGGCATCGGCGCTATTTTTCTTGAGCGCCTCCAGCCCCATTTGGCAATCGAGCGCGCCGCCGATATAGCACCCCAAGAAGCCGCGCGACCCGCAGCGCCAGAACCGGTCCCGCAGGAGGCGATCGAACCCACCCAGGAAGAAGCCACCCAGACCAGCCGCCTGGCAGCCGTGGAGATAAGTCCGCCCGAGATCGCAACGCCAGAGGCTGAACCGCTCACGCTCGAACCAGAGCCTGTACCCAGCCTGGAAGAAGAGGTCCGCGATTTCATCCCGCCGGCAAAGCAGAGCGAGACGGACGAATCGTCCCTGCCCGACCTGCACTCCACGGAAACCGAAGTAGAGATTGACGCCGCGACCGCCGAAGCCGCGTCTCCAGAACCGCCGAAGCCCGTCTCTCCACCGGCGCAGTACGGCGCGCCGCGCGGGGTATCCAATTCACGGGTTTTCTGGACCTTGTTGATTGGCAGCCTGGTGACGATGTGTTTAGCTATAACGCTCAGCCTGGCGGCGCTGGCAAGCCTAAACCAGGGACGGCTGCAATTCGCCGCCCCGGCGCAGGTCAACCAGATGCAGATCCAAATCAACCAGTTGCAAACCCAGACCAACAACCTCAGTCAGGACCTGGAAAACCTGCACGCCCGTGTGAATGAGCTGGAAGGGCTGAGCGGTCGCCTGGACGCGCTGGATCAGAGCCTGCGGGATACCCGGACAAAATTGGATCAGGTGTCCTCAGCCGTAGACGCCATGCAGCAGCAGGTGGAGACGCTTTCCGCGCAGGTCGAGACCCAGCGCATCCAAACTCAGCGTTTTTCTGATTTCCTCGAAAAACTCAAAGAGCTGCTCAACAGCTTGCCCGCGCCCGAGGAGGCAACCCCATGAGCGATGAACCGGCTCCCAAACCCTCTTGTCTTGCGCGCTTGCTGGGCGTTCTGCTGCGCCTGGTTTTCACGATCGTTGTCGGTCTCCTGCTGGGGGCTGGCTTATATTTCGGTTTCCAGGCTTTGTACAGCCAGTTTCTGATCCCGGTTCAGCAGCATGCCCTGCGCTTGGACACCCTGGAGCTGCAGCAGCAACAATCCAATGAGACACAGGCGCAACGCCTGCAGAGCCTTGCCAGCCGCCTGGAGACGATCGAAGCCGGAAACGATCAGATCAAAGAATCGCTCTCGATGCTCGATAACAAAATCGACCACGCCCAGACCCTCCAGGAGACCCAGGACGCACAGCTAAAGGAGCTTCAAAGCCAACTGGAGGTCCAGGAGGCAGCCCTCAAGATGGCAAAACAGAATTTACAAGACCAGAACGAGCAAATTCAATCGGACCGCTCCGCCGCCCTGGCTGAATTCGAGGAGCTATCCACAAAGTTGCAGGCAATTCAAACTGAGGCAGCCAAAACTGCGGATAATTTACTCGAAAACACGGCAGCTTTTAACGTGCTGCAAATCCAGGTGGCGCAGCAAACTCAGCTTCTATCCGCCATGGAACTGCTGACGCGCGCCCGCCTGAACCTGGCACAAGGCAACTTGAGCCTGGCGCGCCTCGATATCGAGGCTGCCCGCGCGGTTGTTCTGGAAATTCAGGACAATGAATCTGCAGATCAGGCTGCCTATTTTGCGGAAACCCTGACCCATTTGGATCGGGCTGGAGAATTCCTGCCGCTTAATCCGGTTGGCGCTTCTGACGAAGTGGAGGCTGCCTGGCAGTTGCTCCAGGAAAGCCTGGCGCTTAAACCCGAGACGCCACTGTTAACCGGCACGCCCTCCGCCGCAGTCACACCGACGCCGACGCCGACGCCCTGAATTGGGCAGGGCGGGACCGCCGCAGCCCGGCTTATGATTTGTCTGCCAGCAGTTGGCTGAAGAACCCCGGCAGATCCGTCTCCGATTCCGCCGGGGTAACTGGGATCTCTTTCTGCGCAACCTTGGAGAGCAGGTATCCCCCGATGATGGTCAACGTGCTCAAGATGGGCACTGCCAGAAAAGCCAGCATAATACTCCCCAGCGCCACCCCAGCCAGAACGCCGACGAACACCACCGCCACAGGAAGCCGCACATATTTCCCGACGATTGGCAGGGCGAGGAAGTTATAAGAGATCTGCGTGACCAGGATGTTGATCAGCGTCACCAGGATTGCAAAAGTAGCTGGAGACATTTCGGTAAAAACCGTCGACCCAAGCACCACACACGGAATTGCCACAATAAAGGAGGAAAGAAGCCCGCCGATGGTTGGGATCAGAGAAACCAACCCGGTTATCAGAGCCATGATAAATGGGTATGGCACGCCCAGCAGGGTAAATTGAACCCAGGAAGCGGCTGCCAACACCACGCCGTAAATCACCTGGGCGGTCAAATACCCCAGCCAGATCTTATCGAGCTCTTTGAGAATCTGGCGAATCTCGCTTTCTAATTGTCCTGAAAACCAATCCTTAAGCGAGCCGCGCGCTTGGTAGAGATTCACCAACAGTAGAAAAGAGAAAAACAGCGCGATCACAACCTGACCAATGATGCCTGCTGCCCCGACTACTACCCGAATCAAGTTCCCTGCCAACCACACCGCGATCTGCGCCAAAGATTCCGCCAGCCGCTGTGGAAGACCGCTCCGCCAATCTTGGATGTTTTCTGCTCCAACCTGCAGCAATTGCGCCAGTTGCTGCCCGCGGGCGCTCAGCAGGTCAATTCCCCCCCAAGCCAGCGCGCCCAGAACTGCTACAACCAGCAAGTAAAACAACACCGCGCCGAGAGCATACCGCCCTCCAACCCGCTTGCCGATCCACTGCACGGGCCCGTAGAACAGAAACGCAAAAATGAAGCCCAGCCCAATGGTTGAATACACTGGCTTTAGAAATAACAGCACCGCAATCGTTGTGAGCAGCAGCAGTACAGCCAGAACGTAACGCGTCGGAGCCGGCCAGGGCGCCGCGGGTGATGGTATATCCATGTAGCACTCCTGAAGTTCTGAATTCTCTTACCGGTCTTGCCCCTCTTTCTCAGGGGTAATTGGCTCAGCCAATGCTTCTTCTAGTTTCTGGCTCTCGACAATGGCTGGCTCGATTACCGCGGCATTTCGAGAGCGCAATTCCAGCCAGACCGCACCGATGCCCAGTGCCGTCGCCGCCACCGCGATCACCCAGCCAATCATCGGTATCGAGATCAGCAGCACGTAAATCAACAGTCCGATAAAAATCGCTAGAAGCCGGTGCGCAGCTTGAGGCGCGAACTTGCGGAGCAGCCAATCGCCTGCGAAGTAAGCTGCAATCACCTTGGTTCCAAAGACCACAAACAGCCAGACGATTGCCCCCCCCAGCGCCAGCGCCGGATAGGCAACCGACCAAAAAGCCAGCGCAAGAGCCCACAAATCCAACGTACCAATCCACAATCCGATGAACAAGAAGATAATCGCCAGCAGCAGGACAACCCCCAGCAGATTCACCGCCAGCACCAAACCTAACAGACCGTAACCCAAGGCAGGCAGTGGTTTTTTCTCCAGGGCTTGCCCCGCTCCAATCAGGCGGCGCGGGAACAACCAGGCAGCTAGCAAGCCAAAGACAAACAAGACAACCAGGTCTTCGACTCGGTTTAACGCCCAGTCCCCCACCTGCGACCAATCAATCTCGCCCGCCTGCAGCGCGGCTCGTAAACCCGCCGGTTCCAAGTGTATGTCCCGCGGGCTGGCGACGGTTTGAGCCGCCTCCCAACCTGCCAAACCGAGCAGCGCGCCGGCGCCGCTCATCCGCCAGACCGGCGCTGCGCTGCCGCGGATTACATCTCTCAGGCGGATTTGCGGCGCGCCGATCAGTTCCAAAACTGCGTTGATCATTTGCAGTGGACCGATCACCGCTTTCATGTCGCGTCCCACACTGCCATTCAACTGCGCCCCAGAACACCAAGCTATCAGATCGCGTCCGATTGAAGCGCCGGGCTCGGTGATCAGATTGAGTCCAACGTAGTACAGGTTGCGCTGTAATGCGGCTTCCGAACCCAGAGTTGTCTCCAGGCTGACGCCATAAACCGTGCCCTGCACCACATTGTTGATTTGAACCGCCTCCCCGAGCAGGAAAAGGCTGCCGTCGATTTCGCCATTAATCGTAACCAGGCTGCCAATCGCATACACATCCCCGTGGACGGTCCCGTCGATTGAGGGCGAATCCCCCACCAGGAAAAGATCATTGTCAACGACTTGTCCCGCGGGAACGTCTCCCTTAAGAATCACACCCTTAGCCAGCGCCGGCTGAAAGACGCCCAGCGCCAACAGAAACAAGATCAGCAGTGCAGCCCAGATTCTGCGCCATCTAAACCCCTCAGGCTTGATTCCAGGGAAATTGATGATATTCATACACGGCTCTCCTTGTCTTTGAGACCTCTGATCATGTTCATCCAGAAAAGCTGTCTGTTTCTAGAATTTATCTAGCCACCTGACACTTTG
>MWTA01000110.1 GCA_002050125.1 Anaerolineae bacterium UTCFX2 | reverse complement strand
GAGCAGCCGCCAAAGGGACCGGCGTTTGCCCCGGTGCCGCTGTTCAAGATCGGCGGCGCTACAGTTTATACGATTGACCGTGGGACGCCGGTAGAGTACGAAGCGGGCGCCCATGGCGGGGAAGCCGCAGCTGGACAACACGAGCTGTGCAAAGCCTGCCACGTCATTCCGTTCTTGCGCGGTTCTGCCACCGACCTGAACTTCACCTTTGCCCTGGCGATCATCGCCGTATTTATGACCCAGGTCTATGGGGTGATGGCGCTGGGTCCGGGTTATTTCTCCAAGTTCTTGCCCATCAAGCGGTTGGTCAAGGGCGGTATTTTTGGGGTGATCGACTTCATAGTCGGAATCCTCGAATTGATTCTGGAACTGGCGAAGATCCTGTCGTTTAGCTTCCGGTTATTCGGCAATATCTTTGCCGGGGTATTGCTCCTTTCGATCGTGGGAGCCTTGCTTCCGGTTTTGTTGCCGCCCGGGCTGTATTTGTTCGAGCTCTTTTTTGGCACCATTCAAGCCTATGTGTTCTTCCTGTTGGCAACCATGTTTATCAGTATGGCGGTTGTCAGTCATGGCGGGGATGAGCACGCCGAAGAGCACGCGTAAAGAATTCTCTCTCGAATGGACCAAATCATCATCTTGTCAAGGAGTTACGAAAAATGAATGATCCAACAGCTTTTATTTTAGGCTTAAAAATGATCGGCGCGGGTCTGGCGATGCTCGGAACGATTGGAGCCGGCTTGGGCGTCGGTTTGGCGGCTGCATTTAGCGTGCAGGCGATGGGGCGCAACCCGGACGCCGCGCCGATCCTCCAAACCAACATGATCCTGGGCATGGCGTTCGCTGAGGCGGTTGCGATTTACGCTCTGGCGGTTGCCTTAATCATCATCTTCGCGGCTGGATAATCGTCCCCGAGGCGCAAGGAGGAAAAATATGGCAGAACTCGGTATTAATCTGGGTTTCCTGGTCTTTCAAATACTCAACTTCGCCATTGTCGCGATTGTGCTCTACCGCCTGGGCTACAAACCGATCATTAATGCTCTGGAGACGCGCAAGCAGAAGATCAGCCAAAGCCTGGAAGATGCGCGCATTGCAGCTGAAGCGCGCGCCAATGCAGAAGAAGAAGCGCGCACGATCATCGCTAGAGCCCAGGCTGAAGCTGCCGAGCGCGTGCGCGAAGCCACGCAGCGCGCCGAAGCCGCGGGTTTGGAAGTCAAAAACCTGGCGGAAGCCGAAGCCGCCAAGATTCGCGAAGAAGCTATGGCAGACGCCGCGCTGGAGCGCGAGCGCATCCTCGGCGATTTGCGCGGTCAGGTAGCCGGGCTGACGATGGCTGCCACGCATAAATTGATCGGGGATGTGATGGATGAAAAGCGCCAGCGCGATCTGATCGATCAGTTCTTTTCGGGCGTAAAGACCGGCAAAGTGGTGGTGCTGGAAGAGACCGACATTAAGGGTGTCACAGCCGAGATTACCAGCGCCTTGCCGCTGACGGATGTAGAAAAAGAGACGGTGCGGGCAGAGATCACCTCCAAGATTGGCGCTCAGACCGTCGTTTTTCGGGTCGACCCCGCCATCCTCGGCGGTCTGATCGTGAAAGTGGGCGACAAGGTGCTGGATGGTTCCGTCGCGGGGCAGCTCGAATTCATGCGCGAGCGTCTGAGCTGACCGGCTCCATTTATAATTTTTCTTTGCCTAATAACCCAACTGGCATTCCGAGAGATTTTGGAGCCTTCCCGACTCTAGAATCTCTCTTGTTGTTTGGTGCGAGATTAGCGGTTCTTCTTTAATGGATATACAAAATGGATATGCAACTTTCTCAGCTTCTCTTCGGGTTGCCGGGCTTGATCAAGGCGCCGGCGCGCGATGCCCTAATCAGCGGGTTGAAGATCGATTCGCGCGACGTTCAACCGGGCGATCTTTTCGTTGCCTTGAGCGGGGAAACGGTAGACGGACACCGGTTTATTGCAGACGCCCTCGCGCGCGGGGCGGCGGCGATTGTCGGTCAGCAAACGGTTGAGAATCTCCTCGTACCCTATGTACAGGTGCAGGACAGCCGCCTCGCCCTGGCGTACATTTCAGCCGGGTTTTACGGCTTTCCGGCGCGCCGCCTGGTGATGATCGGCGTCACCGGAACGGATGGCAAGACAACGACCGCCAACCTGATCTATCATATCTTGCAGTCAGCCGGCTTGCGGACCGGGATGATCTCGACGGTCAACGCGCGCATTGGCGAGGTGGTGCTGGATACGGGCTTCCATGTGACCACCCCAGAGGCGCCGCTGGTGCAGTCTTACCTAGCGCAAATGGTCGGCGCGGGTTTGTCGCACGTCGTTCTGGAAGCGACCTCCCACGGTTTAGCGCAGCAGCGGGTAGCTTATTGCGATTTTGATCTAGCTGTTGTGACCAACGTCACACACGAGCACCTGGATTACCACAAGTCATACGAGGGTTATCTGGCGGCAAAGGGATTGCTATTAGAAAGCCTCAGCCGCACTTCGGCTAAACCGTTTTTCACGGCTCGGGGAGCGGTAATCAATCGCGATGACCGCTCTTATGCCTACCTGCGCCAGATCACCCAGGCGCCGATCTTGAGCTATGGTCTTACGATCGAGGCGGACATCACGGCTGCCTCACCCGAGACCTATCCGGAGGGGCTCAAATTTACTGCCCTTGGTCAGGACCTGGACGGCAAGTCTTTTCAACTTCAAGTCGAAAGCGCGCTGGTGGGCGAGTTTAATCTGTACAACGTTCTGGCGGCGGTGACGCTGGCTTGCGGGTTCATGAAGCTGGACGCCGAGGCGGTTCGCCGCGGGATAAAAATGACGGATGCGATCCCCGGTCGAATGGAGCGGATCGATCTTGGTCAGCCGTTCAGCGCAATCGTGGATTTTGCCCACACGCCCAACGCTTTGCGCAAATCGCTTGAAACTGCCCGCAAGCTGACGAACAGCCGCCTCATCGCGGTGTTCGGTTCGGCTGGGCTGCGCGACCGCCAAAAGCGCCGCCTTATGGCGCAAGTTTCGACTCAGTTAGCTGACCTGGCTGTCTTCACCGCCGAAGACCCGCGCACCGAATCGCTCGCGGGGATACTGGCGGATATGGCGCAAGGCGCCGAAGCCGCCGGCGGTAAAGAAGGAGAAGACTTCTACCGTGTGCCCGACCGGCGCGAGGCGATCCGCCTCGCAACCCGGCTTGCCCGCCCCGGCGACTTGGTGATCGCCTGCGGCAAGGGTCATGAGCAGTCGATGTGCTTTGGGGAAATCGAATATCTCTGGGATGACCGAATTGCGCTGCGGGCAGCGCTGTCGGAGCTGCTCAACATCCCAGGTCCGGAAATGCCGTTCCTGCCGGACGCAGCGAACTAAAAACGAATCGCGGGCGTGATCCTTTTAGGATCACGCCACGCTGTGGATCAGGGTTCGACGACCAGGCAAGTGAGCGTGTCGATCACGCCCGGGATTGGCTGGATTTCTGAGGCGACCATCTTGCCGAGGTGGTTGATATCGCTGGCTTCCATCTCGGCTACCACGTCGTAGGGACCAAAAGTCATATTCGCTTTCAGGATGCCATCCAGGCGGCGCAAATTGCGGATGACTTCCGGGACGGACCCGGGCCGGACATGGATCATAACATAGGCTTTCATAATTGATTATTCCTCCTGAATGGTTTAACGTGATCTATTTCGAGGCATGTTCAGGTCTGAGATAAATCAGCCAGTAAATCGCGGCGACCAACAGCACGCCGCCGATGATGTTGCCGATCGTAACGGGGATCAGGTTCTTGAAAACGAACGAACTCCAGGTCAATGAAGCAAAGTCGGCTGGAGTTTTTCCGATCATCTGCCAGAAACTTTCGCCGGCAAAGTCCTTGATGAGGATGCCAATCGGGATGAAATACATGTTGGCGATGCTGTGCTCGAAACCAGCCGCCACAAAGCCGGAAATCGGGAAGACTACAGCCGCGATCTTATCGATCGTGCTGCGGGCGCTGAAGGTCATCCAGACTGCCAGGCAGACCAGGGCGTTGCACAGGATGCCCGATGCAACCGCTTGAATGAAATCGAGCTGAACCTTCCCGCTGGCAACGTTCAGCGCAGTCAATCCAACCGCCCCGCTGCCGTTGATGTATTGTTTGCTCAGAAACAGGAGCAGCGCCGTGCCGATCGAGCCAACGAAGTTACCGACGTAGACGATGCCCCAATTGCGTAAAACTAGGGCAGTGGTCACTTTACCATTCGCCCAAGCCATCACAATCAGGGAATTACCGGTGAACAGTTCTGCGCCGCCAATCACGACCATGATCAGACCCAGGCAGAATACCAACCCAGCCAGCAGCCTGGTGAAACCGTAAGGCAATGCAGTCGAGAAAGCCGGGTTGCTGGCTGCATCTTTGATTGAGATCCCTCCTGATGCGACTGTCGTTGAAAAAATCGCGCCCAGCGCGATGAACGCGCCCGCCAGCACTGCCAGAGCGAAGAGCGTGAGCGTGGCTGTTTCTGCTTTGCGCACACCAACATATTCTGCCCGTTTCGCCATTTCTGCTGGGAGCAAGGCGTCGATTCGAAATTCTGTGCTCATAGAATATCCACTCCTTATAACAAGATAGAATTGATGACCCATGAAGGGTAACACATCCCGCGCTAATTGGCATTGGGACATTAATCA
>MWTA01000038.1 GCA_002050125.1 Anaerolineae bacterium UTCFX2 | reverse complement strand
ACTTCTTCCTGCGGGGCATTGGCGAGCGCCTCGGGGCGCCGATTGTCTGCCGACCCGCCCATGCCGGAGTCGCGGTAATCCAGGAAATACACCCCGGTCAAGCCGAGGACGCCGGCTGCGCAGCGCAGTTCGGAGACCCGCCGGTCGGCAATGGATTTGAAGCCCTGCAGATACTGCGGATCGACATCGCCGGCTTCGCCGCGGGTGGCGCACACCAGGTGCACCTGGGCACCCCGCCGGGCGTAGACCGCCAGCGTGCCGCCGATGCCAAACGACTCGTCGTCAGGATGAGCCAGGACCGCTAAAAGGACGTTGTTTGAGTCCACGCCGACCTCCGGGGTTGTCAAGTTCTGAGCTTCTGGGCGAATTTCTGGCGGAACTTTGCCACTTTGGGCGCGACCACGACCTGGCAGTATCCCTGGTACGGGTTGTTCTTGTAATATTCTCGGTGATACTCCTCCGCCGGGTAGAATTTGTCCAGCGGCGCCACCTGGGTTACGATCGGGCTGTCCCAGATTCCGGCGGCGCCGATTTCGCGGATAACCTGTTCGGCGGTCTCCTTTTGGCTCTGGTCGTGATAAAAGATCACCGAGCGGTATTGCGCGCCAACATCGGCGCCCTGGCGGTT
Organism: Anaerolineae bacterium UTCFX2; assembly: GCA_002050125.1. Taxonomy (GTDB): domain Bacteria; phylum Chloroflexota; class Anaerolineae; order Anaerolineales; family UBA4823; genus UTCFX2. The sequence goes on along the minus strand of MWTA01000038.1, from coordinate 87,340 downwards.
GAGGGTGGTTGGGTTGTGGATGGCGAAGAACACTTCGAGGATTTCATGGTAGGGCGTTACTTCCGGATCAAAGGTCACTTGAACCACCTCGGCGTGCCCGGTTGTGCCGGTGCACACCTGCTGGTAGCTTGGGTGGGGAACGCTGCCGCCAGCGTAACCGGATTCGACACTGAGCACTCCCTCCAACTCGTCATAGACCGCTTCCAAACACCAGAAACATCCGCCGCCCAGCGTGGCGACTTCTGTTTTTTTATCGCTGCTCATCAGATTACCTCCAAATAAAATTCACGCGTCATTTAACACCAACTTTGCGGCGACTAATTCTCAGCTATCGAGGACAAGCCAGCCGCCTGATTCAAATCACCCGAACGGCGCTGCCCAGTTCGGTCTTCTCCACTTCGATCCTGTTCGGGAAGACGTCCTTGAGTTCGTCGATGTGGGTGATCACCAGGATTTTGGCGAAATCGGCTTGCACTAAATTGATCGCCTCGATCAAACGCTGGCGCCCCAGGGCGTCCTGACTGCCAAAGCCTTCATCGATCACGAGCGTTTGCAGGCGCGCTCCGGCGCGTTGCGCCAGGACTTCGGAGAGCGCCAGACGGATCGCAAAATTGACGCGAAACGCCTCGCCGCCCGAAAACAACTCGTAATCGCGCGTTCCCGCGTTGTCGCTGATCTGAATATCGAGGGTCTCCTTCAGATCGCCGCGGCTTTTGTCTTTGTACTGCGCCTGGGTGATAAATCTAACCGACATCCCCCCTCCGCTCAAACGGGCGAGGGTCTCATTGGCTTTGCTTTCGATTTCCGGCAAAGCCTGCTCGATCAACAAAGCCGGGACGCCGTCTTTCCCAAAGGCGCGCTCGAGCTGCTCGAGGAGCTGAACTTTGTGGGCGAGCGTTTCGCGCTGCGCCTCGAGAGCTGCACGGCGGGTTTTCAGACTATCCAAAACCGCCACGCGCTGCTGCGCGGCGCCCAATTCCATGTGAGCGCGGTTCTCCTGTTCCTGCAAGTCGCGCAGGCGGCTCTCAGCCTGGAACACGTCGGGGGCTTGCGCTTCGGCTTCAGCCAATAATTCAGCCGCTTTTTCGTACTCGGATTTTTGTTGCTGGCTTTCAGCTTGAAACCCCGCAGCCATCTTTTCCAGGTCATCGATTTCGCGCGCCAGGGGAGCCAGGGCTGCCTGCGCCCGATCGAGTTCGCGCAACGCCGCCTCGCTGGCGCGGCCCGCTTCTTCAGCCTGGCGGGCGGCGTCGTGAGCGGCTGCATCATAACCGATCTTTTTCAACTCGGCGTCGATCTTCGCCAGCCGCTGGCGCGCCGGCAGGGCAAACTGTTCGGCTGCCAGGTTATTCTGCAACTCTTGCAGGCGGAGCGCGCCGGTCTGCTGCCAATCCTGATCGCGCCGGGTAAACGCTTCTAGCTGCGTCTTGAGCTGTGCAATCTGGGCGGTGTGCTTGCGCAGTTCGACTTCGACCTGGCTGAGCTCGGCGACCTGATTTTCGAAGCCGCGCAGTTCCTCGGTCAGTTCCTGCAGCCGGGCTTTATTCTCGCGGAACCGATCGCCCATGCGCCGGCCGTCTGCTGTTAGCCGCTCGATCAGCGCCGAGCGGTCGTCCGGCAGCAGCGGCTGACCGCAGAGCGGGCACTCGGCTGTTACGCTGGCTACCAGGCGCTTGATGCGTTCGTCTAGCTGTTCCATTTCGGGCTTCAAGCTCGAATTCTCAGCGCGCAGGTCTGCCTCGGATTGGCGGCGGGACTGCACGTCAACTTCCAGTTGCAGGCGCTGATCCAGGCGGGCTTCGGCGGCGGCTAAATCGGCGAGCGCCGGTTCGAGCTGGCGCTGCAACTCTGCGGCATCGTCTCGGTTGTGGTCGAGCTGTTCTTTTTCGTTCTGCAGCCCGCGCAACTCTTGTTCCAGGCGGGCGCGCTCAGCCTGGATCTCCATGCGCGGCTCTTCGCGCTGTTTCTCATGCTGACGGAAGCGTTCAGCGACTTCTTCCATTTGCTCCAGCGCAGTTTTCTGTTCGGTCCAGGCGGCGTGTTCCGCCTGGATTTGTGCGGAGCGCTCGATGATCGCGGTGAAGGTCTCGCGCTCGCTGCGGCGCTGGTCGAGCTTGCTGCAATTCTCCTCTAGGCGGCGCAGGCTGGATTCGGATTGGCGGTGGAGCGCCTCGACAAGCTGCTTCTGCTCTTCCAGCCGCGCAACGACCTGGCGCGCGTTCTGCACGTTGGTTTCCTGGCTCTGGCGCGCCTGGCTCAACTGCTCCAGGCTGGTCTGGAGTTCGCTCAACCGCAGGCGGCGGGTGGGTTCTTCCGCCAGTTCAGCCTGGATTTCCCTGAGCTGTCCGTCCAGCCCAGAAATATCGTTTTTGACCGCCCGGCGCCGCTCGCTGGCGCACTGGCGGTAGTCCTCCCAGGCGTCCAAGCCCAAAATGCTGCTCAGGATGCGCTTGCGGTCTCCGGGGCGCTGCTGGGTGAAATTGTCGGCTTTGCCTTGCAGGAAAAACGAAGCGTTGATGAAGGTGTCATAATCCATGCGAAGCGTGTGCTGGATCATGGCTTCGGTATCGCGCAGGGTGCGTTCGCTGAGCGCCTTCCAACTCCCATTGTTCAACCGGCTTTCCAGCGTTTCTCCGCCGCCGTCTTGCAGAATCTGAAACTCGAGCGCCATTGTCTTCTCGCGCGGTTTGATGCGGCGGACCTGATAGATATTACCCTCATAGGCGAAGATCAAGCCGACCTCAGCCCGCGCCATGCCCACGTGGATGATCGAATCGTCGCGCTTGCGCGCCTGACCGAACAGCGCCCAGGTGATGGCGTCCAGTAAGGAAGACTTGCCGGCGCCGTTTGGACCGGCAACGCACGCCAGATCAAAACCCGTGAAATCCAGTTCGGCGGGTTCGCGGTAGGACAAAAAGCCGCTGATCGAAAGACGGATGGGGATCATAGGACGAGACTAATCTTACCAGAAATTTTCGCCGGTCAGCGCGGCATCCCTCAAAAGCCGCCCCGCTCAGACTGGCGGCGGCGGATCTGGCGACCGCTCGCGTCCAGGGCGGTTTCGTCATCCAGCGCTACCTGGTAAAAGCGCACACGCCGCTGCAGACCGCGCATCTGCTGAACCACCTCTTCGTAATCCAGTTCGCCGCGCAGATACCCCCGCTCGATGCCCTCCATTTCCTCATCTATATCAGCCAGCAAGCCGCGAATTTCGCGGCTGGCGATCGGGTTGTCACGGTACTGGGCGAGGAGGGCTTCCCAGGGCTCAGCCAGGGCGACAATTTGCTCCTCCAGGTCTTCAACCTGACGCATCTCCTGCGCCTGGCGGTCTACGCTCTGGCGCAAACGCTCGCCCAGGTTCTGGTAGCGCGCGGCAAGGCTGACGTACTGCGTCACCAGCGAAATCGCTTTGCCCGAGCGCTGCTTGAGGGTTTCCCATTCGGTTTCGAGCCTTTGCCAGTCCTGGCGTTCGCGTTCGAGCGAGGTCAAAACCGGCGGCCAGGAGCGTTTCTGCAGGCTGCGCTCGATTTCAGACGCTAAGTCGCTGACCTGCTTGCGCTGGTGAACCGCCTCACGATAGGTTTCAGCCAGCGGCTGAACGTCTTCGAGCGCGTTTTGGGCGGCGCGGCGCTCCTGCCAATGGTCGCTGTGGCGTTTGATTTGCAGGATCAGGTTGGGCATGGCGGACTTTTCAGCGAGCGGCGCGGCGCGCTGCGGCAAGCCAGCGGCAAGCAAGCGGCGCGCCGCCGCCACGCTGCCATCTTCAACCCGGGCAATCGCGTCGAGTTCAGACAGGGATCGTTCGAGGTCCTGGTGCATTGCCTGGTTCTCTTTGTACATCTGATCGAGCCAGCGTTTGGCTGCAGTTTCGAGGCGTTCGAGTCCCGCCGCGACCTGGCGGGACTTTTTTTCGACGCTGCCGCGCTGCGGCTGGCTGAGCGTTTCTTTTAGCTCGACCGCGCTGCGCTGCGCCCGCTCGATCTCCGACAATGCGATTCCAGCCAGAAAGGGGTTAGACTGGGCGATCAGCCGCAACTGGTTGAGCGATTTCTGAAGGTTTTCCAGCCCTTCCTGAGCCTGCCGCTCGCTCTGCTGGATTTCTTGCAGGCGCTCGCGGACGCTCTCGACCCGCGTCGTCAAGCTGCGGAAACGCTCGTCCAGGCTGCGGATTTGCGCCAGCCGCTCATCCAAACGATGCTCGGAGATCGGTTCGCCCGAGTTTTCCGTCACGAGGCGTTGGATTTCGCCAGTCAGGGCTGCGATTTCGGCTGGCAGGGCGGAGGCGTTGGCGCTGGCGTGCCAGTTCTCCGCGGCGTATCCCGCAACCTGTTCACCCAGCGTGCGCGAGGTTTGAATCCAGCGGGGCATGGCGCGAAACTCGGGGCTTTCCAGCAGCGTAGTGAGTTGGGCGTGCAGGGTCTGGACTTCCTGAATGTGCCCCCCCAATTCTTTCTGGCGCGCCCGGATGTCTGCTGCGGAGTTGAAATCCTGTTCGACCTTGAGGGGCGTGCGCGGCACGTAGGCGTTTCCGAGGGCGTTTGCCTGGCGGTTTAGCTGAGCGAGCTGTTCCAGGCTGACCGCCCACTCGACCGGATGCAGCGACCGGGCGCCCAGTTCGGCTAATAGCAGGGAGAGATCGCGAAAGTCGGCGGCAAGCTCGCTGAGCAGCGTCTCGAACGAAGCCAGTTCGCGCCGGGCGCGCTTCGCCGTCTGGCTGGTTTCCTGGGCGGTCTGACACAGGCGTCCCGCTTCCTGGCTGATCAGCGGCAGGCTTTCGACCTCCATGCGCGCCGCGGCGGCGTGCAAATTACGGGCGATTTCTTCCAACTGGCGCTGCGCCGCGCGCTCTTCGGCGATGTCCAGGGCTGGAGGGAGGTTGTCCAGGGTTTGAGCGAGGTCGTCCAGGGCGAGGCGCATCTTGTGCGCTTCCTGAGCGGCAGCCTCGCAGCCGGCTTGCCACTGCCGAGACTGTTGAAGCAGCGCGTCCAGGGGCGGGCGGCAATCCTGGAGGACCTGGTAAGCCAGGGCAACATCATCTTTAGTGGACTGCTCCAGCAGTTCGGTTTCGCCAGCTTCCAAAAACACGCGGTTGACCTGCGCCAGCGAGGCTTGAAGCTGGCTCTCAGAGCGTAGGGCTTCCTCGAAGGTGTCGCCGTGCAGCCCCTGATCGCGCAAACCAGCCAGCGCCTGGCTGACCCCCGCGGATTGATCGCGCAGGCTGCGCAGTTCCAGGGCGGTATCCCAGGGGAGGCGTTCGAGAGTTTTATGAAGCTCGGCTGCCAGGGCGAGTTCGCTTTGCAGATGATCCAGCAGCCGCTGCGCCTGACTTGTATCGCGGTGGAGAAGGCGCCACTGGTAAGGCGCGCCCAGCACGGCGCGCCAGCGGTTAGCCCGCAGACCGGCGGAACGCTCGTTGAGCCCCACGAGGCGGCGCTCGATTTCCTCGGTCTTGCGGCGGGTAACGGCGAGTTTATCGCGCAGATGGCTGCAAGCGCTGCGATATGGTTCGGGGTCGCGCCCGCTGTAAGATTGCGCCAGGCGCTCGATCTCCCGCTGCTCGCCGCGCATCTGGCGCAAAGCCTGGCGCACAACTTTGAGTTCCTGCTCGGCTTGCTTTCGCCAGCGGCGGTTGAGCAGCGCCAGACCCCCGAGCGCGGCGATCACCACGAGCGGGATCAGCCAGAGGGCGAATAAAGCTGGATCAGACATGGGAAACTCTCGGCGCGCGCCTGATCAATCATCCGGTCGGGTTTCGACCGGGGGTTGTATGGCAGCTTCGATCAGCTTCTGGATGCGCTCGATCATGCTGGCGGGGTCGGGGTGCAGACCTTCGATCAGCAGGGCGTCCTCATAGACCTGTTCGATCACCAGCGGCAGGCGCGGGTCGCCGGCGGGTAGGCTGCTTAAGTGAAGCAGGATCGGGTGGCGCGGGTTGAGTTCGAGCACTTTCTTGGGGACTTCGAGCTCGCGGTTGAGCAGGCGGTAGACCCGCTGCAACTCCTGTTGCGGCGCGCCGGCGGGATCGACTAGGCGCGCCGGGGAATCGCTGAGGCGGTCGGTCATGCGCACGTCGCTCAGGCGGTCCCCCAGATGAGATTTGAAGCGTTCGATCAGTGTTGCGGATTCATCCGGCGCCAGGGCGGGGGCAGCCTGCTCCGGCTCGTCCAGCGCCAGCGGCTCGAACTCGGCGGAGGCAATGTTCAGGATGGGATGCCCGGCGTATTCCTTGAGGCGGGTGAGCATAAATGAATCGAGCGGATCGGTCATGAGCAGGACCGCATAGCTGCGCTTGCGGACGGGATCCAGGTGGGGGCTGTAGAGGACGGAACGCTCGTCGTCGCCGAGGATGTAGTAAATCTGTTCCTGATCGGGCGGCATGGCTTGAACATACTCGTCGAGCGAGAGCCAGCGCGCGGTCTCAACGGTGGTGTGAAAGCGCAGCAGCGGATAGAGCGCCTCGGGCTCGATCTGTTCGATGGCAACGCCCTGCTTGATGAAGTGCGAGTACTCTTCCCAGAACCGGGCGTATTTGTCAGGATCGTCCTGCCCCAGCTTTTTAAGCGTTTCAATCGTCTTGGAGGTGATGAGCTTTTTAAGTTGGGCGATCACGCGGCTGGCTTGGACCGATTCGCGCGAGACGTTCAGCGGGATATCCTCTGAATCGACTATGCCCTGGACGAACCAGAGGTATTCGGGCAGCAGGTCGCGGTTGTATTCCTGGATGAGCACCTTGCGAGCATAGAGCTTGAGCCCGTCTTCTTTGCGTAAGCCAAAAATGCCACGTTCGGCTTTGACAGGGATGTAGAGCAGAGCGTACATCTGCACTGGCGCATCCACGACCAGGTGCAGGTGCGCCAGCGGCGGTTCGAAGTCGAGCGTGAGCTGCTGGTAAAACTCGTCGTAATCTTGCTGCTCGACCTGGCGGGGCGGCTGACGCCAGAGGGCGGTCTGGCGGTTGATCTGCTCCTCCTGACCCGCCAGATAGATGGGGTAAGGGACGAAATCGGAGTGCTTGCGGATGATCTCGGACAGGCGGCGCTCTTCCAGAAACTCCGCCGCCTCCTCTTTGAGCTTGATCACCACCGTAGTGCCGCGCTGGGCGCGCTCCGCCGGCTCGATGGTATAAGTATCCGCGCCGGTACAGTACCAGGAGGCCGCGCTGGCGTCCAGACGGTAAGAGCGCGAAGTGACCCGAATCCACTCGGCGACCATGAAGGCGGAGTAGAAGCCCACGCCGAACTGACCGATCAGATCCGCGGCGCTTTTCCCGCTCTCCTTGACCGCCTGGAAAAAAGCGCGCGCCCCGGAGTGAGCAATTGTGCCCAGATTCTCGATCAACTCGGCGCTGGTCATGCCGATGCCGGTGTCTTCGATGGTGAGTGTGCCTTGCTGAGGATCGGGGATGACGCGAATAGCCAGCGGCAGGTCGGGGTCGAGTAGATCGCGGTTGGTGAGCAGTTCGAAATCCAGGCGGGTGAGGGCGTCGGAGGCGTTGGAGATCAGCTCGCGCAGAAAAATCTCGCGCTCGGTGTAGAGGGAGTGAATCAGGATATCTAGGAGTTGATGGGTCTCAGCCTTGAAAGCGATGGGTTGGGACGGGTGGTCGGTCATAAGCTTCCCTGAGCTTGATTATATCCCTTCTTCGGCAACGCTTGCGGCGGCGCCGCCGTTTCGTCTCAGTTCCCATCCCAGGGCGCCGCGCCCGCAGCCGTGTCTTGCAACGCGGCGCGGATTACCTGTCCCAGGTCGGGAAGCAGATCGGCTGCGGCGGAGAGCAAGCCAAAGCAGCCCGCAATCATCATATCGCCAAAAGGCACTGCGAAGTACGGTCGAAGGGTCGAACCGTGCATGAGCGAGCGGCGCGGTCCGGTGACGACCACGCCGAAATCGTCCGTTTCGAGAGGGAGGGGCAGCGGTTCGTAGATCAGCGCGCCGTGACCGTGATCGTTGAACACCTCGGCGTGGGTGAGTGCGCCTTCCGCCAGCGCGGTCAGCAGCCGGTCGAGCTTGGGCTGGTCGAGAAAACCGGTGTGATGTTCGAAAACGCCCTCGATGCCGCCGGGTCGCAACCGGAAGGCAAGGGTGTGGAAGTTGCCCATGTTGGCGATCAACACGCGTTGACGCTGGCGCACCAGCGGGTCGTAGGTAGCGCCCAGCACGGCGGCGGGGGCGGTGTCCATGACGACGAGGGGCACTTCCTCCAGAGCCGCCTGAGCCGACTGGCGGACTGACTGGGCGACCGCTTGGAGGCGGGTCATGCTGGGGGGGATGTTTTCAGCCAGGTAGGCGAAGGCGCTCAGACGGTTTTCCGTGCGGATGCGCCGGTCGAGGTAGTCAAAGCGGAACTGGCGGTCGGATACGTCTGGCGGGGCGTTGCCGTGGTCGAATACGGCGGCGGCGACCGCGGTCAGGTCGTCGAGCGCGACGCCGAACTTGGCGAAGGCGCCGGCAATGGCAGCGAAATCGAAATCACGCAGTTCGATGCGGCAGACGGACTCGGGCAGGCGGGCAGCCTCGTCTTCGCTCACAAGCTGGACGCCCATCTCCTGCACCTTATCCAGATCATCGTTGAACGAGCGGGCGGCGGGCGGGGTCGCATAAAGCGGCAAGCCGGCTTTGATGTGGTCTTCGGCAGCCCAGGAGTTCGGTCCGCCGCCCATGGTCACGCCGGTGAGCGCGACCGCCTCGCCGCGGCGGGTCGCTTGGCGGATGTGCTGGCGCACGATCATGGTGGGAGATGGGACGATCAGCTTGAGGCTGTTTTCTAGGTTGAGGCGGGAGTCGTATAAGAGGATGTCTTGGGTTCCGGTACCTACGTCAACGGCAAGGATTTTCATGTTTGTGTTTATGCTAGAGAATTATGAGATATTGCATCGCTTGAAAGAGTTTACCACACCGGACGGGGAGGTTACCCATAATCAACGAGGACAATGCGGGAGAGCCTTTTCGTGAAATTTATCACGTTTATGGCGGTACGAATCTCTCTTACCGGCGCGGTAGAGTTCGGTTATACTCGCTGAAATGCTGATCACGCGAGGGCCGAGATGACGCCTGAAGAACAAAAGAAAAACTGGGAAGAGCGCACGCTCGAACCGATCCTCAAAAAGTTTCCGGAAAGAAAAGAGGAGTTTCACACCTCATCGGACATCCCGCTGCCCCGGCTGTTGACGCCGCAGGAGCTGGATTACGCGGCGAAGCTCGGCTTCCCGGGCGAGTACCCGTTTACGCGCGGCGTGCAGCCGAGCATGTACCGCGGACGGTTCTGGACGATGCGTCAGTACGCCGGATATGCTACGGCAGAGGAATCCAACCGGCGCTATCGCTATCTGCTGGAGCAGGGGCAGACCGGGCTTTCGGTGGCGTTCGACCTGCCGACCCAGATCGGCTACGACGCCAACGACCCGATCGCGCTGGGCGAAGTGGGCAAGGTAGGCGTGTCCATTTCCTCGCTGGAGGACATGGCGGTGCTGTTCGACCAGATCCCGCTCGGCAAAGTCTCGACGAGCATGACGATCAACGCGCCCGCTTCCATTCTGCTGGCGATGTACATTGTGGTGGCGAAACGCCAGGGCGTGGAGCCGCGCCAACTGCGGGGAACGGTTCAGAACGACATTTTGAAGGAGTACATCGCCCGCGGGACATACATCTTCCCACCGGCGCCTTCGATGCGGCTGATTACGGACGTGTTTCGCTACTGCCAGAGGGAAGCGCCGCGCTGGAACACGATTAGCATTTCGGGTTATCACATCCGCGAGGCGGGTTCGACCGCGGTGCAGGAGGCGGCTTTCACCCTGGCGAATGGGATCGCTTACGTTCAGGCGGCAATCGACGCCGGGCTGGATGTGGATAGCTTTGCGAGCCAGCTATCGTTCTTCTTCAACGCTCACAACAATTTTCTGGAAGAAGTGGCGAAGTTCCGGGCGGCGCGGCGGATGTGGGCGCGGATCATGCGTGAACGGTTCAACGCCCAGGACCCGCGCTCCTGGATGTTGCGCTTTCACACCCAGACGGCGGGATCGACGTTGACCGCGCAGCAGCCGGAGAACAACGTCGTGCGGGTGGCGCTGCAGGCGCTGGCGGCGGTGATGGGGGGCACCCAGTCGCTGCACACCAACTCGATGGACGAGGCGCTGTGGCTGCCGACCGAACGGGCGGTGCGGGTGGCGCTGCGCACGCAGCAGATCATCGCTCACGAATCGGGTGTCGCGGATTCGATCGATCCGTTGGCGGGGTCATACGTTTTGGAATACCTGACGGATGAGATCGAACAAAGGGCGGAAGAATACATCCGCAAGATCGACGACCTGGGCGGCGCCCTGGCTGCGATCGAAAATGGGTTCATTCAAGGCGAGATCCAGAGCGCGGCTTATGATTTCCAGCGGGCGGTCGAGCGGGGCGATGAGATTGTGGTGGGGGTGAACGCCTTCCAGGTGGATGAAAGCCTTGAGTTGGAGCGGTTGAAAGTCGATCCGGCAATCGAGGAGGGGCAGCGCCAGCGTTTGAGCGACCTGCGCCGCGGTCGGGACGCGACTAGAGTGAGCGAACTGCTGGGCTGGCTGGAGAACGCCGCGCGCGGCCAGGATAACCTGATGCCGGTCTTTATTGAGTGCGTCGAAAATCACATCACGCTGGGCGAGATCTGCGGGCTGTTGCGCCGGTTATGGGGCGAGTACCGCCCCCCAGCCTGGATTTGAGTTGGGAGGAAAACATGGCAGTCGTGAAGCGCATCGATCACGTGGCAATCCTGGTGGACGACCTGGAGAAGACGCTGACATTCTGGCAGGATGGTCTGGGGATGCAGATGACCCATCTGGAGGATGTCCCTGCCGAAAAGTCCATAGTGGCGTTTTTGCCGGTGGGCGGGAGCGAGTTGGAGTTGGTGAAACCGACCACGGGTGACTCCGGTCTGAGCCGCTACCTCGAAAAGCGCGGCCCCGGGATGCATCACATCTGTCTGGAAGTGGACGACATCGAGGGAATGCTGGACCGGCTGCGAGAGCAGGGCGTGCAGCTCATCAACGAAACGCCGGTAACCGGCGCGGGCGGAAAGCGCTACGCGTTCGTGCATCCGAAGAGCGCCAATGGCGTGATGGTCGAATTGTATGAGCTGCCCCGCTGACGATTGGCTGCGCAGGAAGCATGCCAACCTCTCTGTATATTACTTACTCCCTAAACCGGCATCATTACCCGGTCGCGTTTTCAAAATACGGTGATAAGTGTCCTCTCGGAAGGGGATAAAAGGTCATTGACAGACTCCGTAAAGTTTGCGACAATAAGCACTAGATTAATTTTCTTTCAGCTTGGGATGCTGTTTTAAGAAGGCGAGGAAGAAATGCCTATGTTTGGTTTAATCCGAAAGGAGGTGGTACGCAACTCATCGAATCATAGTTGTTCTGCATCAACCCGGTAATTTGAATGTGGTTTTTGCCAACAATGCGAAGGAGAGAGTCATGAAAAAAGGATTACTACTTTTTAGCCTGCTATGTGTTGTCAGCCTCCTGTTGTCCGCCTGCAGCGGCGCCAGCAGTGGAGGTGACGTGATCAAAGTAGGCGGCATCGGCGAGCTCACCGGGGATATTCCCGCAGTGGGCGCTTCATTCAAGAACGCTGCTGAGATGGCTGTGGCGGATATCAACAACGCCGGCGGTCTCGAGGTCGGGGGCAAGAAATATCAGATTCAACTCATCATCGAAGATAATGCTGGCAAAACAGATCAATCCGCATCTGCAGCTCAAAAACTGATCACCCAGAATAACGTGGTGGCGATTATTGGCCCGAATGCCAGCCGCTACGCAATCCCCGCAGCGGAGATTGCCGAAAGCGAGAAAGTAGTGCTGATCTCGCCCTGGTCGACCAATCCTAAGACGACCCTGGTTGGCGACACCGACCAACCAAAGAAATATGTATTCCGGGCTTGCTTTATCGATCCTTTCCAGGGGCGCGTCGTAGCTAAATTCGCGATGGATAACCTGGGAGCGAAAAAGGCTGCCGTATTGTATGATGTGGCTTCGGACTACAACAAGGGCATCGCCGAGTTCTTCAAACAGACTTTCGAGGAAATAGGCGGGCAGGTAGTTGCCTATGAGACCTATACAACCGGCGATAAAGATTTTACTGCCCAAATGACCAAGATCAAAGATACGGATCCGGATGTGATCTTCCTGCCCAATTACTACAGCGAAGTCCCGCTGCAGGTTCAACAGGCGCGCCGGCTCGGCATCACGGTCCCGTTCCTGGGGAGCGACTCGTGGGGCAGCGGTGAGTTGATCACGCTCTGCGGTGCGGAATGCGAAGGCTACTACTTCAGCACCCACTATGCGGCTGACAATGCTTCGCCCGTGGCGGTCAAATTCATCGAAGCCTACAAAGCGAAGTACGGCAGCACCCCCGATGACGTCGCTGCGTTGACATATGACGCCTTCGGTTTGCTGTGGCAGGCGCTGCAGACGGCGGGCAAGGTGGACCGCCAGGCGGTGCGGGATGCCATGGCAAAGATCCCCAATTACGACGGTGTGACCGGGAAGATGCAGTTCCAGGAAGGCTCCGGAGACCCAATCAAGAGCGCGGTGATCTTACAGATTAAAGATGGTCGATTCGTGTTCTTCGCGAATGCCGAACCATAATTCACAGCACAAGATCAATAGGATTTGACCCAGGGGCGACCAGCCTGGTCGCCCCTGAATCGCTATTGTAAAGGTGGGTCAAACTCCCCAGATCTTACTGAAAGGGCAGCTCTATGGACTATTTCCTCCAACAAGCTTTAAATGCACTCCAACTGGGAAGCATCTACGCCCTGATTGCCCTCGGCTATACCATGGTTTACGGCATCTTGACGATGATCAACTTTGCCCATGGCGATCTGTTTATGGTTGGGGCGTTTTTCTGTTTTTTGATCGCGACGTTCTTGAAATTACCATTTGTTCCGACGCTGCTGCTCTCCATGTTTGGAGTGGCGCTGCTCGGAGTGGCGATTGAACGGGTTGCCTACCGCCCGCTGCGCCAGGCGCCGCGCGTCTCTGCCGTGATCACTGCGCTTGGAGTGGGTATTCTGCTCGAGAGCGTCATGTTGGTGATTTTCCCTTACCCCCAATCGGTGCCCAGGCTGCTTTCAAACGTTGCCTGGACGGTTGGCGGCGTGACGATCTCGCTGCTACAGATCATCATCATCTGTCTCTCGCTTGGATTGATGCTGCTGTTGGATTTCATCGTCCGGCGCACCATGGTCGGGGTGGCAATGCGAGCCATCTCGTGGGATAAGGCGATTGTCCCTTTGATGGGAGTGCCGCTTAACCTGATTATCTCGATCACATTTGCGATTGGGACCAGCCTGGGCGCCGCAGCAGGGGTGATGTACAGCCAGGCTTTTCCGGTGATCGACCCCTACATGGGGGTGCTGATCGGCTGGAAGGCGTTCATCTCAGCAGTCGTAGGCGGAATTGGGAATATCCGCGGGGCAATGATCGGCGGATTTATCCTGGGAACGGTTGAAATCATGGTGGTGGCTTTCTTCCCTTCCACCTATCGGGATTTTGTAGCGTTTACGCTGCTTCTGGTTTTACTGATTTTTCGTCCATACGGCATCCTGGGCCAGCCGCGCCCTCAGAAGGTGTAGATCATGTCTAACCAAGTTGCAACTCTTCAAAAATGGCGTGACCGAATCTTGGCTGGCTGGGAAGCAATTGTTGGACGGCGCTGGCTTCTGCCGGTACTGCTCGGGATTGGGTTTGTGCTTTCATTCTTAATCCCACACTTCAGGTTGATTAACCCTTATATTCAGTTGGTCGTCATGTATGTGGGGATTAACATCATCCTGGCGACCAGCCTGAACCTGGTCAACGGATATATGGGCGAGTTTTCGGTAGGACATGCCGGGTTCATGGCGGTAGGGGCTTATGTGAGCGTGTTGCTGACCATGCGCGTCATTCCAAATAACCTGGCTGCCTGGCTGTTTCCGTTGGCGATCCTGGGAGGCGGCGTGGCGGCGGCGCTGGTCGGTTTGGTCGTCGCAGTGCCGTCGTTCAGAACGCGCGGAGATTATCTGGCGATCGTGACGCTGGCTTTCAATATGATTGTCAAGTCGATCATCGAAAACATCGATGCGATCGGCGGGCCGCGCGGCATTCCAGGGATCCCGAAGCTGACCACGATGCCGTGGGTGTTCGTCTGCACGATTGTGGCGGTGTGGGCGATGCGCAACCTGGTTTATTCGAACTTTGGGCGCGGCATACTCTCGCTTCGCGAGGACGAAATCGCGAGCGATTTGATGAGCGTAAACACCCGTCAGGTCAAACTGCTGGGCTTCATGGTTTCATCGTTCTTTGCCGGGGTGGCGGGGGCGTTGTTTGCGCACCTGCTGCAGTTCATCAGCCCCAAAGTGTTCGACATCCTCAAGTCGACGGATATCTTGATCATGGTGTACCTGGGAGGGATCGGTTCGATTGCCGGCTCGATCCTAGGAGCGACCATCTTCACCATCTTACTGGAAGTCCTGCGCCCGCTTGGGTATTTCCGGTTCGTGCTGATGCCTCTGCTGCTGATCTTCCTGATGCTTTACCGGCCGCGCGGCATCATGGGGCTGCGCGAATTCCGTTGGTTCATCCCAGGGTACGAGCTTTTTGCGAGTAAAATCTGGCGTGAAAAGCGGGAGGTGTCTGATGCTCCTGCGAGCTGAGAAAGTGACGCATTATTTTGGCGGTTTGTGCGCGGTATCGGACTTTAACCTGGAGGTTGAGAAAGGCGAGCTGATCGGGATAATCGGTCCCAACGGCGCCGGCAAGACGACGGTGTTCAACCTGATCACCGGGGTCTACAAAGCCACCCAGGGCAGCATCCAGTTTGGCGGGCAGGAGCTGGTGGGCAAAAAACCAAACGAGATCACTACTCTGGGGATCGCGCGCACGTTCCAGAATATCCGGCTGTTCAAGGAACTGAGCGTGCTGAACAATGTGCGCATCGCCGCGTATTCCCGAACCAACTACAATCCATTCGAGGCGTTGCTGCATGTCGGAAGATTCGACAGCGTCGAGCAGCAAAACATCAACACGGCGATGGACTTGCTGGCGGTCTTCAAGATGGACGACTATGCCGACGAAGTTTCCAAGAACCTGCCTTACGGGTTACAGCGGCGGTTGGAGATCGCGCGGGCGATGGCGACCAAACCCAAGCTGTTGCTGCTCGACGAACCCGCGGCGGGCATCAACCCGAATGAGATTGTGCAACTGATGGAATTCATCCAATGGATCCGCAAGGAGTTCGATTTGACAATCATCCTGATCGAGCACCAGATGCGGCTGGTGATGAACATCTGTGAGCGGATCAAGGTGCTGGATTTCGGGGCGACGATTGCTGAGGGCGTTCCGTTTGAAATACAGCACAACCCCAAGGTGCTGGAAGCCTATCTGGGTGAAGGAGGTGAGCTGTGAGCCAGAACAACCATCCTTTGTTGCTGGTCGAAAACCTGGTCATCTCCTACGGAAACATTCAGGCAGTTCGAGGCATCTCATTCGAGGTGCACGAAGGCGAGATCGTGACGCTGATTGGCTCAAACGGCGCCGGGAAATCCTCCACGCTACGCGGCATCTCAGGAATTGTGCCTTACAAAGGCAGCATCTCCTATAAAGGTCAGAATTTGCGCGGTGTAGATGCGGCGAAAATCGTGGGGCTGGGAATTGCACAGGTGCCGGAGGGGCGCGGAATTTTTGGCAGCCTGACTGTGCAGGAGAACCTCAAGCTGGCGACCTGGCAGCGCAAAGATAAGGCGGAAATCAATAAAGACTACGAACGGGTATTCAGTATCTTTCCGCGACTCAAAGAACGGCTGAGCCAGCTTGGCGGGACGCTTTCCGGCGGTGAGCAGCAGATGCTGGCAGTGGGGCGGGCGCTGATGAGCCGCGGGCAAATGATGTTGCTGGACGAGCCTTCAATGGGGCTGGCGCCGGTGTTGGTGCGCGAGATCTTCAGGGTGCTGCAGGAGATCAATCAGAGCGGCACGACCATTCTGCTGGTGGAACAAAATGCAAATATGGCTCTCAGGGTAGCTTCACGCGGGTATGTGCTTGAGATCGGCTCAATTACCCTGGGCGGGACTGGCAGCGAACTGCTGGGTAACCCGCAGGTGATGGAAGCTTACCTGGGCGGCTGAAAGAAAATCGAAGAACAATGGACGAGCAACCACCATTACGGGTGGATGCTTGTCGTTAATTTGTGAGAGGGCGTATGCTGGAAAGTTTTCTCACCTGGGCGGAAATTGACCTGGACGCAATCGCCCACAACGTGCGGGCTTATAAGCGCCACATTGGCGAAAATGTGCGCTACATTGCGGTCGTAAAAGCCAACGCTTATGGGCACGGAGCAGCGCCAGTCGCCAGGGCGGCGTTGTGCGCCGGGGCAGAGATGCTGGCGGTGAGCCGGGTAATCGAAGGGGTGGCGCTGCGCAAAGCCGGCATTCAGGCGCCGATCCTGCTAATGGGTTATACCCCGCCAGGCGGGGCGGAGATGGCGGCGGAATGGCGGCTGACGCCCAGCCTGATGACCTTTGAGACTGCTCAGGCGCTTTCTCAGCGCGGCGAAGCGCTGGGCTATAAAATACCGGTGCACGTCAAGATTGACACGGGCATGAGCCGCTACGGGCTGTTCCCCGAGGAGGCGCACAATTTTCTGAACGCCATTTCGGGATTGCCTGGAATCGAACTCGAGGGGTTGTTCACCCATTTTGCTACGGCAGATGCGGCAGACCAGACCCACGCGCGCCGCCAACTGGCGGTTTTCGAGCGGATGTTGGGCGAGGCGCGCCAGGCAGGGTTTCATATTCCGCTAATCCACGCAGCCAACAGCGCCGCCGCGATGCGGCTGCCGGAGGCGCATTTTGACGCAGTGCGGGTCGGGATCGGGATGTACGGGCTGGACCCCTCGAGCGAGTGGTCGCCGGTTTTTGAGATCCGCCCAGCCCTGAGCCTCAAGAGCCGCGTGAGCCGGGTGCGCGATTTGCCGGCTGGCGCCGGGGTGAGCTATGGTCGGACGTATGTGACCGAAAGGACGACCCGCGCCGCGCTGGTATCGGTCGGGTATGGGGATGGGTTTCACCGGCTGCTTTCGAACCGAGGCGCGGTGTTGATCCGCGGCAAGCGCGCGCCGATCATCGGGCGGGTGTGCATGGATCAGTTTGTGGTGGACGCCAGCGATATCCCGCAGGTGCAACAGGATGACGAGGTGGTGCTCGTGGGCAAACAAGGGGACGCCAGGATCCGGGCGGAGGAAGTGGCGGCGCTGGCGGAAACGATCAATTATGAGGTGACCACCTCTTTACTGGCGCGCGTTGTCCGGGTCTATCTCGAGGACGGTCGAGTGACGCAGGTGGAAGCGCTGGGGCAGGACTGATCAGCCTGGCGTTTCCTGCTCCAACCAGGTTTTCAGCAGGCTGAGCCAGCGGCTCGACCAGTCTTCGGCGTGCTTCTGACATTCCTCTAAATTTGGGAAGTGATCGTGGACGAGTTGCAGATCGACGCCGTCTGGCAGGCGGCGCAGACGCCATCGCACGTTTGAGTCAGCCCAGTCGGCGCGCCAGGTGGACCGGCGCCAAGTGCACTCCAGGCGGTAGGGCGCTTCAACCAGGGTGTAATCACCGGTGATTTGATCGTCGAAGAAGGCGTAACTGCCGCCGGGATGAGGATCGGACTGCATCTCGCCGCCCATCCAGGCGGCGAGGGCGGACGCCTGGGTGAGGGCAGCCCAAACGCGCTCGATTGGGGCGTGGATAAAAAGTGTTTTGGCGAAAAAAGACATCGTCAGCCTCGCCGGTGGAAATAGAACAGAAGATATCCAATTTTATCTCAGAATACCTCACACGGGAGGGTTGGCGGGCTTGCGCAGGACGGGAAGTGATTTATTGCTTAAACGAAATCGGCGCAGCGCGCTTCGAAGCGCGCTGCGCCGTTGCTGTTAAGAGAATTAACCCTTCAATTTGATCTTGGAACCGCTGGCGCCAGGGGAAGAGGGCGGCGGGGGCGCTGAGCCCAACTTGATGCCGCTGTTCTTCTTCGCCGGGCTGCCTTTCGCATTCCGCGCCTCGGCGCGGCGCATGCGTGGCAGCAGAACGCCAAACACCAGCGGGATGAGCAGCAACAGACCCAGGGCAATCAGCATCCCCACAAAGACCAGCCAATTGGCGGGCGCTTTAACTTCGGGGATCAGCCCGCCCGGGTTGTAGTTGATGGCTGACTCAATCGAACCAGCCAGGCTGCCGGACGGATCAGCGACCTGAGCGCTCAGGGCGCGGTTCACGCCGTCGCGCAGCTTGGAGGGCGAGGTGTAGGTGACGATGTATTCGCTCTGCAAGGCGCGGCCGTATTTCTCATAGAGCGCCTTGAGCGATTCGGCGTCGTTGGCGTAGCCATACGCGCCGCCCGCCTGCTCGGCAAACGCCTGCAGAGCCGGTTCGTCCAGGCTGGTGAGGGCGCCGGTGCTGTGCGTTGGATCGCCGAGCCCGATGACGGAAATCGACAACCCTTGGGGACCGACGAGCCGCAGCACCTGCTGCGGGCTTAACCGGCTGCGGTTGTCCAGCCCGTCGGTCATGACGATGATCGCCTTGCGCCCGCTCACCGCTTCGAGGATGGCGATGCCCTCCCCGAGGGCGTCGAACATGGCGGTGTCGCTTTGGGCTGTAAGCGCCTTGATGGCAGCCAGCATTTTACGCCGGTCGGCGGTGAGCGGCTGAGCGTAATCGATCTCGGTGTTGAAGGTCACCAGCCCGATCAGGTCGTCGGTGCGCGCCTGGTTCACGTAAGCTGAGGCAGCCTCTTTGGCTGATTTCAACTTGCCGGCGTGGTTCATGCTGCCAGAGGTGTCGATGATGAGCAAGGTGCTGAGCGGTCCGATGTCGCCGGCGGCGCTCACCCGTTCCAGCTTCATTTCATCGCCGTTCTCCAGCAGTTTGATCTGATTGGGGGAGACGGGGACTGGCTCGCCGTTGGGATCGGTCACCGAGACGTAGGCGGTCACCTCTGGAAAGCGCGAGGTATCGACCTGGGTGACGATCGCCAAGAGCGCCGTAGGCTGCGTTGTGGCGGCTGGCTCAGGGGTGGTTTGCGGCTGCGGGGGGGTTTGCACCTGCGGACTGAAGGCGGTCTGGCTGATAAACAGCAGGACGATCAGGCAGACTGCCAGGGTTGTTTCGAGGGATTTCTTCACAACTCACCTCTTTTCATGGTAGACCAGTTGGGTGTTGCCCACCTGGATGGTTTGATGGTTCTTCAATTGAGCCTGTTCGATGCGTTTGGTGTTGATGTAGGTGCCGTCTAGGCTCATGTCTTTCAGGTTGAAGTGGGTGCCAAAGCCCTTCAGCATCGCGTGCTGAGGCGACACATCGGGGTCTGGCAGGACGATGTCGGACTTGAGCGCATCGCTGCCGATAAAGGCGGCTGGTCCTTCGGCGCGCAGGAATTTGTCCAGGATGAACTCGGTTCCTTTGAGCTTACCGGAGGCGACCTCCAGCCAGGCTTTTGACAGCAGGAAGACGATCAAGGCGATAAAGGTGCCGACCGAGGCGCCGAGCAAGAGCAGACCGGCGGCTTTGCCGACCAGCGGGTCGGAGAGGAAAGAGCGCGCCGTATCGAGCAGAAGGCTGCCCAGGATTCCGCCGAGCACACCGCCCAGCGCGCCCTTCCAGATCTGGCTGCCGCCGGTAAAGCTGGTGGAAAGACCGATCAACAGCCCAAAGATGCCCCAGCCGATGGCGCGCGCCCAGGCTTGACCGCCCAGCAGTTGGAACAGAGCTTCAGCCAGCGGCAGACCGATCGCCCCGCCGACCAGACCCAGCACGCCGCTCAACAAAGCGCCGCGCCCCGCCTGGATCCAGTTGCGGGTGAACAGCCCGTCGGTCAACCCGATCATCAAGCCGATAAACAAGCCGATCATGGCGCCGACCACCACCTCGCTTAGGTAAACGTTCTGGGTGAACGAGAGACCGATCAGGTTGCTGACCTGCCAGCCGAGCACGCCCCCGATCGCGCCCATCACGCCGTAATAGTAGAGTCGCGTGGTTCGATTCATAGGGTTCTCCTTAAATTAAGCCAGGGATGTCTGGGGAAACATGTTCCGCCAGTGCACCACACTGCGCCGGTTGCGATGATGAAGTTCGTGAAAGCCAAAGTAATAACGCGAATCCAATGTCCCGTCATGCTGACGGATGAAGAAACCCGCGGTGGTCGAGTGCGGCTCCACTACCAGGGCGACGTGGTAAGGCTCAGGAAAGAAATTGTGATGCAGCCAGACGTCGTACTCGGAGAGGAAGATGCCCATCCGCGGGTGGGTGTGGTACCAGCCGACCAGTTCTTTATTGGGGTAGCGCTCCTTGAGTTCGTCGTACAGTGACACCTGGGTGTCCTGGGTGAAAGTCAGGTAAGCGCTGCCGTGGCGGGTGTGAGGCGCTGGCAGGATGGCTTCCACGACGATGAAGGGAACATTGGTGGATCGATCTGCACGCCACTTACCGACCAGCCAGCCGCCCACTTCGTTATACAGGTCGCTGCCCGCGTGAGCGCAAATGCGCACGTAGGCGCGCTGGGTGACGAAGACGGTGACGCCCGGGGTCAGCCGGTCGTCTTCGACCAGCGAGCGCCAGCGCCAGGCGCGTTCGCAGGGGATGTGCGCCCGGCGCGGGCGGGTCGGGTCGGCTGGTAAGAGGCGGATCGAGGGATCGGACATTCGTGGTAAAATCTCCATACGCATTTGGGTGAAGCCAGGCGGCAGTCGGTCAGGACATGCCTCCTGGCTGATCCTTTATCCCGCCGTGATGTCGGCGGTGATGAGCAGGCGGTCGTCCTGCGGCACCCCAGCCGCGTTCAGCGTTTCCTCGTCCTGGAGTTCGCGCCCCAGGGCTTTGCTGTCCAGACGATAGTTGATTGGGCGACCGTCGGGACCGGTGGTGGGCAGTTCCAGCGAGGTAGCCAGTTCGGGGATCAATTCCTTCACCGGCACATCGTCGGGGACTTCCGCCGTGCGGGTGCCTCCCGCGGGGAGTACCAGAGTTACGTTGGTGTCTGACATAGTTATTCCTCCATAAAATTAGTCTAGAATTGACGTTTGGGACAGCCTTTGACCGGGCTAGGCTGCCTGCGGCAAATACGCCGCCGAAAAGCATCATTTCAAACGGATGCGTTTCTTCTGTTGGGGCGAGGCTGCTGGTTTGTGGATCTTCACTTTTTCGGGACGCAGGAGCTCGCGCTGGTCGACCGGGAAGAAGTTGGGGTGTTCCTGACGATAGAGCCGGCTCCAGCGGGCAGCTTCGGGGTCCCACGGAAAAGGAGGCCGGGTGGGGTCGTCGTGAAAGTTTTTGTACTGGACCATCTCGCCGATCATGATCACCAGGCGGTCGAGCGAGCGGCTGGCGGTCCACCAGGCGGCGTCGATACAAACGGTGCCGTTGAGGTGGTTGATATTGGGATGCCAGACCGGGGTGAGCCATTTCATGCCGGGCCAGCGCTGGGGGTACTGGTTGTGCAGATAGATCTCGACCTGATGCCGGTCGCCAAGTTTAGGACGCCCCTGACGGTCAACCCCAATGATCCCTTTGCATTTGTAGGTGACAATGTAGGTCTCGGGTGGGAAGCCCGGGCGGACCGATTTAGCGTTGAACTCGATCAGGTCGCTGCGCGCGGCTAACTCCTGCATAAGCTGGTAATCGCCCCACAAGCGGCGCATGCGCGGGCTTTGCTCGGTGGTCATCGCGCCGGCGGTGATGTCGGCGGTGAGGATCAGGCGGTCGCTCTCGGGCACGCCAGCCAACTCGAGCGTTTCGTCTTCACTCAGCTCGCGCCCCAGGGCTTTGCTATCCAGACGGTAGCCCATCGGACGACCGTCGGGACCGATGGTGGGGAGTTGCAGCAACCCGATCAACTCTGGGAGCAGATCGCGAACCTGGATGTCGCCGGGCATTTCGGCTTGACGTGCGCCGCCATTGGGTAGAACGATGGTAACGAGGATCTCAGCCATGTGGAACTCTCCGGGTAAATCTCATTTTATATATGCCGCACTCATTCATGGTAGTGCGGGACCTGACAGGTGCCGGTCACATCCCAGCAATCCGCGTGATGATAGGTATGGCAGATTGGACAAACTTTGACGCCGCGCGGATCGGTCTCTGTAACGATTTCCAGACAATAAGGGCAGCGATGCTCTTCCTTGCCGAGTAAACGAACCGGGGCTGCAGCCGCGCCCCTGGAAGCCGCGCGGCGCGGCGCGGGGCTGACGCGGCGGGTGTGACGCGCTTGCAGCTTAACCGACGGACGCCGAGAATGATCGCGCGGGTGGGCGGCGGGTTCCGG
The DNA here is from genome assembly GCA_002050125.1 of Anaerolineae bacterium UTCFX2. Lineage (GTDB taxonomy): Bacteria > Chloroflexota > Anaerolineae > Anaerolineales > UBA4823 > UTCFX2. The sequence goes on along the minus strand of MWTA01000038.1, from coordinate 65,018 downwards.
CAAGCCATGCTGCCACCAGTCGCGCAGCCGGTTTTGCAGGCTGGCGACTTTTCCCTGCCAGGCGTTTGGCTGCAAGATTGCAGGAGGTTTAGCCCGCGGCGGCGCGGCCGTGCCGGCGCGGGCCCCGGAAGCCGGGCTGGACGAACGGCGCGGGGAGGAGGCGGGGGGCGGCGCCGGCGGTAAAACCGGGCGCGGGCTGATCCTCCAGGCGCTCAACGAGAGCCAGCCGGTGACGCTAGCGAGCAGAAACTGGCTGAGCCAGCTTAGGTTCAGGGCGTTCGGGTTTTGATTTGGCAGGCGGGTGCCAAGCTGGCCGCGCGAGATGAGCCCGAGAAAAATCAGCCCGATCAGCAGCGACAGGAATACGGTCAGTAATTGCAGGGTATAAGTGCGCCCCGCCAGCAGATAACGGGTCGAGAACCCGGCTGCGAGACCGATGCCGGCGATCAGCACCCACTGCAAAACAGCCGGCACGATGCCGCGATTGGCATAATAGATCAGATACGTGAAGCCAGACGCCACAAGGGCAGCCAGGGTGGCGGTCAGAATGCGTCCGGGCAGGCTGTCATTAAACTTGCGCATGGTGAATAAACGCCGACCTTCCATCGAATTGGATTGCATCTTGAGCCTCAATCGCGCAGGATGACCTTGCCGCGGGCTGGATTGATGCGGATCTCTTCCTGGCGGATCGTTTCACCGAGGCGGATGCGCTGGCGAATTTCATCTTTGCGAACCGGCGGGCTTTCCTCGAAGTCGCTGAAATGAAGCGCCTCGGGGAGGTCGCCGGTCATCTCGTAGAAGCGGTATTCCTGAGCGTTGAAGGCGCGCAGGATGTGCAGCGGGGGGACGCCCACGCTGGCGAGGGTGCGGTTCAAGAAAGGCTCGGAACCGGTAATGGCGTGCGTCATCTCGGTCTCGCGCATCACGCCACAGATGGGGCAGTGGGCGGATTCGAAGCTCACCTCTGAGATCGGTTTGAGGATCTGCTCGACGGTGTGGCAGCTCGAGCACTTGAGCGAGAGGATGAGTTCCTGGTCGAGCTCGATGATCGTATCGGGACCGAGTTCGGCGGCGGCGATGCGCAGCAAGTCCGACAGGGTGGTGGAATGGACGCTGGCGGGCAGTTCTGTGATTTCGCCATAAGTCCAATGGCTCTCGCAGTCGTCGCGCGGGTTGTAGGAGGTGGTGTGCATCTCGTTGATCATGCCGTTGAAATGGACGACCTTGCCCGGCTCGACCGGCATGTTGTGGAGCAGCTTGAGGGCTTCCTGAGACTGCATCGCGCCGATGATAGAAGCGATGGTCGGCGTGGTGGGGACCTTGCCGAGCAGGATGTTCTGGCGGGCGAGCAGCGGGCACGAGTAGCGCACCGCCAGATCGCGGCGGGCTTGCTCGTTGAGCGTGCATTCGAAACACGCGCCCTGCCCGGGGATGAAGACCCGCACTAATCCAAGCAGTTCCTGGATGGCGCCATCGACCCAGGGCTTTTTCATCCAGTAGGCAAAGCGGTTGAGCGCCAACCGGGCTTCGCGGTTATCGAGGCAGCCGATGATCACGTCCATGCGGCGGACGACGCCCAGACCGAGCTGAGTGGTGACATCGCCGTGGTGGTACTGGACGTGGATGTTCGGATTGAGCTCTTTGACCCGCGCCGCGGCGACCTCGGCTTTGCGCCGTCCCTCATCGCTCTCGCGAAAGAGCGGCGAGCGGGAAAGGTTGGCGGCTTCGATCGTATCGAAATCCAGGATGAAGAGGTTGCCGGCGCCCATGAGCGCCAGGTTTTTAATCACCTCGTTGCCCAAAGCGCCCGCCCCGACGATCAGAATTTTGGCTTCTTCGACGCGCTTGCGCTCCCACCAGGAGATGAAATCGAAGGTGCCGAGGCGGTCGGTGCGCAGGTTTGGGATGCGCAGCGGTTTTTCCGGGGCGACCGGCAGGCGGCGCGGACCGGTAGGGATGTCGCTGGAGGCAGGTCGGCTGAGCGGAGGCGCTTCTTCGCGCTCGGTCTGCGCCAGCTCGCGGGCGCGGGCGAAATTGGATTGGTCGATCTTGCGGACGAACCAACCGACGCCCTGGCGCGCATCGATGATGTGGTTGTCGCCCAGAACTTTGAGCGCCTCGCGGACGGTTGAACGCGAGACGGCAAGCTGCTTCATGAGCTCGCGCTCGGGGGGGAGCTGGCTGCCGGTCGGAATAGCGCCGTTGAGGATGGAGGCTGCCAGCTTGCCGGCGACAAAGTCGGCTAGGCTGCGGCGGGGGACGGGGATAATTTCCATAATCCAACTCTCGTAGTGGTATGTTGGTCAGACCACAATACCAAGTATAACGAGAGAATCGCCGCTGTAAATAGGTTATCAGTACTATTCAGGAGAAACTAGAACGAGGTTGGCTGCTGTGGCTAAATATCGCGGTCAGGCGGGTGGCGCTTGCGCCCGGCTCACCGATCATTTCGAGTTGAGCGTGCATAGCCGGCTGCGCCCAGGATTCCCACGACCAAACCGATCAGCATGAGAACGAAAGAAAGGAAATTCAGGAAAAACGTTGATTCCAGCACATGCATGATCATCAGAAAGGGGAACGCCACGCCTCCTACCACCATACACAGGAAAGCGATCAGCAGCAGGCGGCGCGGCGGGAGGTTGATCATTCGTAGAGCCAGCAATTGACGAAATGATCTTTCACCGGCTCGAATTCTGGCGGGGCTTTGACGTTGCAGATGCCCTCCATGAACTTGGGGCAGCGGGGATAGAAGCGGCAGCCCTTTGGCGGGTGCACCAGGCTGGGCGGCTCGCCGGGAGGCACGTCTTGCAGCTCGTCGACATTCTTGGCATCCGGGTCGGAGGTGGCTGACAGCAGGGCGTGCGTATAGGGGTGCTGGGCGTTCATAACCAATTCTTCGACGTTGGCTTTCTCGACAATCTGTCCGGCGTACATGACGAAGATGCGTTCGGAGAAGTAGCGCACTGTGGAGAGGTCGTGGGTGATGTAGATCACCGCCAGTTCGTGGGCTTCCTGCAGAGTGCGCAGCAATTTGAGGATTTCAACGCGCACGGAGGCATCCAACATCGAGACCGGTTCGTCTGCCACCAGCAGTTTGGGGTTCAAGATCATCGCGCGGGCGATGACCACGCGCTGCTGCTGACCGCCGCTGAGCATGTGGGGATACTTGGGTAGAAATTCATCGACCGGCGTGAGTTTAACTTCTTCGAAAATCTTTTGGATTTTGTCCAGGCGCTCTTGCTTGTTCTTTACGCCATGGATGATCAAAGGCTCTTCCATAATCGCCTGAACGTTCATGAAAGGCGCCAGCGCGCCGTAAGGGTCTTGCTGGATAAAGCCCACCTGAGATCGATACCAGTTCCAGTCTTTCCGCCTGAATGAAGTCATGGGGCGATTTTCATAGAAGATATCGCCCTTGGTGGGGGTGTTGATCCCCAGGATGGTTTTCATCAGGCTCGACTTGCCGCAACCGCTCTCGCCAACAATTGCAATTGTCTCTTTTCTTTTCAAATCAAAGCTGACATCGTCCACCGCGCGCACGTAACCCGCATGTCCAAAACCAAAGCGGCGCAGTTCATACCAGACGTGCAAATTCTGGATTGAGAGCTGGGTGTCCGCGCTGATAGGTCTGTATTCTATTTTGTCTTTCCCTTTCGTTGCAATCGCCATCAGTGAAGACCTTTCTGTTTCACGTGTAGAGCCAGCATTTAACCTGAACGCCGCCCACATTGACAGTTGGCGGTTCTTCCACGCACTTGTAGAAGCGTTTTGCACAGCGGTCGGCAAAGCGGCAGCCGGTGGGTGGATTGATCAGGCTGGGCGGCTGCCCGGTGATAAATTCGGGCTGGGTAGCGCCCCGCAGGCGCGGCACCGACGCCATCAGTTTGGCGGAGTAGGGGTGCAGCGGGGCGGTGAAAAAGCGTTTGTTGTCGCTGATCTCGACGATCTGCCCGGCGTACATCACCACCACATCGTCCGCCAGTTCGCTGGAGGTCGAGATATCGTGGGTGATCAAAATGAAGCTGGTGGAGATTTCATGCTTGAAGCGCTTGAGCAGGTTCATGATGTTCGCCTGAGTAAGCACGTCCAGCGCCGAGGTGGGCTCATCCAGGATGACCAGGTCCGGGACGGTGACCAGCGACATGGCAATCGCGACGCGCTGGCGCATGCCGCCGCTGAGCTCGAACGCATATCGATAGAGAAAATCAACCGGCACGCCGACGCGTTGAAACATGGTCTTTGCCTGGTCCAGGGCAGCCGCTTTGTCCACGCCGTGGTGGACCATGATCGGCTCTGCCACCTGGTCGCCCACCTTGAGCACCGGGTTGAGCGAATTCATTGCAGCCTGCGGCACCATGGACATACGCACCCAACGCACGTTGGTGCGGTAGGCTTCGTCTGACATTGCCATGGTATCCACGCCGTTCAGCAGGATTTTTCCCGAATACTCAGCCACGTTGCGGGGCAGTAAACGCAGCAGCGCTTTTGCCATCGAGCTCTTGCCGCAGCCCGATTCGCCGATCACTACCACGGCTCGATTGTTTGGCAGGCTGAAATTAACGTCATCGACTGCCTGAACGATGCCTTTGGACGCTTTGAAATAGAGCTTGAGGTTTTCTACTTTGAGGAGCAGGCGATTATCTTCCATAGTATCCTACATGCCTCGCAGGCGTGGGTTGAAGATGCGGTCCAGGGCAAAACCCAGGGAAGCAAATCCTAAACCGGTGAACATCAAGAGGACTGCCGGCTGGAGAATCCAGTAATACCAGCCGCGGTAAAGCGCCGCGTTTTCGTAGGCGTCGTTGATCATCTTGCCCCAAGTCGGCAGCACCGGGTCTCCCAAACCAAGCACCGCCAGGGACGCCTCGAGGAAGACGAACGAGGGCACCGCCAGCACCAGTCCGGGGATCAGCAATGGGATGATGCGCGGGATCAGATAGCGGAAGATGATGCGCCTATCGCTGGCGCCATAAGCCTTTGCCGCCTCGATAAAGGTCGATTCTTTGACCTGCATAAAAATCGCGCGATAGGATTTTATCCCGCCGGTGAAGATGCTTAATAAGACGGTCACACCCAAGATCAACCAGATGCTGCGCGAATAGAATGTGCCCACCATAATCAGGATTGACAGGAAGGGCAGCACCAGGTTGATCTCGGTGACGCGCTGGATCAGCGCGTCCGTTACGCCGCCGTACCACGTACCTATACCTGCGATCATCATGGTGAGTATCGAGGTGCCCACGGCGGCGATCAGACCAAATGCAAGCGCGATGGGGACGCCCCATAAAATCGGGACCAACAGGTCACGCCGCTGGTGGTCGGTGCCTGCCCAACCGAAAACTTGACCCAGCATCACAAACTCCGGCTGCACGGTCGATCCTTCTTCAAACATGACGCTCTCGATCTCGAGTTTATACTCGCCCTGAAGAGGAACCGGGTTCGCAGATTTGGCGCTCTCTGGGCTTGCGAAAAGACCAATCACCGGATACAAGTCGCCAAGTTTCTTTTTTAGCTTGGCGTCCTGGTTGATCGGAAAGGTGTAATTTTGGGTGATGGCAAAATTCGCGACCTTGATCTCCCGCCCATCGGGGGTAAACCATTTGATGGATACAAAAGGCTGTTTTGCCGTGTAGGCTGATGTAAAAAACAGCGTTAGCTCCTGGGGGAAGCTGTTATATTCATAATTGATTGTAAAAGTGGTGGTTTTAATTGCCGTGCCGCCTTCGGTCATGCGTTCTTCGACGATGACATCTTCGTCACCCTCTTGCATGTCCAGCGATTCAACCAGTTTCTCGGACCTGAACCAGTTGTACCACTTTGGCGGAACGGTTTTGGGGTTCTTTCTGACGACTTGCTCGCCGCCGCGCCAGGCGTTGATCGCTTGGCTGTATGGGATTTTCACCATCACGATAATTGCAACGACGACCAAAATCAGCACGATGATCGTGCCAAAGACCGCCGACGGATACTTCAAAATTTCCTGCAGGGTATTCTTGAGCGATTTCATTGGGGGGATTCTCCGCTGCCAATTTTTACCCTGGGATCTACAAGCGCGTAGATAAAATCGAGCAAAAAGACCGTGATTGCGAGCAGATAGGCATAAATAATTGTGGTGCCGACAATTACCGGGGTATCGTAAAGCCCGATCGCTTTATAAGTCGTGCGGCCCAACCCAGGCCATTGGAATACGGTTTCTGTGATGATCGCGCCGGTCCACAGCCCGATTAGCAGCAGGGCAAACGAAGTGATGATGGTGGGCAACGTAGGGCGTAAGATGTAGCGGCTCTCGACATCGCGCGAGGGCAGCCCCTTGGCTTTTGCCATCTCAACGTAATCTTCGCTGGAATAAATCAGGAAAAATGTGCGCCAGTTATAAATGCTGAGGAAAAAGGATGAAATGATCAGGGCGCTGGCAGGTAAGATCAAATGTTTCAGGACGCTTAACGCTCTGGCTGAAAAATCCTGGGGCACTGGGGCGTCGATCACGCCGCCAAAGGGGAGTAGTCTCAAAGCAGCCGCGAAGATCAAAATCAAGAAAATACCAAAAAACCAGGGCGGTACGGCTGAAGTGGGTGAAAGGGCGATGACCAGCTTATCCCAGAAACTGCCGTACGAGCGGGAGAGGGCGAGCGCCAGGTAGAGCGTGCTGAAGAACAAGATCAGTTCAGAGGTGCCCATCAAGAGCAATGTGTAGGGGATGCGCTCCAGGATGATCGCCCGAATCGAGCGCGAGCCGCTGTCGCTGGTCAGAAACATCGCCCGTCCCAGGTTGAGCGTCAGCGCGTTTTTCAGAAAGCGCGTGGTGCGCACCGCCAGCGGCTGGTCCAGCTTCAAACGTTTGATCTCATTTTGAATTTGTACTTCGGTGATTCTCGCCTTGGTCGCCGGGTCCATGGTCTTGTTGGCGGGGTTCTTGGCGACCTGGACGGTGACGCGCTCCTGGATTTCCGCGATCATCATCTTGTCGACATATCCGCCCATGTTGGCGATCATAATTGTCAGGTAGATGCCAATCACCACGGTAACAAACAGAGAAACCAGCCGGACAACGGAATACTTCAGAACCCGCGATGCTGTATTCCAGGCAGCCGAGGGCGCGGTTCTTTCGGTTGGCGCTTTGCTATCAAGCTCTAGTTCCATCGGTTTATCCCTCAAATAATGGCAAGTAGGGACAAGGCAATCGATCGCCTTGCCCCTACTGTGTGAGTTAATCAACCATCAAGCTTGCAGACAAAAGCCTGGAAACCTATTTGATGGTGACGAATTCGAAGGACGCAAAGGTCGGGATCGCAACCGGCAGCGGCACGACAACGGCTTCGATCTTTGCCGCGCCAGCTTCCATCGTCGCAGCCAGGTCGGCTGGGACGGTGATGACGTAGTGACCATCTTCAACCAGCTCTGCTGGAATGGAAGCGATCACGTTGCCGGTGGCGTCTGTGAGCAAACCAAAGACCCTTGAGATCTCATCGGCGGGGTAAGGTTCGCCCTCGAAGGAAACGTTGACATCGAACGAGAACTCACCACCCAGGACGACGCTGCCCTCGCCTTCAACCTCGACTTCTGCGATCTTGGGGAGGCCAAACATCGACCAGCGGTCAGACAGATCAGCGTAATCGGGGTTGCTAGCCAGGGTGCCGACCTTTTCGGTCAGGTGGACTTCCTTAAGGAGATAGGGACCTGAACCGATCCAGAAGTGCCCGTATTTCTCTTTGAAGGCTTTCACCGCCTCATAGCGGGCTACGGCTTCATCGGGCGTGAGGTAAGCGCTCATCGCATTGGCGTAGGGAACGTATTTCTCTTCAATCGCCTTGTCAAGCGCTTCGGACATCAGATCCAGGCTCGGACCGCCGATGTAGTTGAGCCACTCCACCGTCTTGGTATCGGAGGAATTGGTATCGGCTTTGTCCGCCGAGAATGCGCCATTCCCTTCCTCGTCAACCAGGGCAGCGATGGCGGTCGTGGGCCAGGGCATCTCGCCGTAAGGTGCTTCGGGCCACATGGTGGTGATGTCCAACTCGGCGTCGATCTCGTAAGCGTCAGAATACGCTTCGATGACCAACGGGTCTTCGGAAACGATCTTGAAACCCTTGTAGTTCTCCAGAACGGCTGCAACGTTTTCCGCGATGGATGCATCGTAGATTTTCGACTCTTCTTTACCAGCGTCGATGCTGACGATCCAACTATAGATGAAGTCAGCCAGGGTGATAGGAGAACCGTCGTGGTACTTGACATCTGTCCACAGCGATTTCGGGTAGTAAACCACGCTCTTAATCTTGGCGGTGGTGCCCTCCGGAAATTTCTCGGCGGCGGTGATGAACTTCTGGTTGGCGGCATCCCAGTCGACGATGGCGTCTTCGGGGACCTTGATTTCATCCGCGAAATCGAGGGAGATCCAATCCAGGGTCTTGCCGATTGGCAAGCCTTTTTCGGCGGTGATTTCAGCGCGCTCGATGCGATTCGGCCAGAGCAGCCCGGTGTAGGGGTCGATCATGTAACCGCTGCCGCGCGTGGCGCGTTGGATCGAGGCATCGAAAGCCCAGTTCGACCCAGCCAGGGGGTTCCACGGGTCGACATACACGTCGGTTGCCGCCCAACGCAACTGACCACCCTCTTTGTCTGCCCAGCGCAAGGTGACGGGCCAGATCTGACTGCCGTCAACACCCGCAGCCAGGTCATAGGTAACATCCAGCCCCTCTTTGTAGGGGACGTAGTTCTTGCCGTCGATCAGCCAAACGTGGATCGACTCGGTCATCGCCATCTCGAGCATCTCCGCCATAGCCTGGTTACGTTCTTCACGCGTGGAGAAGCGGTTATAAGCCAGTTTATCCGCCAGGTCCATATATGCCTGGGTGGGGTTGAAGGCTTGCCAGAGGGCAGAGAAGCCGTATTCGGACTGCGGGGTGTCAAAGAACTGGAAATTGTCGCCCTCATCGCGGTCGATGATCGTAGCAGACCAGGCGCCGGTGTAAATGTGGAACAAACCGTCGGCGGGATTGCCGCCAACCCAAATCGGGGAGGCTTCCGAGGCGGTCTTGTACTGGCGGTCGGTGGCGAAACCGATGCTCTCGAGCTGGTCGGCGACGTAATCGCCGATTGGTTTGCGGGTACCGTCGGAGTCGGGACGGATCAGCAGGATAATGGGGACCTGCTCACCCTTATACATGTACTTGCCGCCTTCCTTGGTGACGCCATCGATGCCAAGCATGACCTCGTCCATCTGTTTTTCGGCTTTTTCGAGGTCATAGGCATACTTGGATTCCAGTGTGCGGACCACCTGAGCGTTGGTGGCGTAATCCGGGAACTGAGTGACGATGCTGAAGAACTTAGACAGTGCACCGCCGTTATAGACTTCGCGATTGATGTAATCGCGGTCGATCAGCCAGTTCATGGCTTCACGGGCGCGGGCGTCGTTGAATGGATTGACCTTACCCGTGCTTTCAAAGACTGGACCAACCGGATTGAAGGTCAGCTCATAATAGAGACCGTTCGAGCTGGCTCTTGGAAGACCTGCTTTTTCGATTTCAGGCAGTTTGTCCGAGGCGACACCCGAAGCGTATATGTCAATCGCGTTCGAGGTGATCTGGGTAACTGCTGAAGCTGCATCGACGGCGGAGAAGACCACTTCGTCAAACCAACCGCCGTGGCGGGTGACGGGCTCGGGCGTGGGTTCTACCACCTCCGTTGGTTCGGGGACGGCGGTCGGCTCGGCGGGCGCGGCGGTGGGTTCAGCCGGAGCGGCAGTCGGCACAGCTGGGGGCGCTGGCGGCTGCTGGCATGCGGTCAGCACCAGGCTGACGATCATGACCATACTCATTAACAACATCAGGGTATTGCGTTTCATTCTTTCTCCTCCTTACAAACATTGGGTTGCCCACACAGCCGTGCCCAGATTGCCCGAAAAAACAGACCGGCTGTGCGGTTTTGGATTTGTTATCTAATATATACCATATATTGCTAAAAAAGTCTTGATTTGCTCTGATAACCAATCGAGTATATAATGAGCCTATGAACTCCCGTGAGAGATTTCGCGCGACGATGGAATCCGGTCAGCCCGACCGGGCGCCGCTGTTTGCCGAGGGGCTGCGGAAAGACGTGCTGGCGACCTGGCGGGGCCAGGGCATGCCCAGGAACGCCGCGCTGCCCCGTTTGTTCCTGATGGACAAACGCGAGGAGGTCGAAGCGCATTTGTGGCCCATCCCGATGCCCGCCACCTGGCCGACCAACCTGGACGAGGTGGAAGAGTACAGCCGCCGCCTGGACCCCGACGACCCCAAACGCTTGCCAAAGAACTGGAGCCGTGTGATAACAAAATGGCGCCGCGGCGCGCAGGTGCGCATGCTTTATGTGCATCATGGCTTTTTCGAATCCGCCGGGGTGGAGGGCTGGAGCCGCTTTCACGAGCTGATGTACCTGGTGAAAGACGACCCGGCGGTGATCCGCCAGATGCTGGATCTGCAGGGTCAGCTCAACGCCCGGCTGGTCGCGCGGATGCTGGAAGAGGTCGAGGTCGAGGCGGCGGTGTTCAGCGAGCCGATCGGCGCCAACCACGGCCCGCTGATCTCGCCCGAAATGTATCGCGAGCTGGCGCTGCCCGGCTACCAGCCGATCCTTGCCGTACTGCGCGATCACAGGGTGCGTACGATCATCCTGCGCACGTACGCCAATTGCCGCGCGTTGATCCCGGCGCTGTTGGAGGCGGGCTTCAACTGCCTGTGGGCGGTGGAGGTGTTTGGCTATGAGATGGATTACCGCGAACTGCGCCGCGAGTTTGGCACGGATTTGCGGCTGATTGGCGGGATCGACCTGGACGTGCTGCGTGAAGGTAAGGAAGCGATCCGGCGCGAGGTGGAGACGAAAGTGCCGCCGCTTTTAGCCCAGGGCGGCTATGCTCCGCTGGCGGACGGGCGGGTGCGCGCCGACGTGCCCTGGGAGAACTACCGCTATTATCGGAAACTGTTGGAACAAGCAGCGTCCGGTAATTGACCAGCCCGCCCGCTGTGTTGATGGTCGTTTCGGAAAGCTAAAAGCGCGCAATCATGACCTATGTTTTCGGGCCCGTTCCTTCACGGCGCCTGGGACAATCCTTAGGCGTCGATCCGGTGCCGCTCAAGACCTGCAACTGGAACTGCGTCTATTGCCAGTTGGGTCGCACCCGCCCGCTGACAAATGCCCGGCGTGAGTACGTCCCATGTCAGGATATCCTGAGTGAGGCGCAGCGCGCTTTGGCTTATCACCAACCCGGAGAAATTGATTGGGTGACCTTTGTCGGCTCGGGCGAGTCGACGCTGCACCGCGAGCTGGGGAGGATGATCCGCGCGGTCAAGGAAATGACCGACCTGCCGGTTGCGGTCATTACCAACGGCGCGCTGCTCTACCTGCCCGAAATTCGCGCCGACCTGGCGGCTGCCGACGCCGTCTTGCCCTCCCTGGATGCGGGGGACTCGAAGCTTTATCGCCAGATCAACCGCCCTTTGGCAGGGCTGACTTTTGAACTGCTGCTAGCGGGGTTGACCGCCTTCCGCCGCGAATATCCGAGCCGCCTGTGGGTGGAGGTGATGCTGGTGCGGGGTCTCAATGACACCGCGGCTGCTCTGGAAGAAATCGCCGCCGTGCTGGGGCGCATCCAACCCGACGAGGTTCACATCCTTCAGCCCACCCGCCCCCCGGCAGAGACCTGGGTGCAGCCCGCCGATGAAGAGGGGCTTGCGCGCGCAAAAGCCATTCTGGGCGACGTTGCCCGCGTGATCCTCCCTGTTAGCGGGACGTTCGATCTGGGGGAAGCCGAATCGCTGGTAAACGCTATTTTCGAGATCATCACCCGCCACCCCATGCGGGAAGCTGAATTGATCGAGGCGCTTGGACATTATCCTTCCGCGGAAGTGACCTCTGTGTTGGAGGCTTTGGAAAAGAGCGGAAAGGCGCAGGTCGTAGAGCGTTTGGGCGTCCGATTTTGGAGCGCAGCCGCTTCCTATTATCCAAGCGAATGAATTTTATTATGCCTGCTGTAAGGCGCGCCCCACCAATAAGATATTCTTCTTTAAGAACACCTAACGCTCTTGAGAAATAATATTCATACCAAATAGAGAAGGATTTGTCAAAACACCAAACGACAAATAAGGACTCTCTACGGAGAGTTTGCTATGGAACAGGATAAGGAATATTAGTTGGTTGTATCGTAACAGGAATATCAGTTGGTGTACTGGGGGTTACAACTTCATCGAGTGAATTTACAAACGATAATGCAGGTACATCAAAAAATAGTACATCTTTATCATTTGCTGATTGAATAATCAATCGTGAACCCTTTGTATCAACAATCCGTAAAGCGCCTAATTTTGCGGCGCTAGGATAATAGCCCCAAATAGGCTTTCCCTTTTTAGGAGCTGTTTGCACAGCTATGAACCCCTGGCTTGGGTCCTTCACCCAAGCACCTGCAAATACGATGACGCGGTTTCCGTTTACAATTCCCTTCCAATGGTTCTCTATTTTTGCCTCAAATGCATGAAAATATGCACCAGGCTGGCCCTCAAATACTCCTGTAACAAAAGGAGCCGGGGATATTTGTGTGAATTGGGGTGTGACAATTTGAATATCAGTAACGGGAGTAGCACTCTTACAGATAGCAGCCATTGTTTCCCATGCTGTGATTTTTTCTTCTACCTTTTTTCTCTTCGACAGATCAGAGCCAGGAATAAGGGCTAGTTGTGTGCGAAACATTTCTATTTCTGTGCCCTCACAATTCCGATTCGCCGGAATGTCCTTTGCTAAAACAAATTGGAAAACTAGCATACTTACTAATCCCAATGCGACTATAAGAATCGCAACCCCCCAAATATTTCTTTTTGAGTCGATCCTCTCGTTCATTGTCGATCACTCCTCATTAATTACCAACCAGAATATCCAATATCCGTAGACCATTTTAGCGGCTGACTGGTATCTGGGTCTGAGTTGAGTGCAGAGTAAAGATTAATATATCCCTCTTGTGGTGAATTATTTGTACCAGGAGGGCAAATCCTTTGGCTACAAGCCAAGTGTTGTGTAACAGCCCCTTGGAGTTCCAACCTTCCATTTTGCAGGTCAACTCCATATGCACTGAGACTATACCATTGCCTACCATTTGCACCATCTTTTGCGTAAATTAGTGGTAAGGGTGATGAAGAATTTACTCCGCCTCTTCCCGAGACGTACCATATCGTATATTGATACCAACCATTCGCGCAACCAGAATTCTCGCCCGTACGAACTTGTGGACATCCTTCAGCATCTCCAAAGTTAAACATAGGCCAATTGTTTATACTGTCATATCCGTCGACCCATTGTCGTGTTGTATAGTAGTCATTCCATCCAACCTCTATATCACTTGCGCCATAAGCGCGAACTTGCGGATAGTAACCATTGGTAACAAAATATGACCCTATCTCATTTACCATAACTGCCCAAGCTGCTCCATGGGCATAGTATTCGCCATCAATTGCAGCACCAGAGCAAGTTGTTGAGTCACAATTATTTGTTCCAACAGCAATAACAATGGTTGATGCTCTGTCGGGATATACACAATTGTAATAACCTGCACCAAAGAACTTAACTGCAGCGGCTACAGCACTTGTTGATACAGGGCCATAACCAAATAAATTTGCCCCGTATACTCCGCTCGTATAAGTCGGAGAATCGAAATCGAGGATAACGATACTGTCTTGTTGTCCGCTCAGTTCACGATCTCTATTGCCCAATTGGCATCCTAAACTCAACAGCATTTCCGTATTCACAGTCTCCATATACCAACTTGTTGTAGGATCAGGAGGGAACGTTTTCGAAATGAGAGGGATGTAAACTTTTATTAACGTAAGACTTTCTATATTGCCTCCATACGGTGTCGCAATAACACCGGTTGGGGATGGATATAGGTTTTCAACTGCAAGTGAGCTTGCATTAGCTGATAAGGCTAGTTTCGGGAAAATAAGTGCAAAACAAATACCCCCTGTGAAAACATATGGCAATATTTTTCCAATAATTTTTCTCATAGCCAGGGCCGCCTGAAAAAATTAATGGCACATTTTTTTCATTATACCGCGACTCTATTTGGCGTTAAACGTATAGTGATCGTTCCAAAGCTGGTAGGAACGTAGTTAAAATAGTTGCGGGGCAGTTAGTCGATTGCCCCACAACCCATCAGCAGAAAGCCACGTGTATATGCGTCTGAAGCTAATTCTACTCAAATTCGCATTTGAGCGTTATTCATATATATATTTAACATAATATTGGTAAAATTTATCTGTTTAGTAGAGGGAAGACGTATAAGAAAAAAGGGATGAGGATACGATGACAAACACACGCGCTGTTACGAATATTATCGAGCCAAAGCTGGTGATCGAAGGAGCGGGCGTCTTGCTGAGGCGCTCGATTGCGCCGAGCCGCGCCAATCTGTTCGATCCTTTTTTATTGTTCGACCATTTTGCCTTCAACGATCCGATTGAGGGTCCGATCCAGGGTTTTCCGATGCACCCGCACCGCGGGATCGAGACGGTGACCTACATGTTGGAGGGTTCGGTGCGTCACCGCGACAGCCTGGGCAATTCGGGGTCGATCGGAGCGGGCGACGTGCAGTGGATGACCTCCGGGCGGGGTATTCTGCACGAGGAGATGCCGCGCCGCGGTCCTTCGGGCAACATTTATGGGTTTCAGCTTTGGGTGAACCTGCCGGCAGACTTGAAGATGAGCGCGCCGCGCTACCAGGAAGTGACCGCCGAGAACATCCCGACGGTCCAGCGGGGTGACGCCCGCATCCGGGTTGTGGCTGGCGGGGTGGACGGGGTCGCCGGACCCGTCACCGAGATCGCCGCCCAGCCGGTCTACATGGACGTTCAGCTTGCGCCAGGAGCGCGTTTTGAGCAGCCCATCCCGGAGGGGCACACGGCGATTGCATACGTATTCGAGGGGGCTGGGGATTTTGGGATGGACGAGCACGGCGCCGGCGCGCCGGTCGAAGCTGTGAAAATGGCAGTTTTCGGGGACGGCGACCAACTGCGGGTGCAAGCCTCGCCGGACGCCGGCGTGCGGTTTATGCTCATGGCTGGAGCGCCGTTCCGCGAACCCGTGATGCCCTATGGTCCGTTTGTGATGAACACCTGGGAGGAGATCCAGCAGACGTTGGAGGATTTGCGCCGCGGGGTATTTGCGCAGGCGTAGGCTGCGCGGCTGCGCCGTTTACCTTGCGTGCGTGCGTTCGAGCGTGAGCCTACTATATTTATTAATGAAGCAGCCTTCCCGCTGCCTTAGCGCTTGCGGGAAGGCTGTTTGTCGTCAATCGCCGGGTGTTGCGGCGCTCAGGTTTGGGAGGCTGCGGAAGCCGTCAAACCTGTTTCGTGCGGATGTCGCGGATTTCCAGTACGTGCGGGGCGACCAGCTCTTTGACCTGTTCTTCTGTCAGCCCCTCGATCTTGAAGGTGAGCAGGCGGCTGTTGGGAGACTCGCCGGCGAACTGCCCGAACGCGACAAAGTTCCCGCCCGCCTCGGCGATCGCTTGGGTGAGCCTGGCAAGCTGGCCGCGCTGTTCCGGGATCAGGGCGGTCACGCGCACGCCCGGCTCGCGGGCGCCCATCAATTCCAGGAACACCTTGAACAGGTTGGTTTCGGTGATCATTCCGACGACCTCGTCGCCGCGCGTCACCGGCAGCCCGCCGATCTTGTGATCCGCCATGATGCGGGCGGCTTCCTCGATCGGGGTGTCTTCGCTAACGCTGAAGACCTTCTTTGCCATCACTTCTTCGACGGCAATTTTGTTGATCAGGTAACTGACCTCCCACACGCTGAGCGATGAAGCGGAAGACGGCGCCGCGTTGAGCAGGTCTTTTTCCGAGATGATCCCCACCATCTTGCCATTTTTGATCACCGGCGCGCGGCGGATGTGCTCGGTTCTGAGCAGATTCAGCGCCTCAGTGATGGGCATTTGGGGGGTAACGGTGATTACTGGATGGGACATTCGTTCGCCAACAAGCATTTTAGCCTCCTGCAGGGCATTATACCATTTTGAAAAGCAAAGACGCTGCTTATTGCAGCGTCTTTGTGGAAGGACTTCTGTTCGAATGGCAAACAGCCGCGGCAACCCTACCCCCTCACTTTAGCAGGCGTTCGCAGGAGGGCGCTCGGCAGGCATTTATGGCTTCACCTACCAATGCGCGGCAGGTACACTTGATTGTCGTCATCCTCCAGCAGCAGCAGATAGACTGCCTGTAAGACGTCGTTCGTGGCGGCGGTGAACTGCACATCCGATACCTGGTTTGGCTGGGCGGTCGGCGGGACGACGTCCGCCGCCACCCCGCCGGGGGAAAACGCCGAAGAGAGCCAGGCAGAGAGCAAAGCCGCCTCTATCAATAGAACCAGAAGAATCCGAGGATTAGCTCGCATGAGGCGTCCCTTTCTCGGCTTCAGTTGAGCAATTCGATGGCTTGGATCGGGCGGCAATCAGCAAACAGGCAGCCATAGGCAGATCCACTACCAGCCAAATCGTAAGTAATCAGCAGGTTTTTGCCCAACGCTTTGGCGGTCAGCATAATGCTTAAGACCCGGTTGGCATACTTAGGGTCTGTACCTGTTGGCGCAGCAAAATACCAGATCGCACCCCCGGGCGGCGCAGCAGCGGTGCATTTCACGTGAATGCGATTAGAAAACACAGCGATGGAGAGTGGCGTGCAAGTAAAGAGAGCCTCTGGGCTTTCGGGCGCCAATGCGATTTCGCTGGCTGGCGCTGCTAGAGCTGCCACTGGTTCTTGGTGAAAAACTTGCAGCCTTCCGGTCAGTTTGACTATGGACGGTCCGAACGCGGCCCCCAATAGAATTGCACAAACATATAGCAGTACGGTTAGTAAGGTGGTTTTCTTAAGCATTGTGCCTCCTTGACTAAATCGAAGAATCGTATAGCGCCAATCAAGGTTTAATATATCAAATAGGTGAAGTATATGCAAGTTAATAATAATTTTCACAAACGCGCGATCCGTATTTTTCTGCCCAATCGGGCGGTGTTCGGGCTGACCCTGCCCCGGCGGAATGGCTCAGAACTGCGTAGTACCGGGGCGTTCGCGCAAGATGGTTAAGTCCGGGAAGGTGTTGTGATAAACTTACCCGGGAGGTGCGCACGCCATGAAAATTCGCCCCGATGTCGGTCTCACGTTTGATGATGTCCTGCTGGCGCCGCAGCCTTCGAGCGTCCGCAGCCGCAAGGACGTCTCTCCGCACACCTGGCTCACGCCGGATATTCGTCTTTCTGTCCCCATTATTTCGTCGAATATGGACACCGTTACAGAAGAGCGTATGGCGATCGCCATGGCGCAATTGGGCGGCATCGGTTTTCTGCATCGCTTTATGTCGATCGCGGATCAGGCGGATTGTGTTCAGAAAGTCAAGCGGGCGGAGAGCATCGTGGTCGAGAACCCGCTCACGATTTCGGCGGACGCCAGCGTGGATCAGGCGCGCGGTTTGATGGCGGAAGCGGATGTGGGCGGGCTGGTGGTGCTGGATGCGCACAACCAGGTGATCGGCATGGTCACCAACCGGGATGTGCTGTTTGCGCCCGATGGCGGCGCCCCACTCAGCCAAGTGATGACCCCGCGCAACCGGCTGGTGGTTGCCTCACAGGATGAGACGATCGAGCAGGCGCGGGCGAAATTGTTCGCTAACCGCATCGAAAAGCTGCCCCTGGTGGATGGGGAGGGGCGTCTTACCGGTTTGATAACCGCACAGGACATCATCAAGATCCAGCAGCACCCCGACGCGACCAAAGACAGCCGCGGGCGGCTGCGCGTGGGGGCGGCAGTGGGTGTGCGGGCGGATGACCTGGAGCGCGCCGCCGCCTGCGTGAACGCCGGGGCGGACCTGCTGGTGGTGGATATCGCTCACGGACACTCCGAGCACACCATCGCGATGGTCCGGCAGTTGAAACAACGATTCCCAGGGGTGCCGGTCGTGGCTGGCAACGTCGCCGTTCCGCAGGGCGTGATCGACCTGGCGCAGGCGGGAGCGGAGGCGATCAAAGTGGGCGTGGGCGCAGGCTCGACCTGCACCACGCGCATCGTTACCGGTTTTGGCGTGCCGCAATTGACTGCTATAGCTGAGTGCGCTCAGGCGGCGCAGGCGCTGGGTTTGCGCATCATCGCCGACGGCGGCATCCGCAACTCGGGCGATATTACCAAGGCGCTGGCAGCCGGAGCGGGGAGCGTGATGCTGGGGAACATCCTGGCGGGGATGGACGAAAGCCCGGGCGCGCCGGTGATCCGAAATGGGCGGCGCTATAAGATTGTGCGCGGCATGGCTTCGCTGACTGCCAATGTGGATCGCAAAAAGCTGGAGCATAGCGAGATGCCGATTGAAGATTGGGGCGACGTGGTGCCGGAGGGCGTGGAAGCGATCGTGTCTTACCGCGGGGCGGCGGCAGACACCCTTCATCAACTGGTGGGCGGACTGCGCTCCGGGATGAGCTATGCGGGGGCGCGCACGCTCGAAGAGTTGTGGGAGAAAGCGGAATTCATCCGCGTGACGCCTTCCGGCATGCGCGAATCACACCCGCACGATGTGGAATTGATCTAGCGTCGGGAAGTCATTGCGCGTTCAGGGAGGCGGGGAAAATTCCGCCTCCCTTTTGTATTAGCAACTTGTACCGGTTTGGATTGCCGCGTCTCAGTGCGCCATCAGCGGCAGATAGATCTTATTGTCGAACTTGACCGCCTTAATCACCAGAAGAATATCGTCATCATAATCTGGCGATTCGAAATTCACCGATCCATTTTGCGCCAGTTCGAAACTCGGTTCGGCTTGAACGACGTCGCCGGTGGTGGTGTCGATCCATGCGGCGTCATATACACCCTTCTTCAAGTTCAGGGTAAATTGACCACCGCTGCCTTCAGCGGCATACATCACGTAGGTGTTGCCTTCGTCCGCCAACATATAGGCATAGACATCGGCGGGTTTCGCCGTAATGAGGAAGTTGTTGGGCGACATGGAGGGGAAATCCAGGCTGTTCATGAAATCGGTCATGACTTTGATGTCCTCCTGCGAGGGGTCATCGACCCAGACGCCAAGAAGACCGCCGGTTTTAATCCAGTAGGGGTCCCAGGTTGGATCCGTGTTCCATTCGCCATAAGTGCCGTAACCGCCGCCGACCGCGATTCCCCAGGCAGCCTGTCTTACCATTGCGCGGGAGAGTTCGTAATTGTCTGCATAACCATATTCGTCATTGGCGATGGGTTTGTAATAGCCCCAGTTATACCGGATGCTGTCGTTGCCCCACAGGCTTGGGTGATTTTCATATTTCCACTTGGGGGTGATCCGCGTTCCGACCTGAATGGCGAAGTGAGTGGGCCAGGGGTCGTTGGGGAAGCTGAACAGCATTTTAGTCCGATTGTGGATCGTAAGCAGCCGTCCGGCAACCGTTCGGTATGGGTCAACCCCTGCCAGGTAACTGCCGACTTCTCTGCCCCACGCTTCCGGAACCCGTCCCCCATATCTGACTCTTTCTGTGTAGTAGAACTCTTGCGCTACTTGCCAGATCACGTTCGAATAGGCGGCGTACCTGGCGGCGGTGAAGCGCAACAGCAATTGCTCGTCCGCTGGGGTCATGTAATACATGCCCGGATCGGTCGGCTCCCAGTTGCTGTAATCCGAGATAATGACGATTTCCGCCACCATGCCTTTTTCCTGCATGTACTGAACGACCTCATCGAGTGTTTCCCAATAGGACTGATTGAACACGGCGAACTGCGGATTTAGAACGGTGGAATTCTCCCAGGGAAACCAGCGCGTGCCGTAGTTGTTGCCCCAACCCCACATCGTAGCCTGGAAACGGATCTTGTTCATCCCGTGTTCCTGGGTTTTGTCGACAAACTCACGCCAGTCTTGAGTGGTGAGGATGTGCGAAATGGAAGGGTCTTCTGGATTAAAATATTCATACGAGACCCCGGGGCCTTCCAGCGCCTGCTCCAGCAGTTGGTAGGCGGTGTTCCCCCACATGAAGAACGGCGTGCCGTCGGAATAGCTGAACGTGTAGGGGTTGTTTTCAGCAACCCGAATAAACCCTTTGTTATCGGAAGGAACGCTGACCAGCGAACCGGTCCGGGCGTCGAGCGACGGATTTGTTGAGAAAGTTACCCAATGCCAGGTTCCTAACTCGGTGGGAGCAAACCTGACTTTCCAGGTATTCCCCCCCGCCCAAAAACCGGGCATCCATATTCTCCTGTTTCCGGGACTGGTGAAAATCACATCGAACAACAAGGACGTCTTGGCTGCGTCCGTAGGCGGAATATTGCTCGAAATAGTGAAGGTGATTTCATAAGCCTCGTAAAGACCAACGTTATCCACATCGGGCGCCAAGCGTTCGGGTTGATGCGCATATTCGGCTGTTTCTGATTCGTTCGTGACGGCTTGCACCGCTTTAATATTTGCGGGGCTGATAAATGCCGTCGATACAAACAGAATCACCATGAGAATTGAAACCGATTTTTTCATTATCCGCCTCCATCGAAAAATGGTTTTGTAATACGCTGGACATAATAGAATATCTTCTTGCTATGTAGCGTACATTAAAGAATAGTTAATTGCAATATACTGCACATCGATTGGTCTGTCAAGTCCAGATTTGGAGGCGCCGGCGCAAAGCGGCAAGCTCCCCATGCTTGGCGTAGACAAATAAGTTGGTGTAACCGCTTTTCTGGATAACCCTTGGCGTTTTTTGGTTCGAGCCCAGGGGGCGCTGCTAAAGGTAGCCGCGGTCGTTCTAATGCGCCGCGCCCGCGCCCCGGGTGATCACCGTTGGCTGCGGTTCTTCGTTCACGCTGAGTTGGAAGACGTCCGGGCGGGCGTAATGACCCATTACGTCGAAATCGAACTTGCTGCGGGCGATCTCGCTCAGGTCCAATTCGGCAAAAAGACCGCCTTCCTGATCGAAGAGCGGACCAGCGAGCACCTCTCCGAGCGGCGAGATGACGGCGCTGCCGCCGCGGCACATCACCTCGGGCTGGCTGGCAAGCTCCTCGACGCCCGGGAGACCCGCGGGGTACATCGAGCGGGTCACGTACTGGTTGCAGCCCAGCACGAAACAGCGACCTTCAATCGCGATGTGGCGCAGCGTGGCTTGCCAGGTGTCGCGCGCATCCGCGGTGGGGGCGAGGTAAATCTCGACCCCTTTGGCGTACAGCGCCATGCGCGCCAGCGGCATGTAATTCTCCCAGCAGATCAGCCCGCCGACCCGCCCAAACTCGGTGTCGATCACGGTGAGGGTGCTGCCATCGCCTTCGCCCCAGATCAGCCGCTCTGACCCGGTGGGCTTGAGCTTGCGGTGCTTGCCAAGCAGCGATCCATCTGGACCAAAATAGAGCATGGTGCAGTAGAGCGTACCGCGGCTGGATTGCGCATCGCGCTCGATCACGCCGACGACCAGGTACGCCCCCGACTGGCGCGCCGCGGCGCTCAACCGATCGACGGCTGGACCGGGGACCTCCACCGCGTTCTCCCAATAAATTTGCCAGGCGAGGCGTCCCTGCGGGCTGCGGCTGCCGACCACCGCGCCGAAGGTCAGGCCGCGCGGATAGGCGGGGATGAAGGCTTCGGGGAAAAGGATCAGCTCAGCGCCCTGAGCGGCGGCTTGCTGGGTCAGGCGGCAGGTCTTTTCGACCGTGGCGTCGCGGTTGAACAGTACGGGCGCGGCTTGGATGACCGCGACTTTGAGGGTGGTTTTTTGATCTGACATTGGCTTCTCCACTCAAGGCTGCGTGGTTGACAGGAATCTACCCACCAGCGATACGGCTGGTCTGAAAGGCGCCAAGCTATTATAACGTATGCAGCTTAAGGTCGGGTTTGTGCGAGTTGTAAGACAGGGGCAGGATAAGCATCAGCCCCCGTCCATCAATCTGGGCCGGTATTGCAGTGCCTCAGCCAGGTGCTGCGGGGCGATTGCCTCGCAGCCAGCCAGGTCGGCGATGGTGCGGGCGAGCTTGAGGACGCGGTGGTAGGCGCGCGCCGAGAGGTTGAGCTGGTTCATGGCGGTTTTCATGAGGGCGCGCCCCTGGTCGTCCAACTGGCAATAGCGGCGAACTTCGGCAGGTCCCATGTCGGAGTTGCAAGCCAGCGGGTGCGCCTCTGAAGGATGTTCTGCGAAGCGCTGCCTCTGGATCTGCCGCGCCGCTTCGACGCGCAGTTGGATCGCGGCGGATTGTTCTCCAGGGCGGCGGTCGGCGAGTTTGTCATATTCAAGGCGCGGGACTTCGATGTGGATATCGATGCGGTCGAGCAGCGGACCCGAAATGCGCTTTTGATATTTGGTCACGGTGCTGGATGAGCATGTGCAGGGCTTGACCGGGTCGCCGTAGTAGCCGCACGGGCAGGGGTTCATCGCGCCGATCAGCATGAAATTGGCGGGAAAGGTGAGCGTGCCCTGGGCGCGGCTGATGGTAACCACCTTGTCCTCGATGGGCTGACGCAGCACTTCCAGCACGCGCATGCCGAACTCGGGCAGTTCGTCGAGAAACAGAACGCCGCGATGGGCGAGCGAGATCTCTCCAGGGTGGGGCAGGTTACCGCCGCCCACCAGCCCGGCGTGAGAGATAGTGTGGTGAGGGGCGCGGAAGGGGCGGTTGCGGATCAGCGGCACATCGGGCGGGAGCTGGTCGGCGACGGAATAGATGCGCGTGACGTCCAACGCTTCGTCGAGGGACATGCGCGGCAGGATGCTCGGGATGGCGCGCGCCAGCAAGGTCTTGCCCGAGCCCGGCGGACCGATCATAATGATATTATGACCGCCCGCAGCCGCGACTTCGAGGGCGCGCTTGACGTGCTCCTGACCTTTGATCTCGCTGAAATCGGTCTGGACGTAGACGGGCAGGTCTTCGGGTTGGATGGTGGGCTGGGGCGAAATTGGCAGCGCGCCGGAGAGGTGCGCCACCAAGCCGGTGAGGGAGGAAATTGGTATCACCGCGATTTCGGGGATCAAAGCCGCCTCGAGCGCGTCCACGGCGGGGGTGAATATGCGTTTGAAACCCTGCTCACGCGCCAGCGCCGCCATGGGCAGAATGCCGCGCACGTGCCGGACGCTGCCATCCAGCGAAAGTTCGCCGATGATCAAGGCGTCTTCCACGCACTCCGGTGGAAGCTGGTTGCTGGCGATTAATGCGCCCAGGGCGATGGGTAAGTCATACGCGGGCCCTTCTTTGCGCACCGCCGCGGGCGCCAGGTTGACGGTCAACCGTTTGCGTGGGAAATACAACCCCGCGTTTTTTATGGCAGATTGCACCCGTTCACGGCTCTCTTGCACAGCCGCGTCTGGCAGACCCACGATCACAATGGCTGGTAAGCCGTCGCTCGTATCTACTTCGACTTCGACGATGACGCCTTCGAGACCGATGACTGCACAGGAAAAGACGCGGGCGAGCATGGCTCTAGTTTAGAAGGGGAGGTCTAAAATGTCAATGGAATCTATTCGTCTGCCGCGGTTGGGCGGATCCCGGGTCAACTGGACCGATCGCTCAGCCGGGTTCGATCAGAAACGCGCCCGCGTGGCAGAAGCTGATCATGAGTTGGATCACCCCGAGTGCGGGCGGCTGGCTATCAGCGCCGCCGTTTTCACCCGCAAGGTGAAAGGGGTGCAGCGATGGCAGCCGCACCGGCTCATATTTAATGAAGGCTTCCTCCAGGGCATCCCCCAGGTTCAGCGCATCCTCAAACAATACCAGACGGGGCTCCTTTCCCCAATAGTCGCCATTTTTGGGGCGTCCATTGCCCGCAGAAAGACCAGCCAACTCCAACCTTTCAGGTTCTACCGCACCGCGCGGGTTCCAGCCATATTTAAGCGCCAGTTTTAGAACGCCGTACCAGGTCCAGTTGTTCATCCGAATTTGATTATCAGGATGGTTCTGGTTGACCAGTTGATAACTCACCTTTAAGTCTCCATTATTACGCGCCGCGGTCGTGCATCGCAGCCGCGCGCCGCAACGGTATGCACTGGATTATAACAACCCAGCCGAAAGCTGTGCGATTTCAGGCAGCGCGCTCGAGCAAATAACTACTCTAGATCTACTTGCGCCGAGGCTTGGGGTATTTAAGGTAAAATTGGTTAAGGGTGGATGGGTTCAGAAATGTAAAGCTGCAAGCGGCTGAGATCGACCTCCCCACATTTTCGCGGCTGAGGAGAGAGTGCAAAATGGGTGAATTACCGAGTGATATTAAGCGAGTTTTAATCGCCCCCGAGGAAATTCAAAAACGGGTCCAGGAATTGGCTGACCAGATCTCGAAAGATTATCGCGGCAAGCGTCTGTATATGGTCGGGATCTTGAAGGGGGCGTTCATCTTTATGGCGGACCTGACCCGTGCGCTGAGCATCCCGCATGTGGTTGATTTTATGGCGCTCTCCAGCTATGGCAAGACGACCGAATCGGGCGCGGTGAGGATCCTGATGGACCTGCGCGAGCCGATCGAAGACCAACACGTCCTGATCGTCGAAGACATCGTCGATACCGGGCACACGCTTTCTTATCTGCACCGGGTGCTGAAAGGGCGTTCCCCCGCCTCGCTGCGAACCTGCGCCCTGGTGCGCAAAATCCGCGCCCAAACGGATGTGCCGCTGGATTATCTGGGGTTTGATATCCCGGACGTTTGGGTTGTGGGCTATGGGTTGGATTTTGCGGATCGCTTTCGAACGCTGCCCTATGTGGCTGAGTTAAAACCGGAAGCTTATACCCGTTGAGCGAATCAATCGCGGCAATCCATGCTAAAATAAATATAGAAATGCAGATGAAAAATACGACCCGCAGTGTAGAAGCCAAACGCGAGCGCAACCCGCTCGCACATGCAAGGCACCGCAAGGAAGCGCTCTGGCAGATCAGCGTTCCGCTTGTGCTTGGGAGCCTGGCGCTGCTGGTTTTTGCCGGGCTCAGCTTCACATTGGGCGGCGGCGAGACCAGCCGCTGGGCGGACATTTCGATCATCTGGCTGATCACGCCTGTGATGTTGGTGACGTTGTTCACATTCGTGACGCTGGCAGCGAGCATCTACGCGACTGTAAAACTGATCCAGGTGCTGCCGCGTTATAGCCTGAGGTTATTGAATGGGCTGATCCTGATCGGTCGGTACGTGCATCAGGCAGAGGACCGAGCGGTTGAGCCGGTTCTGCGCCTCAAATCGTTTGAGGCTTCGGCGCGCGCGCTGGGACGCCAGATCGTCCGGAAATAGATTCGCCAGCCGCATGATCCAGAGATAAGTTTGTCGAGCATCTGCGGATGTGATTAATTCGAGATGTAAATAAGGGAGAGACCCATGAGCGCAGAAAATGTGGAAATCATTCCGGCAGACGACTGGAAACCGAAGGCGCTGGTGATTGGAGGCGTCATCGGAGCTGTCGTAGGAGTGGCGGCAACATATTTGTTGATCCAAAGAAACGAAGATGACGCCTCGCCGGAAATCTCCCTTGGAGAGGGCGTGAAGATCGGGGTTTTAGTTCTCGGATTGCTGCGCAGCATCGCGAGCTTGTGAACCGGGCAGCAAAGCGCGGCAGGATGGGAAAACCAGGCGGTCGAGCCAGCGCTGGAGGATGTTTTTCCGGCAACGGCTGAGGACTGGTCAAAGCAGATTTTCCTGATTTCAACGGATCTGACGGATAATCCCGCGTATGGAGAAATCCACCCCCCGCTATTTGGTGCTGGGACGGTTGCTGCGTGAATATGTTTTGCTCCCGGATGGCGAGCCGCTGTTGGATATTCCGGGTGGCAGCGCCCTGTACGCCGCGGTGGGGCTGGCAGTCTGGGAACCGCAGCCTCCTCCCGCAATTGTGGCGCGGGTAGGCGAAGACTATCCCCACGACTGGTTAAGCGCCTTCGAACAATCCGGTTTGGATGTGCGCGGCGTGAAGATCTTTCCGCAGGCGCTGGATCTGCGCTTTTTCACCGCGATCATCGATCGCTACACCCGTGCGTTTGACGACCCGGTGGCTCATTTTGCCCGCGCCGGGCTGCCTTTTCCCAAAGCGCTGTTAGGTTATAAGCCTTCCAATGGAATATCAATCGACAGCCGGACACAGATGCAGCCTTTCTCGCTGCGCCAGGCGGACATCCCGAAGGAATATCTGAGCGCCAACGCAGCCCATTTCTGCCCGCTGGATTACCTGACCCACAGCCTGCTGCCGGCGCTGATGCGCCAGTCGGACATTGCCACGATCACGCTCGATCCCTCGCCAGGCTACATGAACCCCGCTTGTTGGGGCGATATCCCCGCGCTGCTGACCGGCTTGACGGCGTTCCTGCCCGCGGAAGAAGAGGTACGGATGCTGTTTCAGAACCGCACCCACGATCTGTGGGAGATGGCTGAGGCGCTGGCGTCGTATGGGTGCGAATTCATCGTGATCAAATGCGGGGCGCGCGGCCAGCTGCTCTACGACGCCGCGACCCGCAGCCGCTGGGAGGTGCCTCCCTATCCGGCGCGCTTTGCCAATCCGATCGGCGCAGGGGACGCGTTCTGTGGAGGGTTTCTGGCGGGCTACCGGCGCACTTACGATCCACTCGAAGCGGTATTGTACGGGAATATTGCGGCTTCGCTGGTTGTGGAAGGCAACCTGGCGACCTACGCGCTGGACGCTCTGCCCGGGCTAAACCTGGCGAGGCTCGAATCACTGCGCCAGATGGCGCGAAAGGTGTAGCGGCATGGGAATCGACGCTTCTTTATCGGCGCGGGTGCTGGATCTGGCGGTAACGATCCAACAAATCCCCGCGCCGCCGTTTGGAGAAGCGCAGCGGGCGGAGTTCGTGCGCCAGCGCTTCGCAGTCGAGGGTCTTGAGGCTGTTTCGCTGGATGCGCTGGGGAACGTCTTTGCCTGTTTGCCAGGGAGCGGCAGATCAAAACCGCTGGTGGTGTCCGCGCATCTCGATACTGTCTTTCCGTTTGACACCGACCTGAAGGTGCGGCGCGAGGCTGACCGGATCTTCGGACCCGGGATCGGCGATAATTCGCTCGGGGTGGCGGGGTTGTTCGGCTTGCTGTGGGCGCTGCGCCAGGAACGCGGCGACCAGCCCGGACTGCCAGGCGACCTGTGGCTCGTGGCAAACGTCGGCGAAGAGGGACTGGGCGATCTGCGCGGCATTCGGGCGGTGGTCGAGCGTTTCAAAGACGAGCCGCTGGCTTACCTGATTCTGGAAGGCATGGCTTTCGGACAGGTTTATCACCGGGCGCTGGGCGTCCAGCGCTACCGGATCACAGTGCGCACGGAGGGCGGGCATTCCTGGGTCGATTACGGGCGGCATTCGGCGATCCACGAGTTGGCTGAGCTGATCACCAGGATCACCGCCATTCACGCGCCTGCCAAGCCGCGCTCCACGCTGAACGTGGGCGTGATCTCCGGCGGGACGAGCATCAACACCATTGCCCCGGAGGCGCGCCTGGAACTGGATCTGCGCTCCGAGGGCGCGGAGACGTTGGCGGGTCTGGTGCGGCAGGTCGAGCGGGCTGTCGCAGCAGCCGAGAAACCCGGCGTCCGGGTTGCGCTGGAACTGATCGGGCGGCGTCCGGCTGGAAAGCTCGCCTCCAACCACCCGCTGGTGCGGGTGGCGAAGCGCGCCCTGCAAAAACAGGGCACGCAGCCTAACCTGACAATTGGATCGACGGATGCGAACGTGCCGCTCAGCCAGGGCTTGCCGGCAATTACGATTGGGCTTTCGACCGGGTTTGGCGCGCACACCACGAATGAATATATCAACACCCCGCCGCTCGCCCAGGGGCTTGGGCAACTGGTCGACGTGGCGTTGGGGGCGTTTGAGGAACTGAGCAGTTAATCCTTACGGGGGAGAGTGGGGTTTATATCCCGAGACGCCTGCCTTCAAACGGTGTCTGCGAAAAACGAAGGGTTCTTTTTATCAATCGCGCCGGATTGGATATTTCCTGCGAGGTATTTTCCAAGGAGCTCTGCCAGGGTGTCCAGCGCATCTTGGACATCGACCGCGCCGGCGGGGTGCTGAGCTTCGATTGTGATGAGCGCGGCGGTGGTGTCCAGATCTACGACGCTCTCGGCGGACTGCTTCCAGCACCAGCGGCGCGCGGCGACCAGACCGGCTGGATCGCTGAAAATCACCTCGCCCGGAGCAGGCTGTTCGGGTTCGGGGGCGTCATGGGCGGTGAAGTTTTCTGATCCGCGGGCAAAATGCACAGTGATCGGTCTGGTGAGCTGGCGGAGGTCGAAAGCCGCGACTGGCAGCGCCCAACGAATGCTGATCAGGTTGCACAGGTCAACCAGCGTGTTGATGGAGGGGATATCCCCTTTCTTTGTCAGGCGGCGCAGCAGCGATTCAGCCGCGCTGCGGTATTTGGTAGGATCCACCCCAAACTGGCGGAAAGCGCCGCGCCAGGCAGCCAGGGCGGGGATCTCACTGAGCGGTTTTTCACCGATCTGCGCGGCTACCCGGCTTTGCTCTGCCAGGTAAGTCTCGAGCAAGGCTGAGGGTGACGGGCAGTTAACGAAATCTTGCAGCAGGATCACGCCGCCGCAGACTGCTGGAAAGCGGGCGAGGAGATCCGGGTGGTATTGGAAGCCAGGAGACATTGAAACCTTCCTTCAAGGGTGGGGTTTTTTTAGCGGCAGCGAGCCAGCCGGCAAATCGAGTTTCGCGGCTGGGATAAGGTTCAAATACTGAGCGGTTGTTCAAGCGTTGAGCCGGGCGCGCAGATCGAGAGCGAAAGCGCCCTGCCCGTCCGTCAGGGCGCGCAAGGGATTGATCTCCACCTCAGCCAGCTCGGGGAAATCGGCGGCAAAGAAGCTGAAGCGCAGCAAAGCCCCTCTGACAGCCGCGCGGTCCGCCGGGGGCAAATTGCGGTAACCGGAGAGCCGCCGCCCAGCCCAGGTGCCCTCGATGACGTAATCCGCCTCCTCAGCGCTCATTGGGGCGAGCGCAAAGGCGGTGTCTTTGAGCTGCTCAGCCTCCACTCCGCCGGCGCCGAACATGACCAGCGGTCCGAACTGGGGGTCCTGCAAGGCGCCCAAGATCAGATCCTGACCGGTGGGGAGCATTTTCTGAATCGTAACCCCCGCGATCTGGGCTGCCGGATGAGCCCGGTTGACGTTTTCGATGATCTGAGCGTAGCCCGACGCTACTGCATTTTCATCCCACAGGTTCAACAGCACCCCGTGTACATCAGATTTGTGCGGGATATCTGCCGAGGCGATTTTGAGGGCGACCGGAAAATTGAGCCGGCGCGCCTGCTCGACGGCTTGAGCCGGCGAGTTTGCCAGGGAGGATTGAGGGATTTGTATCCCGTAGCAGGCGAGCAGCTCCTCGAGCAATTCTACCGGCAGCCAGGCGCCGGGCATCAAGGAGGCGCGGTTGGCTTGAAAGAGGCTGCGGGCGCGCGCTCTATCAAGGTCGAGCGGCGGCTCGGGCGCCTGTTCCAGGCGGGCGAGATATTCGGCGCGCCAGGTCAGCGCGGCAAGCGCCGAGGCGGCGCGCTCGGGAAAGCGGTATTCTGGAACGTGCGCCGCGCGCAGGTGCTCGACCGCTTCCTGTATCAACCGTTCGCCCATCAGCGCAACGATGACCGGTTTTTCGCTGTGGTGGATGACCGGAATGATTGCCCGTGCTACCGCTCCGGCGGTGAACATGGGCGGCGGCGGCAGGATGACCATCACGCCGTGGACGTTGGGGTCGTCCAGCAGAATTTGCAGACAGCGGGCGTACTGCTCTGGCGAAGCCGAGGCGAGCATGTCCACCGGGTTGGCGAGGCTGGCAGCCGGGGGCAGCTCTGCCTGCAGTTGCTGGATAGCCGCCTCGCTCAGCGCAGCCAGGTGCATCCCGTGGATTTCGAGGGCGTCCGCCGCGGTGACGCCCGGACCGCCGGCGTTGGTTAAAATCGCGATGCTGCGCCCCTTTGGCGGCGGACACCACGCCAGCGCGCGCGCCCAATCGAACATCTCTTCACTGGTTTCGGCGCGGATCACGCCGGCGCGGCGGAAGGCAGCGTTGTAAGCGCTTTCCTGACCCGCCATCGCCCCAGTGTGCGAGGCGACCGCGCGCCGGCCCCCGGCGAAACGCCCCACCTTGAGGGCGATGACCGGCTTTTGGCGCGTGATGCGGGCTGCCTCGGACACGAAGCGGCGGCCGTCCCGAATGCCTTCGAGATAAAGCGTGAGGACTTTGGTAAAGGGATCTTCCGCGATGGGCTGTAGGACGTCGGTTTCGTTGACATCAACCTGATTGCCCAGGCTGACCAGGAGCGACAGTCCAAAGCTGTGGCCGCGCGCCCAATCGATCACAGCCGCGCAAATCGCCCCAGAATGGGAAATAAACGCAACGTCGCCCGGCAGCGGGCCCGGCGGCGGCAGAAAGGTGGCGTCGATCGGAAGGTGGGTGTCGATCAAGCCAATGCAGTTGGGACCGATCAGGCGCATGTCAAATGAACGGGCAATCTGCAGACATTCATCTTCGAGGGCGGCGCCTTGCGGACCGGTTTCGCGAAAACCGCCCGAGCCGATGATGACAGCTCTGAGGCCGCGCTGACCGCAGTCTTGCAGGGTTTGCGGAACGGCTCCAGCCGGGATCAGCAGAATCGCCAGGTCAAGCGGGTCGGGGGCTTCGGAGATGGCGGGAAAGACCGTTCGTCCGAACAGACTGCCGCCTTTTGGGTTGACAAAATGGACTGCGCCTTTGAAGTTGCTTTGAACCAGATTGCGGGCGAGCCCATAGCCCAGCTTGGTCGGATCGGAAGAGGCGCCGATCACCGCAACGCCGCGCGGCGCAAAAAAGGGTTCAAGAGAGGCGGTGGATGCCATGGATTTGCTGAGTCATATTATACCGCCGGCGGCTTGCCTTGCTTCAGGGAACTGACAAGATGACGGTAAAAGCGCTGCCCTGCCCTGGCTGGCTCTCGAGCTGGATGTGACCGCCGTGCTGTTTGACAATCCGGTTGCTGACCGAGAGACCCAATCCGGTGCCTCGACCGGGAGATTTTGTGGTGTAAAAGGGTTCGAAGATGCGGTCTATGTGTTCCGCTGGAACTCCCTTTCCGTTATCAGCCACGACGACCTGGATCTCGCGGTGCTTTTTGCGGGTCGAAACTGAGATCCAGCCCGGCGTCTTCTCGAGCGAGTCGATTGCGTTGAGGATCAGGTTCAGCCAGACGCTCTGCAGGTGATCCGGGCTGGCAAGAAGCGTAGGAAGCTTCGGATCGAGATCCAGCCGGAGTTGGATGCCGTGTGCCAGCAATTCGTGTTGAACCAGCTCGACCGCGCGCTCTACAGTCAGATTGATGTCGGTTGGACGCAGGCGGTATTCTTCCTTGCGGGCAAAATCGAGCAGGTTGCGCACGACTTGAGCGGCGCGCGCCCCGGCGCGCGCGATCAGATCAACCGATTCTTGTAAGTCGGAGCCGGCTGGGAGCTCGCGCTGGAGAATCTGGGCGTTAGCAATGATCGCGGTGAGCGGGTTATTGATCTCATGTGCGACGCCAGCCGCCAGTTGACCCACCGCAGCCAGCTTTTCGGATTGGACCAGGATCGCCTCCAAGCGCCGTTTTTCGGTCACATCCTGTTCGAACAGCATGACTTGACTGACCGCGCCCGCGTCGTCCCGGATTGGGTAGCTGCTGATCTCCCAATCGCTGACCTCTTCCCGGTCGTTGCGGCGGCGCTCCTCGCGCTGGGTGATAAGACCCTGCGCCAGCGTCTCGTGGGCGCGGCAGCCGATACAGGGTTCATCCCGGTTGAACAGCGCGCGATAACAGACCTGACCGCTGAGAGCCTCCGCCGAAACAGGCGCAGGCATTTGCGCGATCCGCTTCTGGTTTACGGCGACGAGCTGGTAGTCCGCATCGATGATATAGAGGCTGACCGGCAAATGGTCGAACAGGGCGCGCAGGAAGTTGTGCGATTCGAGCAGCTCCCAGCCGCCCGCTTCGAGGTCCGCCCGGCTGACCCGGTATTCCTGGATTAATCGAACGGTCTGCATGGCGCTGGCTGCGGTGGACGCCAGCGCGGTTATCAGTTCCTCGTCCGAGGCGCTGTAGTGCTCCCGGCTGCAGTTGACCGCCAGAATCGCTCCGAGCGTCACGCCGCTCGTTTTGAGCGGCGCGGCGATGAGCGAACGCGCCTGGATCGGGGTCTCGCCGGTGCAGGATGGATCGAAGTTGATCTGAACCGAACTGCCTTCCAGGTTGATCACATTTCCGGAGCGCAGGCAGTCGCTGACCGGTCCGCGGCCTTCATCCGGCTGGAGCTGAAACGCCCAGCCGGACTGTTCGTCGAGGGTTTTGTAAGTGAGCCAACCCGGATTGCGGTCTTCAGCCAGCACCAGGATCGCTGATTCGCTATCGAGCAGGCTGCGCACGCCTTCGATCACGCGCCGGTGCAAACCCTCCAGATCCGCCTGCAGCGTCAGCTCTGCCAGCTCGCTCTGGAGGCAGGTCGTCTCACGCAGCCGGCGAGCCTGCGTTTCAGACTGTGGATCGGGGGCGGGTCGTGCGCGCGTCATCGCTTGATTCTAACCTTGATCTCCCGTTTCAGGCAGGCTGCCAACTGAATAACCTTTGCCAGGGACGGTGCGGATAAACGCCGGGGCGGCGGGGTCGGTCTCGATCCGCTCGCGCAACGTTTTTATGTGCACGCGCACCAGGTCGGGGCTGCCTCTGCCGGAAGGGTAATCCCAGACTTCATCGAGCAGGCGGTTGGGTGAGAAGGACTGCCCCGGATGGGTCATCAGATGGTACAGCAGGTCAAACTGGAGCGGGGTAAGGCGGATTTTTTCCCGCCCCGGGATGTGCAGTTCAAAGCTGCGCGTGTCGAGCAGATAATCGTCCAGTTTTATACAGTGGGGCGGAGGTTCGGAGGTTCCACCTTTCTCAGCCGCCTCCGCCAGCGCCGGGGCGGGTTTGCGCGTCCGGCGCAGGATTGCTCTGACCCGCAGGATCAATTCGTCCACATTGAAAGGTTTGCAGAGATAGTCGTCCGCGCCGACCTTGAAACCCTCGATGCGGTCTTGCGGTTTCACCCGGGCGGTCAGAAAGAGGATCGGGACCTTGGCAAGTTGCGGGTCGGCGCGCAGCGTCCGGCAAACCTGGTAGCCGTCCATATCGGGCATAACGATGTCCAATATGATCAAATGTGGGGGCGACTGGCGGGCGATGAAGATGCCCTTCTCGCCGCGGCTGGCGAGGGTGGTGTGAAACTCGTCGCCTTTCAGGCTGCGCTCGATCGTGCGCGCTACCAGATAATCGTCTTCAATAACCAGGATTTCTGCAGCTTCCATAACCTAAAGCTCCAAAGGCAGCACGACCCGGAAAGTCGTTTTTGGCGCCGGCGTGCTTTCTGCGCTGATCGCGCCGCCATGCTGGCGCACGATCTCGCGGCAAATACTGTATTCGATGCCGCTGCCGCGCCCGCTTTTAGACCCCAAGAAATTGGGCTCGAAAATCGCAGCGAGCTGATCCTTGGGGATTGGGCGACCGTCATCGCAAACTTCGACCATAATCTGGTCCGGCTCAACCAGGCGGGAGGCGACCCAGATGTGGTGACTGCGGCTCTCCTCGGCGGAATCCCGGGCGAGCAGGAGCAGGTTTACCCAGAGCGCTTCGAGTTGAGGGCGGTAACCGATCATTTCGGCAGGGTTTGGATCAAGGTCGATTTGCAGGTGCGACCCCGAGGCTTCGAGGTTAGCAGTGACGAGGGTGAGCGCGGACCGCAGCGAATCCGTGATCGAAAATTTTTCTGAGGATTCGCCGGGCGGGCGCGAAAAATCCATCAACCGCTGGACGACCTGCTGGAGGCGCCAGCCGGCATGTTCGATGGCTTCGGCAGAATCCCAGCCGGGCTGATCTTTTTCCAGGCTGCGCCGTAAGATCTGAGCGTCGGCGATGATGGTTGTCAACGGGTTGTAGATCTGGTGGGCGACGCCTGCCGCAACCTCGCCGATCGTTGCCAGGCGCGCTGCCTGGATCAGGTGGGTTTGGGCAGCTTGCACTTGGGCTTCCATGCGCTTGCGTTCGGTGATATCACGACCGACCGATTGAAACTCAAAAATCCGGCCGCGGGCGTCGAAAATGGCGCGGTCGGTGCGCTGCATCCAGCGCAGCCCCCGTTCGGGAAGCATGACCTGGTGTTCCAAGGTGGCGACGCTCTTATCGGGTCCATAGGACACCAGGTGTTGGATGAGCTTGGGGCGTTCGCTCTCCGGAATGAAGTAAAGGAAGTTCATTCCCAAGAGCTGCTCGCGCTCGCGCTCGAAATAGCGGCAGTACACCTCGTTGACAAAAGTCAGCGTACCGTTGGGCTTGAACCGGCAGATCAACTCGGTCTGATAATCTTCGACGATGGCGCGGTAGCGCGCTTCGCTTTCGCGCAAAGCCTGTTCTGCTTCCACGCTGCGGGTGATGTCGTGGGTCACATCCATGTAGCCGATCAGGCGGTCGTGCTGTTTTTCGTCGTGCAGCGCGGTGAGCCGCGAACTGACCCAGGTCTTTTTGCCGAGGCGGCTGGTGAAATTGCGCGTCACATGCGCTTGCGGCGTTTGACCTTCCTTAGGAAGGACGATCGGCGGAGAAAAGATGGACAAATACATCTGAGACACCGGACGCCCGAGGCGCTCTTCGGCGCTGAAACCGAACAGGGCTTTGGCGGAGGCGTTCCAATAGGTGATCCGTCCAGCCAGGTCCCACACGACTACCGCGTCGCGCACGTTGTTCAGCAGCAAAGCCTGGTAGCGAATCTGGTCGAGCGAACGTTGAATGGAAAGCTTGAGGCGCTGGGCTTGAACGGATTTATGGATCAGGGCGGGCAGGGTGATCAGGTAATCGCCGCTTTTCAGCAGATAATCGGAGGCGCCGCGCAAGATCGCCTGTGCCGCGATGCGCTCGTTGCCCTGACCGGTGATCATGATGACCGGGATCTTCTGCTCCTGCTTTGCCATCTGGTCGAGCACATCCAAGCCGGTGCCGTCTGGCAGGCGGTAGTCGAGCAGGACGATGTCGTATTCATTGTGAGCGAGCTTTTGCCACAGGCTGCGGATGTTGGCGGCGCGGTCGATCTCCTTGAAGCCCGAGATGCGCAAAAACTCGCTGACCATCTCGGCTTGAGCAAGGTCATCGTCCACAACCAGAACCCGATACGCGGCTTCGCTCATCCTTGTTATTCGATCAAAAGCCGGTGCAGCTTTTTTTGGTACGACGGTTCATTGCTGAGGATATACTTTGGCGGGCAAAAATTCCATAAAATTACTGTAAAGGTTGCCGGACAATTTTTCTACTCCTCGAGTGGTCAGAACCGATCTAGCCGACAGGCTGGCTCAATTGGGCGTCAGGGGCGCCTGGTAAAAAAGGTACGGGTTTCGGCTGGGGTAGTAATGATAGATATTTCGATCCGGGAACAACGCCGGCAGGTTGGAATCCACCTGCGGGCTGCGCGCGTAAGCGAAGATGAAAGGCGTATCGAGAAAGGGCGTTTCCAGCTCGAGCAAAGTTCCGTACTCGATCCATCCCTGGGTAGCGTGAACGATAATCAAGGCAGGCGTAAGTGCCTGAGCCTCCGGGGTTTGAAAGGGCGCCAGGTGAGAGGCGCTCACCCCATATAAACCGTGAAGCATTGCCAGGCGAACTGGAATGTAAAAGATGAGATTGAACAGCACGAGCAGGCTCACCAGCGCGGTGACCAGCAAGGGCTGCGCCTTGCGCCATCCAGCGTAGTTCGGGAACGGTTGTTCCGGCAGGGTGGGCCAGCCAGCTAAAAACGCGATGCCAGCCGCGCTGAGCAAGGTCAGGCTGAACAAGCCTTCGTAGTAGTAACGCGGCCCAAAGACCCAGGCGCCGATCCAATAAGCGTTGTAGAACACAAACAGGCTGATAAAGACGCTGACCGGCAGCAGGGCGCGCCAGTTGCGGTTGCGCAGGATAGCCAGCAGCCCAACCGGCAGGAAGATCCAGGAGAAGGTTGCCCAACCGAAAAGATCGGCGCGACCGACAACGAGGTTGAAACGGGTGTTGATCCAAGCTTGATACAGCGTGTGCCCGCCCGGAACGCGCCCGACTCCGGGCCCAAAACCGATCTTATCGTATTGCCACCACAAGGTGTACGGGTTCAGCAGGGCGTTTCCGGTGACGGCGTACTGCCAGAGGAAATGCAGCGAGGTGATCGATAGCGCGACCGCACCCAGCATCACCAGCCGCCAGCGGGTCGCCGAATCGCCGCGGATCAACAAGAATAGACCATGAAAAGCAAAAGGCACGCCGATGCACAAAGCGGTGAACGGGCGCGAGAGCGCCAGCAGACCGAGCGCGGCGGCTGCGACCAGAGCTGGCAGCCAGCGCGGCGCGGTGAAGTTGTAAACAAACGCGTCCAGCCAAGCCAGGGCAAACGCCAGGCTGAGCACGAGCCCAAGCGGGTGAGAAAGCAGCGAGCCCGAGTTCATCAGAAAGAAGGGCGAGCTGAGCGTCAGCCCCGCAGCTAGCAGCCCGACCGTCTTCCCGAAGACGCGCTTGCCCAGCAGATACGTCAACCAAACGCCGAAGCCGGCGAGCAGCGGGTTCACGATGAAACGCACTCCTAATCGCTCGCCAAAGGACAGGACGACGGGCCAGCCGATCGGATATTTTCCAAAACGCTGCCCCTGGTAGTCCACGACAAAGGGGTAGAGGAAGTTCGTTGGAGAAGGGGGGCTGGGTAACAGCAGTTCGCCTTTTGCAATCACCTGGGCTTGCCAAAGGTAAGCCATTTCGTCCTCGAGATGCGCCATGCGCTCGAACACCCGATCGTGGACCAGGTATGCCGCCAGAACTGCCAGCAGACTGAGCAGGAGGGCAAACCGGTCCGCGCCGCTTTGGACAGATCGAGACATCAACCGGCGAATCCGATCAAGCCCCGATCTGCGCCAGGGTTGCTAAAGCGGGTGCATGGAGCGTGCCGTTCGAGGCGAGCACGCCGCGGTTGTTGGCGAGCATGCGCCCGGCGGAAAAATCGAGGTTTTTGCCATCTAGGTCGCTGATACGCCCGCCGGCTTGTTCCAGGACCAGCGCCCCAGCCGCCTGGTCCCAGATTTTTTCACGATAATCCGGTTTGGAGGGGGCGATCAGCCTCAAGAGCAAGTCGCCTCCCCCCGCGGCGAGCACGGCGTATTTCGCCTGGCTGTCCATGCGCAGCGGGGCGGCGTGGATCTCCAGCGCTTCGGTGAACCGGTCGATCTGGCTCAGGTTGGTATGCCCCGACTCAAAAGAGCGCAGCACGCGCGCCTGGGAAGGATCGGATTGAACAGAGACGCGCAACGGCTGAAAAGCGCCGGGCGATTCCAATGAGGTCGTCCAGGCGCCCTCGCCGCGCACGGCGATGACCAGCGACCCCGAACCGTTGAAATTTGGAGTTTGCCCGTCCACCAGGTTTGGGCATCCCAGCGCGCCGATCTGGACCTGACCGCCTTGGATGAGCGCCAGCGCAACCACATACTGGTCGCCGCGCAAGAAGCCTTTGGTGCCGTCGATCGGGTCGAGCGTCCAGAAGCGGCTGGCAGAGTCGGCGCGCCCGCGGTCGATCCAGGCGCACACCTGCCGCGGGTCGGCAGGTCCGGTGACCCGGGTTACGAATTGCGTGACGAGCTGCAGGTCCTGCTCGGAGCCCTGCGCTAGCAGCGCGGCTGAATCTTCTTCTGCCACCAGCGGGTCATCCGCGAACGCTTGCGAGAGCAGGCGGGCGACTAGCGCCTGCGAGGCGAAATCGGCGACGGTCACCGGCGAACGGTCATCTTTCGTCAGTGCGGGCGAGACCAGCTCAGCCTGCACCTGGCGCACCAGCAAAGCCGCCTGCTGGACCGCCTGGATTGCGAATTGGACTTCGGGAGTATGGGTGTTAAACATGCGGTTCCTTTTGGTTCTATTTAATCTCAGTGATGGCGAGGCGCTGGGTGGCTGCAACGCCGGTCAGATCGTACGTCAGCGCGCCGCTGATTCGCACCGGAACGATCTCTCCGACCGGCAGTTCGTTTTCAACGATCACGAGACCGTCGATCTCCGGCGCGTCGCGGTAGGTGCGTCCCAGCGAGATCCCTTCATTATTACCCTCTACCAGAACGTCCAGCACCTGACCGACGAGCGCCTGATTCTTTTCGAGCGAAATTACAGCCTGGAGGGTCATAAGCTGGTCGTAGCGCGCTTCTTTCACTTCGGCGGGGATCGGGTCTCCAAGCGGTTCGCTGGGCGTGCCAGGTTCGAACGAGAATTGGAACGCCCCCAGGCGGTCGAAGCGCAGCGTGCGGACAAAATCGAGCAGAGTCTCGAATTCTTGCTCGGTTTCGCCCGGATAGCCGACGATGAAGGTCGAGCGCAGTGCCAGCGCGGGCATGGCTTGGCGCATCTTCTCGATCGTGCGGTAAACCCAATCGATGTTCGCCGGACGGCGCATGCGCCGCAAGGTATCCGGGTGGGCGTGCTGCAGCGGCATGTCCAGGTACGGCAGGATGCGCGGGTGGGAAGCCATCACCTCGATCAGCCGGTCGGTGACGTAACCTGGAAAGGCGTACAGAATGCGGATCCAATCGATCTCCGGGACCGCCTGAACCAGGTCCTCGAGCAATTTTGCCAAACCGTCTTTCTGACCCAGGTCGTGACCGTAGTCCGTGGTGTCCTGGGCGATTAAAACCAGTTCGCGCACGCCGAGATCCTGCATGGAGCGCGCCTCGTCGAGGATGGTTGCCGCCGGGCGGCTGTGCGGCGCGCCTTTGATGAGCGGGATGGCGCAGAAAGCGCAGGGTCTGCGGCAGCCATCGGCAATCTTGATGTAAGCGCTGGCGCCCTGTTTGACAGCCTGCCGCGCCTGACCCTCGTCCGCCCCGACCGTGGGGGTGTCCGGCAGATGATAGAGCGGGGTGGGGTGCTGACCCGGGCGCAGACTCTGGACGACCTGCACGATGTCCATCCAACGCCGGGTGCCAAGCAGCCCATCAACCCCCGGAACCTGGCGCGCGACTTCGACGCCGTAGCGCTGGGTGAGACAGCCAGCCGCGATCAGAAGCTGGTTTTTTCTTTTATGGGCAGCCAGTTCGCTCAGGACTTGTAGGGATTCCTGACGGGCAGGTCCGATAAAACCGCAGGTGTTCACAATCAAAAACTCAGCCTTTTTGGAGTTATCCGTGAGTTGATAACCGGATTGCACCAACAACTGCGCCATGGAACTCGAATCGACGCTGTTCTTGGCGCATCCCAGGGATACTAAATAGAAAGTCTTGGGTTTCATGGTTTTCCTCTAAACATCCATAAATAAACGGGTAAGCGCATCAAGGGGCAGCCGTAGAGGTTGGGGGCTCGCCCGCGGGCGGCGCAGCGGGCGTTTCGGCGGGGGTCGGCGCGACAGCCGAGGTCGGCGTAACCGTCGGGGTCGGAGTGAGAATGCCTTGCGCGGTGAAGACCTGGTTCACAATTTGCCCCACGTTGCCCAATGCGCCCAGATCAAAGCCGTTATAAAAGACCTGCAGAGCGGCTGCGTTGCCGGTAAGGACCTCCACTTGCTGCTGACCTACGAACGGATAGGCGCTGCCAGGGATGACGCGTCCCTCGAACTCAACCTGTCCATCCACGGTGACCCGCATCCAGGCGCGCTGGCTGATCGTGAGATAAACCTGAACGGGCGAGGTTCCTCCCGGCGGCGCTCCTTCGGACACAGTGCCGGTGGCGGCTGGGAATGTGGGAAACAACGGCGCCGCTGATTTGCTGGTGGGGGTAGCCGGCTCGGGGGTGGGCGTCTCGCTGGGCGTGGAGGTGGCGAGCAAGACTTCGGCGATCGAGGGCGCGGTGGGAGTCGCTTCCACGGCGGCATCCTGGGCGGTAACCTGGTTGAAGATGCGAATTGCGCCCCAGATGATAAAAGTGCCCAAAAAGATTAGCAATGAGCCGCCGATTAAGATGTCTGGGGCGAGCAGCCCGCGCAGGCGCGAAGGCTTGGAAGGGGTTTCGACGACCGGCTCCGGCTTGGTTTCGGCGGTGTCGATGCCGCGGCGGGCATCTAATTGCGCCTGTAAACCCTCGGCAAAAAGCAGGAGCAGCGCCTCGGAGTTCATCCCCAGGAATGAGGCGTAATTATCGAGCATGCCGCGCCCCTGAACCGGGGAGGGCAGCTCGTTCAGGTCGCCTTCTTCGAGGGCGCGCAGATAGCGCTGGCGCAAAAAGGTGTGGCGCTCGACATCGTCCAGCGATAACCCTAACAACTCGCGTTGGCTGCGCAGCCGCTGACCGATTTCGGCGAAAATTCTTTCCGACTGTTTGAACGCTTCGGCGCCTGGAGCCGGTTCGGCTAACCCGGCGGCTGGCGCGGCTGGTTCTGCCGGCGATCTTTCAATCGCTGGCTTGCTTGCCGCCGGCTTTTCGCTCGGCGGCTCTTTGCCCGACTGATCGTTCAGCAGCAGGTCGGCGTCCAGCCCGAGGAAGTCGGCGTAGGCGCGCACAAAACCGCGCGCTTGCACGACCGAAGGCAGCTTGTCCCACTCGCCGAGCTCGATTGCGCTCAGATAATGGGCTCGGATGCGCGTTGCGGCGGCTGCCTGATCGATGGTCAGCGCCTGCGTTTCGCGCGCCTTGCGGAGCTGCTGTCCGATGCTGGTTTCCATACCTAAAAAAAGCGCACCGGTCTGAGTTGGTCAAAAGAGAACAGGTTTGAACTGGTTTGGCTGCGCTGGCAGCCGCTTCTGTCTCTCAGCGCTTCAGACCGGCGGGGTGTCTGGGCATTGCTGCCCTCGTTCTTTCTAACCGTCAGGCGGCTTCCGTCTCCTCTTCAGCCGGCGCTTCGCTCGGCAGTGCAGAGACAGGTTCGGCGACCGGTTGAGGTTCGGAAGCGGTTTCGGGAGCTTCTTGCAGTTCTTCTTCCAAAGCCTCTTCTTGTTCCAGCAGGACTGCTTCGCCTTCGCGGTGGACAATCACCGCGATTTCGGGGATCAGATCGATGGTGAGGCGCACCCGAGCCGCGTGCTTTCCGAGGTTGCGGATCGGTTCGAAATCCAACTGGCGGCGATTCACCTCGATGCCCGATTCGGCTTTGATTGCGTCCGCGATCATGGCGGGGGTGATCGAGCCGTAGAGCTTTCCGGTTTCGCCGGCTCTGACCGGGAAAGCCAACACGAGTTTGGAGAGAATGTCGGAAACGCCGCTGAGCTCATTGTTCAGCACGGCGCGCTTCTCGTCCGCCTGCGTGCGGATCTTTTCAGCCTGGGCGACTGCACCGGCGGTCGCCAGAACCGCCAGACCCTGTGGAATTAGAAAGTTGCGCCCATACCCGTCAGCCACTTTTTTGATGTCCCCGGCGCGGCCAAGCTTATAAACGTCTTTAATCAGCATTACTTTCATGTGTCAAGCCCTTTCTGTTCTTTGGATATTGCGAGCGAAGGGTACCACGCTCATAGCCTGCCAATTCTACCAGAAGCCCCAGGCACAGTCAAATGAAAGCGCGGGCATTTAATCCCTAGCTGATATAATCCGCGCATGACGATGATGGAACAGCGCGATAAACGTCAGCGGGTTCTCAAGCTGGAAGGGGTGGTCTTGCGCCACAGCGATTGGGGCGAAGCCGATCGGTTGATCTGGCTTTTCACGCTCGAGTTGGGAAAGATCCGGGCGGTTGCGAAAGGAGTGCGAAAAATCCGTTCGCGCAAAGCCGGGCATCTCGAGCCGTTCACTCGGACCAGTCTGTTGCTCGCAAAAGGGCGCGACATCCTGCTGATCACCCAGGCTGATACGCTGGATGGCTTTCTGACGCTGCGCGAGGATCTGGCGGGAACCACTTATGCTTCGTATATAGTGGAACTGCTGGATCGATTCACGTATGAAGAAGGGGAGAACCGGGCGCTTTATCGCTTACTGGTGGAGAGCCTCCGGCGGCTCGCGGATGAACAGGACCGCGATCTGGTGGCGCGCTATTACGAGCTGCGCCTGTTAGATCTGGTTGGCTTCCGCCCCGAATTGTTTCGCTGCCTGGGGTGCGGCGAGGAGATTCAGCCTCAAGACCAGTATTTTTCGGCGGCTGAAGGCGGGGCGTTGTGTCCTCGCTGTGGGTCAGGCGCCAGCGGCGCCCAGCCCATCTCAAAAGACGCGCTGAAGTACATGCGGCATTTTCAGAGGAGCAGCTTCGCTGACGCCAAAAAAGCCCGCATGACGACCGAGGTTCAGCGCGAGCTTGAAAACATCCTGCAATATTACCTGACTTATTTGCTCGAACAAAGGCTCAACACGCCGGCGTTTTTGCGCCGGCTGCGCCAGCCCGAACGCTTGATCGACCTGCCAGATGGGCTGGATCAGGCGTAGGTCGCGCCGCGGGGTTTGCCGCCGGGGTTTAGAAGTTGATCTGGAGCGGCTTCCCCGGCTGGACGGGGAGGGCTTTCTTGGGAAGGGCAGCCTGCATTGACCAGGGACCGGTCCAGGTGATCTGAACCTGGCGGACCTGGCCGCGCAGGTCCTCGTCCGCCTCGACGAAAACCAGCTTATTGGTGGGGGTGCGGCCGCGCCAGCGCCCGCGGACTTTTTCTTCGAACAGAACCGGCAGGGATTCGCCCAGGTAGCGGCTGTTGATGCGCTCGGCAACCCCTTCCTGCAACTCCTCGAGCGCCTGGAAACGGCGCCGTTTTTCTTCCTCCGGTACGTCGTCCGGCATGCGCCTGGCGGAAACCGTCCCCGGGCGCGGGGAGTAGCGCGCCAGATGGGCAACATCCAGCTCGAGGGCAGCCAGCAGATCGCTGGTGCGCTGAAATTGAGCTTCCGTTTCGCCGGGGAAACCGACGATGATGTCCGTGGCAACCGAAACGTCTGGGATGGACTGGCGGATGCGCTCGACCAGGCGGATGTAATCGCCGGAGGTGTAACCGCGCTGCATGTTCGCCAGCACCTGATCGTCGCCTGCCTGAACTGGAACTTCGATGTGCGGCATCACCTTCGGC
Source organism: Anaerolineae bacterium UTCFX2 (assembly GCA_002050125.1). GTDB lineage: Bacteria > Chloroflexota > Anaerolineae > Anaerolineales > UBA4823 > UTCFX2. Next base: position 22,128 of record MWTA01000038.1, on the reverse strand, counting down.
AATTCCGCCACGGTATCGAGCAGTTCCTGGGTCATCCAGTTGGGGTGCGAGGTCAAGAAGCGGATGCGTTCCAGACCATCTACGGGGTGGATAGTGCGCAGCAGACCTGCCAGGTTCGAGCCGTTTGTAAAGTCCTTGCCGTAGCGGTCCACAATCTGACCCAAAAGGGTGATTTCCTTGACCCCCTGTGAAACCAGGGCGTGAACTTCGGCGAGGATCTCGCTGACCGGACGGCTGCGCTCGATGCCGCGCCGGTATGGAATGATGCAGAACGCGCAGGCGTGCGAACAACCCATGACCACCGGCACGTGGGCTGAAACCATCCTGCCCCGCTCATCCAGCGGGATGAGCAGATCGCCATCCAGGGCGGCGAAGACCTTTTGCGTCAGGCGCTCCTCCTCGGAGCGGATTTGCGGCTGGGTGAGGTGGGCGATGAGCGGACCCGGATCCGACGGCGGCGAGAAGACATCGACGAAGGGGAAGCGCTCCTTTAAACGCTGGTGACCCTTCACCCCAACCAGACAGCCCATCAGGTTGATCACCAATTCCGGTTGTTTTTCTTTGAGCGGGCGCAGCGAGGTGAGCCGCCCATACGCCTTGTCTTCAGCGCTCTGGCGAACCACGCAGGTATTTAAGACGATGATTTGGGCGTCTTCCGCCCGTTGCGTCGACTGGTAGCCGAGATGCTCCAACGCCGAAGCAACGCGCATCGAATCGGCGACGTTCATCTGACAGCCTTCGGTCCAAATATGATACTTCATATCCGATATTATAACAAAAGCGCGTCCGAAGTGGAAAACGCATGCTTAAAACCAGATAAATATTCCTTAACATGCCCTTTACCAAAGCCCCTACGGGTGATGATAGAATTGCGCCCATGCGCAAACTGACCTGGGTATACGGATTGGCAGCCCTGCTGTTGCTGGCAGCCGCGGCAGGGTTGATTTATCGCCTTCCGCCCGTGTACAACCGGCTATCCTGGCGCGTGGATTTCGCGTTAACCAGCCTGCGGACCAAGTTCGATCCGATCGAGCCGCTGCCGACCGCGCTGCCTGCGCTGCCCGCGCCTGAAATTCTGGCGGTTGAGCAGGCTTCGCCTACGCCTGGCGCGACCGCCACACGCCAGCCTACGCCTTCTCCGGAGCTGCCGCCAACCCCGACGTTGACGCCCACCGCCCTGCCCGCTGCAATCGCGCTGACGCCCCCAAAATGGGAAAAACAGGACATCAACAACTGCGGTCCCGCGGCGCTGACGATGTACTTGCGCTATTACGGTTGGGAGGGCGATCAAACCACGATCACCCAGGTGATCAAACCTTACCGCGAAGACCGCAATGTCAACGTCGAAGAACTGGCGTATTACGTGCGCACCCAAGCCGGCTGGCTGAACGCCCAATACCGGGTGGCGGGCGATCTTGAACTGCTTAAACAGTTGATCGCCGCCGGGCTGCCGGTGATGATCGAGGAAAGCTTTTATTTCGATGATCCCTATTGGACCGGGGACGATCTGTGGGCGGCGCACTATCAGCTCCTGACGGGCTACGATGAGGCGAGCCAGACCTTTATCGGTCAGGACAGCTTTTACGGACCCGACCTGCGCATCAGCTATGATAAGTTGAACAAAGACTGGCAAGCCTTCAACCGGCTGTATATTTTGATTTACCCGCCCGACCGGGAAGAAACGGTGCAACAAATCCTGGGGGAACGCTGGGACGAGGATTTCAGCCGCCAACTGGGGCTCGAAACCGCCCAGACAGAAACCGAAACCGACCCCAAGAACGCGTTTGCCTGGTTCAATCTGGGTTCGAATCTGACGTACTTTGAGCGCTATATTGAAGCGACCGATGCGTTCGACAAGGCGCGCGAACTGGGTCTGCCGCAGCGCATGCTGCGCTACCAGTTTAGCCCGTTCATCGCCTACTTTCACACCGGTCAATTGGACGACTTGACGGCGCTGGCGGATTACGCCTTGAAGGTGACGCCAAACTCGGAAGAAGCGTTGTTGTGGCATGGTTGGGCAATGTACCGCCGGGGCGATATTAACGCGGCGGTCAAAGACTTCCAACAGGCTTTGATCGAAAATCCTAATTATCAGGATGCGCAGTACGCGTTGGACTTCGCGCATGAGAATCCATGAGGGCGTTTTTCGAAGCGCAGTTTATGCTATACTGTCAAAAATAGGCAAAAAGGAGCGTTAAATGGACCGTCAAAGTGACACCATTACATCGACGGACGGCAGCAAGCCGCGCCGACGGCGGACAGATTTCCTGTGGCTGCGCGTTGGTTTGCTGCTGGCGCTGCTGATTCCGTCTGCTTTTCAGCCAGCGTCATCGCACGACCTGAGCGCCCCGGATGCGCTGCCCACCTGGACACTGCTCACCGTGGATGGACCGCGCTTTTTTACCAACATGACCGATCGGTCGCTGGCGTTCCGCGGCGAGACGCCCTGCGCAGTCTACGGAGGCGACAACCTGTATTTTGCCTGTTTGAACAGCACGACCGGGTCGTGGGAGAGTCAGGTGCTGGATAATAGCGTCGGCGTTGGGCAATACGCCTCCCTGGCGTTCTACAATAATCTGATCACCGGGAAGATCGAGGGCTACACGGCTTATTACGATGCCCTCAACGGGCAGTTGAAATTTATGTACACCAGCAGCCAGGTCTGGCAGGCGCCGATCGTTGTGCCAAACCCGCCTCCGGGCGCCTTAATCTTGGATACCAGCGGGTGGGAAAACCCGGACAATTCGGTTGAAATTACGCCGGAAGAAGGGGTTGTACCGGAAGAAGAGGTTGCACCCGAGGAAGAGCGAGATTTTGCAAACGAAATGCGGGCGCTCGAATTGCCCTGGCTGGGACCAACCGCAGCCGACAGCCCGGATATTGTAGTCGAAAGCGAAGGGGTTGGAAAATACACCTCGATTGCCGTCGATGGGAGCGGTGTTTACATCAGCTACTACGACGACCGGACCATCAATGCGAGCTTGAACCAGTACGAGAGAAACCTGAAGGTTGCTACCTGGAGAGGGGGAAGCAACTGGACGATCAAGGTTGTGGACGACTACCGAGACCAGGGCGCAGTTGGATTGTGGTCTTCGATCGCGGTGGATTCCAGCAGCAACCTGCACGTCGCATATTTTGACGAAAAATACGACGACCTGAAGTATGCTTTTTGGAGAGCTTTCAATGGCAAGTGGGCGACCCCGGTGACCGTGGACGGCAACAAAGGGGACACTAAAAACCTGCCGCGCCTCGGTTCGATGTGCTCGATTGCCCTGCTTGACAATCAAGCCCCCGGCGTGAAAGCTACGCCTTACATCAGCTATTTGGATTGGACACCCGACGCGAACAACAAGCCGCAAGGTCGACTCAAAATGGCAAGGTTGGTCGACCTGAGCATAAATAAATGGGATCTGGAAGTGGTCGACAGTACGGGGATTACCGGCTGGTGGACTTCGATCGCGATCGAACCGATCAATAAAAGGGTCAACATCAGCTATTATCAGGTGATCGACAAAACCGGAAAATCGACGGGCGATTTGAGGCTGGCGACCAAGAAAGTGAACGGAACCTGGGAGTTCGAAACCGTGCGCGCAAAGGCGGGTCTGGTCGGGCAGTTCTCCTCGATTGCCATCCGACCTACTAATCTGCGACCATCGATCTTCCACTATAACGCAACCAGAAGCCAGCTTGAATATACGTACTACAGAAACCGCGTTGACTGGGGAACCCATATCGTTGATTACAACGGCAACGATGTCGGGTTTGCCTCCTCGCTGGCGCTGACCGGCGACGGGATCCCGAACATCAGCTATTACGACGCGACGCTCGGCATGATGAAATACGCCCGGCAGTACGGAAATATGGGAATAAAATATTACCCGTTGACCAATTTCTTGAACGGATACTATTCCTCGATTCAACTCGCCCCGGATGGAAACCCGCGCATCGCTTCCTACGGATCAAAGGATGGCGACCTGATCTTTGGAGCGCTCGGCACAAGCTGGGAATTCAAATATATCGACCGCACCTTTGACGTGGGACGCTACGTCTCGATGGCGATTGGGACAAATAATATCGTGCATGCGAGCTATTTCGATGCGACCCATAAAGACCTGGTCTATGCTCACAAAGACTTGGGAGCAACCACCTGGATTACGGATACCCTGGACTGGTCGGGTGATGTTGGAATGTTCACTTCGATTGCCCTCAGCAGCGACAACCGTCCGTACATCAGCTACTACGACGCGGAGCGCGAGAAACTAAAAATTGCCTTCCTCCAACTGCCCAGTTTCTGGAATATTCAGACGGTGGATGATGGCGGGGTGCTGAAGGACAACGTGGGCTGGTTTAGCTCGGTTGCGTTGGACAGCGCCGATAACCCGCATATCAGCTACTATGATGTGACGAACAAAGACTTGAAATATGCCTATTGGAACGGCGCGGCGTGGGTGACGGAAACCTTGCAGTCTACTGGAAACGTGGGGATGTACACCTCGCTCAAGATTTACACCCCAACCGACACGCGCCACATGTGCTATTACGATGCTACCAATGGGGCGTTGCGGTATGCGCAGTACTCGGGCGGCGTCTGGCAATTCCAGCTCGTACATGACTTTGGAGACGTGGGGTATAGCTGTTCGCTGGATCTGACTGCGGCTGGCGACCCGGCGATCTCTTATTACGATAACACGCGCGGCGACTTGCTTTTGGCGATCAGCTACGGAACGATACCGAACACCAACCCGGTCTTCCTGCCGATCATTTCCGCCCATTGACGGGGCAGGTGATTCGCCTGGCGTTATAACGAATTTGGATTCAATCAAGCTCGAGCGGCTGGTAGTTTGTGACTGCCAGCCGCTCAGGTTTTTGCTGCTGTGATTAGTTTGTGCGGAGTTTCGTTGACGTGGTGGAGGGTTACCGCGCGCAGCGCTGCTCGGCGGCATTCAGCACCGATTGGATGGTCTCCGCCACTCCGGGCGGCAGGGGCGGCGGCTGGTGCGAGGCGAGGATCTGCTGCAGGCGCTCGTTTACGCGCTGTTCCATGCTCTTCGCGCCTTGCTTTTCCCAGTTAACCCAGGTCTCACGGCTAAGCAGCTTTGGCATCCAGATCTCGCTGCGGCACAAAGCGGCGGATTCTGGCTCGGCGATGAAACAATTCCCTGGACCAACCCTTTCGATTAGGTCGAGCATAATGGTTTGCCGGTTGACTTCCACGCCGCGCAGGATGCGGCGAACAAGGCTGATGATTTCGTCACACATGACCAGCATCTCGAGCGAACCGATGTCGGCGCAGTCCAGGAAACCGACGTCGTGAACCAATCCAGCGCCGCTCAAGCCGTTCATCAGAACCTCGATCGAGGCTTCGATGGCAGCCTGCGCATCGGGCTTTTTGCTTTCGGAGGCGCCCGCGGTGCCCATAAACGGGAGACCCAGGTAGCGGGTGAGGTCAGCCGCCGCCGCGACGTACAGGCTCATCTCCGGCGAGCCGTAGGAGGGTCGGGCGGTGCGCAGATCCATAGCGGAGATTACACCGCCGACGATGACCGGCGCGCCTTTTTGGGCGAGTTGGGCGATCGCCAAGCCGCTCAGCGCGGCTGCCAGAAAGACGACCAGCCCGCTGGCGCCGGTCACCGGCGCTTCGACGCCGACCGAGGGTCCACCCAGATAGACGATCGGCACGTCGTTGCGCGCCGCCCAGATCAAGTTCTCGATTGTTTTTTCGCTGTGACGCAGCGGGGATTCGTAGGTGGCAAAGTAGGTGTAAATCGGCTGACGGCGCAAGTTCTCTGCGCCGCCGGCTGCTGCTGCCGCGATCTGATGAATGTCCTGGAGGGTGTGCACGTCGGTTGCCCAGGCGGCAATCGGCTTGCCGGTGTTGGCAACCATGTCCGCAAATTCGTAAACCGGGGAAAGAACTGGCGTCACATCATCGTATAGGCTCAAACTCATTACATAGTCGATGTTGGGCAGGGCGTCGGAAACTCGCGCGGTGTATGCTGCATCGCCGCGGCGCGCTTTGCGGCGCTCGCCTGTAACCGGGTCCAGGAAATAGGTGCACGTCGGTCCAGGTCCGTAATAGACCCGGTCGGGCGAGATGCGCAATTCGTGCTGGCGGTCGCGCCCCCACAGGGTGAATGTGCGCGGCGCGGTCACCAGCGCTTCCTGGATGATATGGGGCGGGATATAAACCCGTTCACCGTCCACATCAGCTCCGGCGGAAGCAAGCAAGTTGCGCGCCTGTTCCTCATAGACCAGCACCCCGATGCGGTTGAGACATTCCAGCGTGGCAAGGTAGAGCTCGCGGCATTGAGCGTCCGAGAGCACGCGAAATTGCGGGGACTGACGATCGGAGTAATTAGTCAGCGTCACTAGAAATGCTCCTGAGAGAAACCGAACCTACAGCCTGGCAAGCGCGCGTCCAATGCGCTCTACTGCGATTTGCAGGTTTTCGAGTGAATTGGCGAAACACAGCCGCAGATAGCCTTCGCCGTTTTCGCCAAAGGCGGTGCCAGGGAGCAGCGCCACGCCTGCCTCGTTCAATATATAATCCGCCAACCAATCGGATGATTTTCCGAGCGCGGTGACGTTGGGGAAGACGTAAAACGTGCCCTGCGGCATGCGGCAGTGCACGCCGGGCAGTTCGTTCAGCGCCGCAACCAGCGCCAGGCGGCGACGATTGAATTCCGCTACCACCACATCCACCTGATCCTGCGGGCCCTGGATGGCTTCCAAGCCGGCGATCTGGGTGAAGGAGGCGGTGCAGCCAACCGAATGGTTGAGCAGTAACTCGACGCGCCCCGCGAGCGCGGCTGGCATGATCCCATAACCGAGCCGCCAGCCGGTCATCGCGTAGGTTTTAGAGAAACCGTCGCAGATGATGGTGCGCTCCAGCATTCCGGGCAGGGCGGCGATGCTGGGGACTGGCGCATCGTAGACCAGGCGGGCATAGATTTCATCGGAGAGCACCCAGATGTCACGTTCGCGGGCTGCTTCGGCGATGTGTTCGAGGGCTGCCAGCGGCATCACCCCGCCCGTGGGGTTGCTGGGCGTATTCAGAACAATCAGGCGGGTCTTGGGGCTCAACAGCCGGTCAAAGGCATCCAGGTCGAAGGAAAAGTCCTGTTCCTCGCGCAGCGCGACCGGAACCGGCACGCCGCCCGCGACCTCGATCATGGCTCTGTACGTGGGAAAGCCCGGGTCGGGGTAGATGACTTCGTCTCCCGGGCGGACGAGCGCCAGCGTGGGGAAGAAGAGCGCCGTTTTGGCGCCGGGACCGACCACCACCTGAGCAGCGTCGAAATTGATGCCCCGCCGATTTCCGGCGTCTTCGGCAATCGCTTTGCGCAGCGCGGGTATGCCCGCCGATGGGGTGTAGCGGGTATAGCCTTCTTCAATCGCGCCCATCCCCGCTTCGGCGATGTTTTTGTAGGTCGGGAAATCCGGCTGACCAATTTCCAGGTGGATGATCTCTTTCCCGGTGGCTTCGAGAGCCTGGGCGCGCGCCATCATTTGATAGGCGCCTTCTGAGGCAAGGTTCATAACTCGATCAGAAAAATCGGACATCGGTTCCTCCAGATAGCAAGATTCTAATTTGGAGATATTTTAGCTTGATTTGATCTAAAAAGATAGAAAACCAATGCATTTCGGGCAGATATAAGATGAACTGCTGTCCGAAACAAGAGTGAAAGCGTGGATCACAATTTGGCGAGCGCCTGATCAAGATCGCTGATAATATCAGCCGGGTCTTCAAGACCGATCGAGAGGCGGATCAGCCCGTCGGCGATGCCAGCTTCGTCGCGCTCTTCTTGGGTCATATGCTCGTGCGTGATGGTGCGCGGATGCATACAAATTGTCCGGCTGGTGCCAAAGGTGACGGCGTGTACGATCAGTTTAACGTTGTCCATCACGGTTTCAGCGCCTTTCATCCCGCCTGGAACAATGAAGGAGAGCAGCCCGCCGTTGGCTTTCATCTGGCGCTGCGCCAGGTCGAATTGGGGATGCGCCCGCAAACCGGTGTAATTGACCTGCGTGACCTTGGGATGAGTAGCCAGGAACTCGGCGACTTTCTGGGCGTTTGAACTGTGCCGCTCCATGCGCAGCGAGAGGGTTTCCAAGTACTGGAGCATGAGCCAGGCTTCCAAAGGCTGCAAAATGGCGCCGACAAATTCGGTTGTGTTCCAGCGAATATCCTCGACCAGCGCTTCTGGACCAACGATTGCCCCGCCAAGCACGGTAGCGTTTCCGGAGAGAAACTTGGTGAGTGAGAGCAGGATGATATCCGCGCCCAGTTCCAGCGGTTTTTGCAGGGCGGAAGTGACGGTGGTGTTATCGACCAGTAACGGCACCCGGCGCGCGTGGGCGACTTGCGCGACCGCGGCGATGTCGGTGACCTGCAGGCAGGGGTTACTCGGCGTCTCGACCCAGACCAGGCGGGTTTTGCTATCGATGGCGCGATCCCAGGCAGCCGGATTGGTGTAGTCTTTGACGAAACGGAACTCAACGTGGCAGCGTTCGGGAAAGATCGTCGCAGCCTGTTTGTAGCCCTCGCCAAAAGTGTTCAGGGAGGTGACCACGTTATCGCCGGGGCGGGCGATGGTGAAGATCAGATTGAACAAAGCCTGCGAGCCGGAACCGGCAGTTACGGCGCTCTCGCCCCCTTCGAGCGCAGCCAGACGCTCCTCCAATACGCTTGTCGTGGGGGTTTTGCTGCGCCCATAGATGTAATCGGGGAATTTATCGAATGAGGCATACGGATAGGTCATCGATTGAGCAATGGGCGGGACAAAGGCGCGGAATTGCTCCACGTTCTTCAGGGGGTGGAACCCGGCATGCAGGGCGCGCGTATCGAAACCCAGCCCGGCGTCGGGGCGCGGTTGAGGCTGCTTCTCCGGGTCGTACACCCAGGGATCGCGCATGAAAAACGGTTTTTCTTCTGGGGTGTGCATCAACTTTAGCCTTTCTGGTTTGCCGTTTGTGTTCAGGGTTGCAAAAATGAATTCGTCAGGCTGGCTGGGCAGTCTTCCTCAAGTGGGTCACTAATCGAGGCGTGCCTGTTCGCGTTGGACGATCGCCTTGATCCCAGCCTGAACGTCCGCCGGCAGAGATCTGACAGGGTGTTCGGAGAGCAAGCGGTCGACCAGCCGGGCGGCGCGCTCTTCCATCGAGGTCGCGCCGCGTTTTTCCCAGACCGAATAGGGGTTTTTATCGGCTAGCGCGGAGTAGAACGGCTCTTTGTAGTGGCGCAGCGTATGTTCGTGACCGAGATAATTCCCCGTCGGTCCCATTTCTTCGATGACGTCCAGAGCAAGGGTTTCGCTGTTGACCTTCACCCCGGCTGTGGCGGCGCGCAGAAATCCGAGATAGTCGTTGACCAGCGCGATCAGTTGTAAGGAGCCTTGCAAGCCGGCGTCCATGAAACCCGCATCGTGGACGATGTTGGCGCCGTGAAGCAAGGAAGTCATCAAGCTCAGCGTGACTTCAAAACCGCATTGCTGATCGAGGATTTTCGAATCGGTCGAACCGCCCAGACCAAAGACCGGCAGGTCGTAGTATCTGCCCATAGACGTTGGCACGCCCTGCTCGTCTGCCAGGACGTAGTTGCCGACCATGGTCTGTAGGTTGTAAGGACCGCCGTTCCAGCCCGGGACCGCGACCGCGGCGCCTTCCTGGACCAGTTGAGAAAGCACGACCCCGAGCAGGATCCCGGCGTTCATGGATGCCATGCAGCCCGCGGTCGTTACGGGCGAGTTAACCCCGCCAGCGTTGAGCGGGATGTACAACTGGGGCAGCCCCTTTTCAGCCAGGTACATGCATTTTTGAAGGGCTTCGGCGTTGGCGGTCAGACCGGAGGTCACGTTGATATAACAGGTTGCAAAAGGGCGGTGCTGAAAAGCCTCGGCGCCGCCAGCGACGATCTCGCACATTTCGACCGCTGCCACACAACCTTCGAAGTCTGGGGTAACAAAGACAATCGGTTTGGTGGTGTTGTTGAGCATGACCTCCATTTGATAGCGGTCGTAGATGCGAGGGTCGACATCCGCGGGCAAGAAAGCCGACATGCAGAAATCGATCTCCGGCAGGGCATCCATCAGTCGGGCGGCGTCGCGCACGTCATTCAGCGTGGGTTTGCGCCGCTGACCGGTGCGGTGATCCAGGATGTTCAAACAATCTGAACCACCGCCGTAATAAGAACGATAGCCGCCGGCGCGGATGGCGACTTTCCCGGTTTGGTCGTATAGCGTCAATTGCTTTGGGGCGGTTAAAAGCGCCCTGGTTACCATGAACTCGGGGATGCGGACGCGGATGCTATCGACTTTAGCGCCGCCGCGCACCAGCAAGTTGCGCGCGTTTTCATCATGGACATCCACGCCAACGCGCTCCAGGATCTCCAGGGTCGCCAGATGGATTTTTTCACACTCTGTCTGACCCATGCGTGCATAATGGGCGCTTGTCATTTCTTTACCATGGGTTTCAATCATCGGGTTGCCTCGCGGGGTAGTTCATTATTATAAAAGTTGGTTCTGCCGTATCTGATACATTTTATATTAGCATCTAATATATCAGATGTCAAGTGTAAGACAATTCAGAAATATTAGCGCTTGATATTCTGCATCCCTTATGGTACGATAACGCTTACACACTATGAATTTGATTGACCATCCCTCTGAACCTGCCGCGCACAAAGTGGAGAACGACACATCGAAGACCCGGATCTTCCGGGAGGTGCGCCGTTTGATCATCATGGGGCATATCAAGCCAGGAGAACGGTTGGACGTGGATGAGTTGGCTGGGCGCTATCAAACCAGCGTAACGCCCGTGCGCGACGCGCTGCAGATGCTGGGTCAGGAAGAACTGGTGCAGATTAAGCCGCGTTCGGGTTATTTTGTGGCTCGGCTTACATTGAAAAAACTGCGGGATATGTTACAATTGCGCAAAATCCTGGAGGTTTCCGCGGTTGAAATGGCGGCGCAGCGGATCACAGCAGAGCAAGTTAGCGAACTGCGCAGCGTCCATGCAGGCTACACCGGGGATGACGACGAATCTTACGACCGGTACACAGACGAGAACCGTCGTTTTCATTACCTGATTGGGCTGGCTTCGGGAAACCTGGAACTGGCGGAGATGATCGGCCATCTGCATGACCGCCTGGCGCGCTTTATGGTGCTGCGACATGGCGGTTTTTCACAGGAAATCACCCACGCGAAAATTGTGGAAGCGCTGGTGAACAAGGATGTCGCAGCCGCAAAGGCAGCGCTATTGGATGATATCGACACCTCTGAGGATGCCATCCTGGATCGCGTATTGGACGAAATTGCGCCATCCTGGCATGTAGATTAAACTCTCGATCGGTCAGATCGGGTGCAAAGGAAATCATAAAATTAGACGCAAGAAGTTAGGAAGATCAATATCAATCATCAAGCGAGGTTAAAATGGAACTTCAGAAGATTTATCAGAGTGTAGTTGATGGTAGCGCTGGAGAAGTACAAGCCGGGGTTCAGGCGGCATTGGCGGAAGGCGTTGCAGCGGATGTGATCTTGAATCAGGCTTTGATCGCAGCCATGGAAGAGGTCGGTAAGCGGTTCGAAGAGGGCGATTTCTTTGTTCCGGAAATGCTGATTGCAGCCCGCGCTATGCAGTCTGGGCTGGGTCTGCTGAAACCCCACCTGATCGATAGCGGCGTGAAAGCTGCCGGGAAAGTGGCGATGGGCACGGTAAAAGGCGACTTACACGACATTGGCAAGAACCTGGTCGCGATGATGCTCGAAGGCGCGGGTTTTGAAGTTCAGGATCTTGGTTCAGATGTGGATTCCCAGAAGTTCGTGCAAGCGGCGCAGGATGGCGCAAATATAATCGGTATGTCGGCGCTGCTGACCACCACGATGAGCTACATGCAGACCACCATTCAGGCGCTGCAAACTGCCGGGTTACGGGATACTGTGAAGGTCGTGATCGGCGGTGCGCCGGTTACGGACGCCTATGCCAAACAAGTTGGCGCGGACGCTTTTGCGCCCGATGCTTCGAGCGCGGTCCGAATTATCAAGCAACTCGTAGCATAGCGAGTGAAAGTCTGATGGAAACTAAGCTGTCTTTCAAAGATAACACCGTTGTGATTAGCCCGGAGGCGCCGTTCGTGGTCATTGGCGAACGGATCAACCCGACCCGCCGCAAAAAACTGGCTGAGACCATGGCGCAGGGAGATTTCTCCGTAGCTCAGCAGGACGCGCTTAAACAGGTTGAGGCTGGCGCGCACGTGCTGGACGTGAACGTGGGCATTCCGGGCGCGGATGAGCCAGCCCTGATGCGCGGCGCGGTGCAGGCGGTGATGGGAATAGTGGATGTGCCGCTGTGCTTCGACATGGCGAACCCGGATGCTTTGAAGGCCGCGCTGGAGATTTATCCCGGTAAGGCGCTGATAAACTCCACAACCGCCGAAGAGGAGATGATGGTTCGGGTTCTCCCGCTCGCCAAGCAATTCAACGCGGCGGTCATCGGCGTGATCCAGGATGAGAGCGGCATCCCCGCTACGCCGGAAACCCGGCTGAAGGTCGCACGCAAGCTGGTTAACCGGGCGGCGGACTTTGGCGTTCCGCCGGAAGATGTAATCATCGACTGTCTGGCGCTCACGGTTGGCGCAGACCACCACGCGGGACGAATTACGCTGGATTCGATGAAGCTCGTACGCCAGGAATTGGGCGTTAATTTGTCGCTGGGCGCCAGCAATGTCTCGTTTGGCTTGCCGGATCGCAAGATACTCAATATCGCTTATCTGGCATTAGCGATCGGAAGCGGATTGACGACTGCCATTACAGACCCCACGGTGCCGGAAATTCAGACGACCATTCTGGCGTGCGATTTGTTGACCGGGCATGATGAGTATGCGGCGCGCTGGATCAAAGCTTTTCGCAAGCGCGCGCAGGCGGCCGCCTGACGCGGATTGTTCACGCAGACTAAGGAATGTTCCCCGCCGATCAGCCTCAGAAGGCTGCGCGGCGGGGATTTTCTTAGTTAACGCCCAGCAGAGCGGGCTGGATCATGTGGGGGTGGGGGTGGCTGCAGGCGGTTCAGAGGCGGTGATCAGATCGCGGATCGCGGCGAAGACCTCGGGATTGATGTCGTACACTTTACGAACATCCTCGATGCTGTGGAAGAAGCCGTGCGATTGGCGGTAAGCGACGATGCGCGCGGCGCGCACGGGACCAATCTGCGGGAGAAGCTCTAACTCAAGCTGAGAGGCGGTGTTGATATCGATCGGGAAAACGGGTCTGGGAGTCGGCGTTTCGGTCGCGGCTGGCGGCGCAGTGGCTGTAGGCGGACCGGGTTCGGTAATTTGAACGAAGTTAGGCGTGGGCGTGAGGGCTGGGATGTCGATCTGACCGCCGTCCTCCAGCCTGGCTGCCAGGTTGAGCGCCCCCTCATCAGCCAGGGCTGCAAAGCCGCCGGCTGCCAGGACCGCGTCCTGTATCCGGCTGCCGGGCGGCAGTTGATAGACTCCTGGATATTCGACAGCGCCTGTGACGTGGATGATGAGCGGGGCAGGCGATGGAAGCGGTTCCAATTGGATCGAATGACCGCGCGGCGGCGCGCTGACTAGCAAAATAAGTCCGACCCCCAACAGCGTGGCAAAAACACTGAAAAGGATCTTCCACAGGTCCTTCATGATGGAAGTAAACAGTAGAATGTGCTAACCCGAACAAAGCCCATCTGATATGTTCCCCGCGCGCGACTAACAGGTAAGCTGACTGCACGCGAACGATCAGCTCAAGACAAGCTCGTCGTTCAACTTCAGGCTGAGCCCCAGGCGCTGTTTTGGCGCATCGACGTGTAAAATCCGCACGCGCACCGGTTGACCTTCGAACAACCCGGCGAGCGCGTCCGGGTCGTCGCCAGAGGCGATCTCGGATACGTGGATCAAACCATCCAAACCCTCTTCAAGCCGGGCGAACGCCCCGAAAGGGACGATGCTGGTGATCACCGCGTCGGCGATCTGACCCGGAACGTAGCGGATTTCAGCAGTCTCCCAGGGGTTCTTGTGCAGGCGCTTGAGGCTGAGGGCGACGCGCGCCCGTTTTGGATCGACGGAGATCACATACACGACCACTTCCTGCCCCAGCGAGACCACTCCCGAAGGGTGCTGCACCCGTCCCCAGGAAATCTCGGAAACGTGCACCAGCCCTTCGACGCCCCCCAAATCAACAAACACCCCGAAATCTGTGATGTTAGTTACGATCCCCTTGGCGCAATTACCCGGAGTAAGGTTGGTAAGCAGGGTATTTCGGCTGCCAGGGTGGGATTGGGCGGCTCGTTCGGAGAAGACGACGCGCCCACGTTCGCGGTCGCATTCGATCACTTTTAAGTCGAGCATGCGATCGAGATAGGTGGCAAGCCAGCTTTCCGGGTCTTCGCTCTGGCATGGGTATTCGACCAGGTGCGAGAGCGGAACAAAGCCGTGCAAATGCTCTCCGCTGACCAGCAGCCCCCCCCGATTACAGCCGGAGACAGCCAGGCGGATGACCTGATCCTGTTCATACAGCTCGAATGCTTGTTCCCAGTTCAGGTATTCATCTTCACCGAGTTGATCGTGCCTTAGCTCATCCCAATGCGAGACTGCGGCTGACGCGCGGGCGGAACGCCCCAGGTTTGATTCGATTTGTTCATCCTCTTGCGCCAAAACGGCTTCCCACCAGGATTCATCCATTGGCTGTGGTGGTTCAATTTGCTCTTGATAGTGACGAGATTTATTCACCATTAAGAACTCCTCCCCGTGCATATTCCTCGATTTTTTGTTTGAAATTCAGATCGTCTAGACCAGGCAGCGATCCCTCCCGGAGCGCATCCTGTTCCATTTCAATGATTGCCTGTGCGACTGCCTCGATTGCCACGCGTTGTTTGCGGTAGAGGTCGGCTTCGGACATTGCCAGCCGCATGGCGACTTCCCGAACCTTGCGACCTTCGAGAAACTTCATTTCCAATATATTATACAAAATCCAATCCGCTGTAAAGCGCCTTTCTCCTTCCGGGCGGACGTGCTCGATCGCCTTGCGCAAAATCGAGCGCAGGGCGTTGATCGAGCTTTCCTTTTGCGTCTGAGCGGTTTGCCGCACAACCCGCAAATTTAGCAGCGGGCTGCCGGTCAGCTTGGGACCCCCCCAATAATGGGTCAGGGCATCTTTTACGAGCGAAGAGAGGTCGCTTTCTTTGATGGGAATTTCCGGCGAAGTCAGCACGTCCGTGCCGGCGTAGCGCGAAGCGGCGCGCAAGCGTTGGATCATCTCGATTTCTGGCGAGAGCTCTTCTAACGAGCTAAACGCCTGCTCCTGGCGGTAGCGGTCGCCGATTGCCAGGGCTGCCCGGCGGCTCAATAGCAACAGGTCGTCCAACTGCTCGTGATCGAGTTCCTGATCCGGATGACGCCAGACGCCCAGCAAGCCGATCAGATCGTTCGGTTGGTCGTCCAGGTCCGTTAATGGAACGATCCAGTAATCGCCCCAGGCGAACAGCGGACGGCTGCCGCCATCGCTGGCGGCGGCGCGAATTGAACTGACCGGAAAATCTTCATTCTTAAGCGATTTTTCACCTCCTACGATGATCAAAGTCTCGATCTCTTGAGATCCCAGGGTAGCGATAAAAGCCTGAGGCGCCTGTAGGCGGTCGCACACCGCCGCCAGAATTGCCTCTAAAAACTGCTGCAGGTCTCCCAGGGTGAGCAAACGTTCGTCAAGCGTTTGCAAAAGTTCCATTTCCGATCGGTCTTTTCCAAAGAAAAGCCAGCGTTCCCAGATGGGGGCGACCAGGGTAATTAAATGCTCCAACAACAGGATCGCGCCGACCATGATCACCGGGATAATCGCCGAAAGATCCACCCCGGCGCGCACACCCAAACGGCGGAAAGTGGTGGTTAAAACCAGGACCGTGGAAGCGGTGACCGGTCCGCGCATCAGCCATTTGAATAAGCGGCGTTTGACTACCCGGTCTGGCCAGGGAACGCCAAAAAACGCGACCGCGTAAGCCATCAGCACCAACAGGAAAGTGATCAACAGATTGCTGAAGGTTACCGTGAACCAGAACAACAACGGAGAGCGGGCAGCGATCCCCGAACCGAAAAGGAGGTATGGGTATGAACCCAAGGCAGGCGCAAGCGCCCCGGCGATCAGGTAGGTCATTCGGCGCCGGGTTGTGCTCGTCACGGTGCGTTTGTAGGCTCTCCAGAAGTTGATCCAGGAAACCAGCATGGCGATGGCGTAAAACAGCGCAAACACCCAGGTCACCCCGGTGCGCTGAAGATGGGGGATCGGGACCGCCTCCGCGACCATGGGTCCTACCAGGAAGCCAGTTGGCAGCGCCAGCAAAAAGCCAATCGCGATCAGATCCATCAGGCGGATGGCGATGCGGCGCCGTCCCCGCGATGGTCGTCCGGTTGTGGCGAGCAGGGCGTCTGAAAAATGCAGGTAAGCCGCGGGAAGGATGATGATGCCCACCCATTGAAAATGCAGCCAGAACTCCAGCAGCTCCTGGGTCGGCGCGACGCTGCTCAACGCCTCGCCAACGAACACGGTTACCACACACGCCAGGATGATTGTAAACGAGCGCGCCACCCAATCGCGCAAGTTGAACGATAAGGCATAGAGCAGCAGCGAGAAGGCTGTGATGGCGATCCCGGCTGCAAGAAAGCTATTTAACGTTCGGAGCGAACTGATCAACAGATCGTGCATTTCAATAAGGTGGTCAATAAGGCTGCAAAGCGGCAGCTCATCGCAAACTAAAAGGATTTCCGAAAGAACAATCCGATCTCATTAACCGGGTAGTAAAAATCGTTGTAACCGCAGAATTCAAAGCCCAGCTTGAGCGCCATTTCGATGGCAGGTCCGTTGCGCGGCTGAATTTCCAGCACCATATCGCGGCTGTCTTTGGTGGTTGCCCAGTCCGCGGCGGAGAGCAGCAATGCGCTTCCGATGCCCTGACGGCGCAGCGGACGGTTGACCAGCAGGTCGGGGATCCAGGCAGCCCGTGTGATGGGATCCAGAAGGATGCTGATGTACCCAACCGGCTGCTCCTCGATGGCTGCCACCAGCATGCCGGAGAAGCGCTGCCAGTCATCCGCCAGGGTGCGCGGCGGTCGCGGGACTTCATGGCGCACCGAGCGGGGCAGATTCACTTTGCGAAACGCAATATTGATCTGACCATGCAGGCGGTCGTGTTTGAAATCCATTTGCCAGACCAGATCGCTGGAATACGAATGATCCAGTTCGATCAACTCGGCGATATCGCCTGGCAAAACGGGACGGATTTGGATTTCTGGCATCGCTAGGCATACCTTCTAGGGACCGGGAGTGACCTCGGGAGGGGGAGAAACGCGCACCTGTACAATGCAGGGCTCGGATGGTTTTGCCTGATTATCAACCACGACGAGAGCCAACTGGTACTCGCCCGGAGAAAGGCGCGAGGTATCCCAATCGCCGAGTTTTCCGTTATCGATGGGGACATTTCCCGCCTGGATTGTGAGCCACACGGCTTCTTCCGGTCTCTTGATCTCAAATTTATAAAAGCCAAAATTCGGGGTGTTGGCGGTGCCCACCACCGGGATCACGCCGCGGATTTCTTCGCCATTTTGCGGGATGACGATTTCGACTTCGTTGGGGACGCACCCGCTGCTGATGGCTGGGATGGTTTCCGCCAGCCCCGTGGGCGTCGCAGCTCCAACCGGGGCGGTTTGCTGGGTTCCGGCAAGCAGCGTGGTCGTGGGGGTCGCCAATAGATTGAGCGTGGGGGTTGGCAGCGAAGCGATACCGGGCATCGCGGGGGCAATAAAAGAAACCAGAATAAACTCGGTCAAAATCATCGTTAAAAACAATACAAGAACGCTGGCAGACTGGTTTAATCGCGCCTGGGCGCTTTCACGCTCAAGCCCAAAGGTAGCTCCACGCAAATCTTGCCAGGCAAGAATAAATTTCCTGATGTAGATCAACCCCCCAAGCCCGAGAAGCAGGTAAATCCACATCTCAAAGGCGCGAAAAAAGCTGAGTGCTTCCTCCATGCCGCTCCAAGGTAGGGGATAATCCAGAGCCGGTAATTTTGTCCAATAATATCAAGCAAATAGACGGCGCAAAACGCCGCGCAGTAAGCTCAATAACTGAGGTGCAATTTTCTCTCCAGCTTCGAGGACCTCCTCATGGGTCGTGATTGTGCTGCCATCCAGGTTCGCTTTATTGCTGATCCCGGAAAAGCCCAGGACGCGCATGCCGGCGTGACGGGCAACGATGACTTCAGGGACGGTGGACATACCCACCGCGTCTGCCCCGGCGCTGCGCAGAAACCGCAATTCGGCAGGGGTTTCGAAGGAAGGACCCGCCAGAGAGGCGTAGACGCCCTGTTGGAGCAAGATGCCCTTTTCCTGCGCGGCTTCGAGGGCGAGTTGGCGCAGCGCGGGGTCATACGGCACGCTCATATCCGGGAAACGGGGTCCGAGTTCGTCCAGGTTGGGTCCGCGCAGCGGGTTCAAGCCCGCCATACCGATCAGGTTGAGGTGATCCACGATCAGCATCACCTGCCCCGGTTCGAAACTTGGGTTGACCCCTCCAGCCGCGTTCGTGATGATGACGATGTCGATCCCAAGACGGCGCATCACCCTCACGGGCAGCGTGATTTGAGACATGCTGTAACCTTCGTAGTAATGCGAACGACCCTGCATTACCATTACCGGTTGACCTTCCAGTTGCCCGGCTACCAGGCGACCCTCATGTCCGATCACGGTCGAAACGGGCCAATGCGGTATTTGGCGATAAGGGATGTGAACAGGCTGCTCAATTTGATCCGCCAGACTTCCCAGACCGGACCCAAGGATCATCCCCACGCGCGGGGACGCTTCCAGCCTGGCGCGCACTGCGGCGCTGGCTTCATCGATTTGGGCAAGCGTAACAAATTCTGTCATCTTCTAACCTTAAGTTGTGAATATTATAACATGCGCTGTGTTTTTACAGAATTTCCGTAAAAGCGGAAATGACCTGTTCGATCGCGGCGTCGTCGATCCAATAATGGGTCACCAGGCGGAACCGCCTGGGTCCGACCACGCCGACCTGAATGCCGCGGGCTTTCAAAAGCTCGGCGACCTGGACGGCTGTCAACGTGATTGGGACTTCGAGATCCAGGAAGACCATGTTGGTTGGCGGTTTGGCAGGGTCGAACTGCACGCCCGGTATCTGCGACAACCCGTCTGCCAGGCGCGCGGCGCGGCGGTGATCCTCCGCCAGCCGGTTGGTCATCTGTTCCAGCGCGACCAGCCCGGCGGCGGCCAGCACCCCAGCCTGGCGCATTCCGCCGCCCAGAATCTTGCGCAAACGGTGAGCCCGGTGGATATACTCCTGGCTGCCGCATAAAACCGAACCTACCGGCGCGCATAAGCCTTTGCTCAGGCAAATGGTGACCGAGTCTGCCGGCGCTGCAAGTTTCGCGGCGGGAACGCCGCAGGCAACCGCGGCGTTGAACAACCTGGCGCCGTCCAGGTGGAGTTTCAGGTCGTGCTGGCGCGCCAGTTCGCCGACCTGTTGGGTGTATTCGCGGCTTAGCGCCACGCCGCCGCAGCGATTATGGGTGTTCTCGATTGAAATCAAGCGCGTAATCGGATGATGGGGGTCGGGCGGGCGGATCGCCGCTTCGATCTCCTCCAAAAGCAGCGTGCCATCCGGCTGGTTGGGAATCTGACAAGAATGCACCCCGCCCAAAACCGAAATGCCGCCGGCTTCGTAAAGGAAGGTATGCGATTTGTTTCCCAGGATTACCTCATCGCCGCGGGTGCAGTGGGCGAGTATCCCAACCAGATTTCCCATCGTCCCCGATGGCACAAAAAGCCCAGCTTCTTTTCCCAGCAAACGGGCGGTCTCCGCCTGAAGTTGGTTCACGGTGGGGTCTTCCCCGTACACGTCGTCGCCTAGTTCGGCTTCTGCCATGCGGCGGCGCATCTCCGGGGTGGGCAGCGAAACCGTATCGGATCGCAAATCGATGGTTTGCATCTCTGGCTCCTTATTTTCGTAGTTTGGCGGCGCCTGTCAGGCGCGGCGCAGCGATTGCAGCAGGCGTTCGAGGTCCTCCGGCAGCGGCGCTTCGAAAGTGATCGGGTTGGATTGCCCCGGCAGACGCAGGGTCAACCGCCAGGCGTGCAGGAAATGCCGGGCGACTGGGATGGTCGAGCGTTTGCGCCCATAAACCGTGTCGCCTGCGACCGGGCAATTGATAAATGCGAGATGCAGGCGTATCTGATGCGTCCGACCGGTGATCGGGTGGATTTTCAAAAATGTGTGGTTGGGGAAGGTCTCCAGGGTGTGGTATTCGCTGACCGCCTGGCGACCCTGCTCCGGGGTGACGATTGCCATTTTTCGGCGCGTGCGCGCATCCCGCCCGATGGGAGCTTCGATCCTGCTGTCCGGTGTCGGGGGGCGTCCATCGACCAATGCGAGATAGGCTTTCTGAATCTCTCTGCGCCGAAATTGATCCTGCAGCCAGACGTAGGCGCGGTTGTTTTTGGCGAGCAGAATTAAACCGGAGGTGTCCTTATCCAGGCGGTGCACCACGCCGGGGCGCTTTTCGCCGCCTATGCCGTCCATTTGAGGCGCGTGCGCGAGCGCCGCGTGCACCAGAGTACCGGATGAATGACCTGCCGACGGGTGCACGACCATGCCCGCAGGCTTGTTCAGCGCTATCAGGTCGTCGTCCTCATAGATAATATCCAGGGCGATCGCCTCAGGGATGATTCCGCCGGGCTGTACCGGCGGGAGGACCACCCGGATGTGAGCGTTAGTCTCCAGGATCTGCCCGGCTTTGCGCGGCGGCGCGCCGTTCACGGTGACCGAGCCGTCTTTGATCAGGTCCTGGACGCGCGTGCGTGAGAATTCGGGCATGTGCGCCGTCAGAAATTTATCCAACCGCTCTGGTTGTCCTGCGGTGAAAGTGAGATCGATCACCGTGGGCTGGCTGTCAGTCACCCTGAATTTCCCTCGGAAGATTGGGTGGATTCGGCGATGTTTGAACCACTTGAATCATCTTCGGTTGATTTGGAGGCATTCATTTTGCGGCGCTCCTGAACCCACATCCCAATAAAGAGCACCACCACCCCAATTGATATGCTCGCATCGGCAATGTTAAAAACCGGAAATTCACCGAGCGAGATAAAATCGGTTACATATCCCAGGGTCAGGCGGTCGATTAGGTTCCCGATTGCGCCTCCGAACAGCATCCCCAACGCCAGGCGAATGAGCCAGTCTTGGGACGGGACTTGGGGAAAGTAGTACAGGATCGCGCCCGATACGATGAATGGGAGAACCGTGAAGACTCCACCTAAGTTCTGGAATATCCCAAAGGCGGCGCCGGTGTTTTTCCAATAAAGTATGCGGGCATAATTTGTAAGCCAGAATTCAGGGAGATAGACCTCGCCAAGCACGAGGTTCTGGCGAATCCAGGCTTTGGTCAACTGGTCTACCGCTACAATGATTCCCGCAACCAAGA
The DNA here is from genome assembly GCA_002050125.1 of Anaerolineae bacterium UTCFX2. Classification (GTDB taxonomy): domain Bacteria; phylum Chloroflexota; class Anaerolineae; order Anaerolineales; family UBA4823; genus UTCFX2. The sequence continues at coordinate 636 of MWTA01000038.1, read as the reverse complement.
ACAACCAAAAGTAATCCTGTAGATATTTTTTCAAAATACACTCCGAAAGTTGAGCTTATCCATGCAACTCGCTGGTTGCTGCGATCATTTTACCAGTAAGGTATAGAAACGCAGCAAATCCGTTTGAACCCCTGCGGAAGCGGCTATCCGGCGGCGGACAGCCGCTTCCGCTAATAGCGGTTGGAGGATCGGCGCTTGGAACATAATCAGGTGCGCTCCACAGCCGGCGGCGCAGTCGCTCGCGCCAAACCCGAACGCTGGCAGACTGCTTTCGGGCATCCGCAGAAAGAGCTGGCTCCAAAGACATTCCAGCCGGGTTTCCACGTCTCTTTCAGGTTCATGGGAGAATAAGATCAGCGCGCAAGGGCTGGCAACCTGGCGCAGGTAATCGATGTGCCAGTGTAATTTGTGGGTTGTTGAGGGGGAAAGGTGGCGGTTCAAACGGGCATGCAGCCCGCCGGAACCGAAGGCGCTGCCCGTATAAATGTAATGCCCCGCGGGAAAGTTAAAGACGCCCAACCTGCCGATCTGCAAACGGGCAGCTTGGGGCAGGATTAGCTCGAGGGCGTAGCTGCCGCCCTCTCTGGGGAGGTCCATGCAAGCCATAGTTTCAGATGTCATGCTGCCTGTTCCAGG
>MWTA01000026.1 GCA_002050125.1 Anaerolineae bacterium UTCFX2 | reverse complement strand
CACTTATGCAAGAGGTCTATTGTTGTGATTGATCAGCAGTCTATTCCACAATGAGGGATCTCCAACAATAAGCCCTTTAATATTTTGTGGAATTTCGAGAATGACGTTGAATTCGCTATTATTGGAACTTAATTCATAATCATCGCTGCGGTTATAACTATGGAAGAACCATTTTGAGAACTCGAATGTGCCATTTTGTGTAAAAAATGAAAAATCCAAAGCATTTTTCGAAATACCATAAACATGGTATTCGGGGAAATAATAACTCGCCATTCGAAAACCATTCATCCTGCCGGTATCTGTTAGGATGATTGTTTCAGAGGGGGGGTATTTCTGGACCAGTTCGCGCATGGTTTTCCATAAGTGGTCATGCACTCTAATCGAGTAGTAACCGCCAGTGAAAAAACTAGCGATATTCACGAGAACAAGCATTCCGATAAGCAATCGAATTTTTAAATCATAATCTTGGTTTGCCGTATCTTTCTTTCTGAACAAGAACGGCTCGAGTTGAGGCAAGCCTGTACGGATAAGAAATGGCGAGTAAATCATTAAGGGCGGCAAGAAGAACAACACATAACCAGATTGCCCGATATGAAACAATGAAATTACAAGAAGGTTTGGAGCAATCCACAGAAGCAGGAAGTTTTTTTCCCAGACGTAAAAGGAATTGGCTGGCAGGCGGATCAGTCCGAACAACGCGAGCAGGAATAAGATCAATAGGATATGTCCGCCATAAAAGAAAGCGTGAAGCAGTGTAAGCAGAGTCGGGCGTTCCAGTATGCTGGACAGTAGTTTGCTTGCGGCGAAGAATGCATTGAGTCCCCCCATAGAGTTTATCAAAGGGATTGCCCAGGACAAACAGATCAAGACGAGCAGCGCACTGCCCAAAATACGCAGTTTCCAGGTTTGATGTAAGAAGGTGAAAATGACCAGGGGAAGAAAAACGATTAAGATCGTTTGGCGGAATCCTCCCCCAATTCCCATTAAAATAACCCCAAGAATAGCCCAGGTTTTCGAACCTTTCATCGCTAAAAAGAATGAATACCCGATCGAGATCGAGAAAAAAGCTTCTAATGAATAATTCAATGCTAATTCGTCATAAAACCACAACAATGGATTGGTCAGCATCAGAAGCGCGGCAAAGAATGCATCGCTGAGGTTGAATCGTTTTACGGCGTAGAGATAGGTGAACACCACGGTCAGCGAGCCCGCAATAATGCTGATCATAACCAGGGTTGAGTTCGGGTTGTTTATTATTTGATCGATTAATCGGGCTAAGCTAATGTAAAGAATATACCCGGGGGGATGCGGTCGATGTTGCCATACATCAAAATCCTGCATCCCAAGCGCGTAATTCACCGAATCCCAGTTGAACAAAATTTCACTGCGGAAAGGAATGCGGGTGATCAAGTAAACAATAACCAGACCGACTATGATTGTCAGGTTTATGAAATTGGCTCTTTGAAAATTATTGCGGCTATTGATAGAAATGCGCTCTAAAATAGAATGTGCCATGATTCTTTACCATTCCTCTGCAATCTTTCGTCATCGAAGGCGGGATGTTCTTTCAACTACAAGGTTTTCTAACCATTCCTCGCATGCTGTATCTCGACTTCCTGGAAGTATAATATCGTTGAATTTTCCAATTTTACCCGGTAGAGGATTACCTTGGGGTTTTCGAAATTGTTAGCCTGCCTTATAAACGCATGGTTAGATTGGTTCGTCTCGTTATAACAGATTCATCTAAACAGCGCTGATGCAAAATAAAACTTCTTGGGTTTTTAGTTCTGCGATCTTTCTGGGATTGTGTGGCTTTCTTCTGTTTGTAACTGGTTTGCGAGGATGGCCCTCAAAATGGCTGCTGAGTGGGTTGATCGTGGTTCTGGGGCTTTCCACTTGGATAGGCAATCAACGTGTAAATCGTATTTATCTATCGACAGCAAAATCAGCGGAATCATCTCACGCCTCGATTCTCGAAGACAGGATGTTTTTTCTGCTTTCATCGATAGTGTTATTGTTTGCCCTCCTCCAAGCCCTCGCCCCACCCTGGGACTACGACGGCTTGATGTATCACTTGCAGGGACCGCGCTTGTTCCTCCAGGCGGGGCGGATCGTCCCGCTGCCGGAGAACTGGCTGACCTTTTATCCCTTCCTGGTCGAGATGCTCTTCAGCCTGGGGCTGGCGTTTGGCAGCGACAGCTTCGCCAAGCTGGTTCACCTGATCTTTGCGGTGCTGCTGGTGATCGCTACCTACCGCGCGGCGGAGCGCTTCATTGGACGGAAATATGCCTGGCTGGCTGTGGCGATCCTGGTCGGCATCCCGATCTTCCCGATCTGGGCTGGGTTTGCCTACAGCGATATGGCGTGGGCGCTGTACGAGTTCCTGGCGGTGTACGCCGTGCTGATCTGGATCGCGCACCGCCAGGCTTGCGCAGAAGAAGATGCGGAACCGGACGATCGGTCGCATCCCTCGGAATGGGGCTTGTTGGCGCTGGCGGGCGTCTTGATGGGCTTTGCCCTGGGCACGAAGTACATGGCGCTGGGAGGCGCGGGTGTGCTGGGGCTGGTCATCCTGTGGCAGAGCCGCAGGGACGGCTGGCGCGTCATCGTCCGCAACGCGGCGGTCTACGGCTTGACTGCGCTGCTGGTTGGCAGCCCGTGGTATCTGAAGAACTGGCTCTGGACGGGCAACCCGGTCTACCCGTTCTTGATTTCGCCTGGCGGCGATGTCGGTGAGCGAGTGGCGCTCTGGCTCGAATACATGAATGGCTTCGGGGCGCCGCGCACGCTGTTGGTCTATCTTTCGCTGCCGCTGCTGCTCTATACCCAGCACTATCGTTTTGGGACTTTCCTGGGCAGCATCGAGATCCCCAGCATACTGTTCCCGCTCGCGCTTTTCTATCCGCTCACGCGCCGCACACCGGCATTGAATGCCCTGGCAGCCTGGACGCTTTTGCGGTTCATCGTTTGGGCGCTGGGCGCGCAGCAGACGCGCTTCCTGCTGCCGCTTTTCCCGGCGCTGAGCCTGCTGGCGGCTTACGTCTTGGTAGAGCTAGCCGGACGCTTGAAGGGATCGACCGGGCGCATCCTGGTGCGCGGGTTGGGCTTCGGTGTGCTGACGATCGCGCTGGTCTATTCGATCCTGTTCTTTATGAGCGTGCGCCCCCTGGGGGTCGTCCTGGGAACTGAGACGCGGGAGGCATTCTTGCGCCGCCAGATCCCGCTTTTTACAATGCAAGAGTATATTCAGACAAACCTACCGCAGGAGGCGCGGGTCTGGATGCTATGGGACGGGCGCGGTTATTATTGCGACGCGCGCTGCGTGGCAGATATCGACCAGTCGCGCTGGACCCAGCTTGCCATGCACAGTTGGGATGTCAACCAGGCGGCGGTGGAGCTCAAGGATAAAGGCGCTACCCATTTGCTGATCAGCAAACAGGATGCCAATTTCGTTGCCCAGTTCGACCGCAGCGGGCTGCAGCTCAGGGCGCAGGAATTTCTTTATGACCAATTTCTGCCTGTGTGCGGGAAAACTCTGATAAGCGACGAATATTATGACCTGGTGGAATTGACTTGCCCATGATTTGGAGTCAGTAGATGGGCGTAGGGTAGGAGTAAGGCAATTGCCTTAATGATGAATCTCCAGACTGTCGAAATCCATCGGAACCCATCCCGCTAAACCCACAATAATGATAGGCAAATCGCCCGCGCCAAGTCGTGCAGAAAAGATATAATGCACTTAATATTGCATTCATACAAACGACGTGGCTTCCATTTTGAGATTTTCAGAAATGAGACGAACTTCAAGACAAGGTCATCCTATCCCCGAATGAGCGCGGATGGGCAGAACGATGCGTTATTATTGCGAGTGAAGGCAAGTTGAAACCAACCCTCCACTATCTGACGATCGCGCTGCTGGCGATTTTGGGGATCGCCACGCTAGCCAGCCTTATCTGGGTTAACTACCAGTACTCGGTCCAGAACCCGGGCGGCAGCGACTTCCTGCCGCGCTGGGTGGGCACGCGCGAATTCATCATGAAAGGTCAAAGCCCATACAGCGAAGAGACCACCCGCGAGATCCAGCAGCGTTTTTACGGCAGACCGGCGCGCCCCGACGAAGATCAGGCGCTCTTTGTTTACCCGTTTTATTCGATCTTCGTTTTCGCGCCGTTCGCCCTGATCCCCGACTTCAACCTGGCGCGCGCGGTCTGGATGACGGTCCTCGAAGTCAGCATCATCTTGATCGCGATTATGGGGATCTCTTTCAGCCGCTGGAAGCTGTCGCCAGCCATGTTGGGGGCGCTGCTGGCGTTTGCGATCCTGTGGTATTACAGCATCCGCCCCTTGATTAATTCAAACGCCTCGATCCTGGTGGGGCTATTTATTGCCGGGGCGATCCTGGCGATTCGCGCCGAGCAGGATAGCTGGGCGGGGCTTCTGCTGGCGCTGGCGACCATCAAGCCTCAGGTGGTAGCGCTGCTGATCCTGTTTGTCTTAATCTGGAGCGTTTCCGAGCGGCGCTACATTATCGTCTGGAGTTTTCTTGGCAACCTGGCTTTAATGATTGCAGTCACCAGCCTGTTGATCCCCGATTGGACCTGGCAGAATGTGCGCCAGATCTTCGCCTATCCCAGTTACACGCTGGCTGGCACGCCCGGGGAGATCTTCGCCGAGTGGATGCCCGGCGTGGGCCGTCAGCTCGGATACGCGCTCACCACGCTGTTGGTTGCCACGCTGATTTGGGAGTGGCGCGCGGCGCTGGGGAAGGAGTTTCGCTGGTTTCTGTGGACCGCGTTTTTCACCCTCACCGCCACCACCCTGGTTGGCATTCGCACCGCGACGGAAAATTACATCGTCATGCTGCCGGTGGTCATCTTGGTCTTCGCCGCCTGGGATCAGGAATGGGGTAAATTCGGGCGCGGGCTGGTCGTGGTCAGCTATGTTTTGCTCCTGGTGGGGGTCTGGTGGTTGTTCCTGTCCACGCTGCAAATCGGCGAGCAGCCGATCCAGCACTCGATTATGTTCTTCCCTTTACCGGTCTTTTTAATCATCGGGTTGTATTGGATCCGCTGGTGGATTTTGAGACCGGAGCGCCCGTTGTGGGATCAATGGCTCAAGCAGCGATGAACCCGTGCGGCGCAAACCGCGCATGAGAGAAACATGTCCGAGGAACCCCAAAACCGATCCGAGGCAATGGAAGGAGAGGCGCCGGACGCAAGCGCAGACCGCCCGCCGCCCCCCGCCCGGCTGAATTCATGGATCGGTTCCGCGCTCAATGGAAAGCTGGCTTGGGCGGCGCTGTTCGGGTTTGCGGTGGTTGTGGCTGCTTATTTCATTTACCATAAACCGATTACCCCCGACTTTATCCTCAGCCTCCTCAGAGTCCTGTGGGTGCTGCTGGTTGATTTGACGCTCTTTGCGCTGGCAGGCGGGTTGGGCGGCTGGCTGCTTCCCAGGCTGGAGATACACCCGCTGGCATTGCTCTCGCTCCAGGCAGCGCTTGGCGCGGGCTGCCTGGCTTTGGGCGTACTCGCAGCCGGGTTGGCGGGTCTTTTATTTCCCTGGATTGCGGCAGCCGCGATCGTGCTCCTCGCGTTTTTGTTACGAAAAGAGATCCGCGCCTGGTGGGCAAGCTTTCGTTCCTTCGCCCCGATTTTCAATTCAGCCAGCCGGATCGGGCGGGGAGCGGCATTCATTTTGTTTGGGATCTTGATCGCTACGTTGTCGACGGCATTGGCGCCTCCGCTCCAGTTCGACGCGTTGGTGTACCATATAACCCTGCCAAAGATCTATCTAGATGCGCACCGGATCAGTTATGTCCCTGAGATCATGTTCTGGGGCATGCCGCAAACCGCCGAGATGCTCCATGTGTTTGGGATGAGTCTAGGCGGCTTGCCGGCTGGGCCGGTGTTGGGTTGGATGGCGGGTCTGATCGCTATTTTGGGATTGCTGGGTTATACTGCCCAAAAGTTGGGGACAGATGCGGGCTGGGTTGGCGTCGCTGCGCTTTTAGCGGGTTTCACTCTCGCCGTTGCGCTTGGCTGGGGATACGCTGATTGGTGGGCGATCTGGTTCGGTTTGGGTTTTTTGATTTGCCTGACGCTGTGGGATGAACAGCGCGCCGACCGGCTGCTGGGACTGGCGGGGCTTTGCGCCGGTTTTGCATTGGGGGCGAAATATACCGCCGGCTTAGCGCTGGTTGGCGGGTTTGTGGTCATCTTGTTCCGCCAGAGGAAGAGCGCCAGGGCGGTTTTAAAGTCCTTTGCCTGGTTCGGTTTGCCAGCCTTGATGGTCTTTGCCCCCTGGCTGCTCAGAAATTACTTCGCAACCGGCAATCCGATCTACCCATTGCTGTTTCCCGGTGGGGCGATGACCCCTTACCGTATCGCATATTATCATCATGGCGCGGCTTGGGGCAACTGGCTGGATGTCGCCTTACTGCCACTGCGTTCTGTTGTTATGGGGGTACAAGGCAGCCCGGGTTATAGCGCCTCGATCGGTCCTTTGATGTTGGGGTTGAGCCTGGCGGCTTTCCTGGGGTGGAGTTCTCGCCCCGAGGGGGAAAGAGTGGCTATTCGGATCGCCGCAGTTGTGGTCGTCGCCGCATTGGCGGTCTGGATGGGGGTCGGCAGATTTTCGTCTTTCTTGTTGCAGTCGCGGCTCTATTTTACGGTCTTTCCAGCATACGCCTTCCTGGCGGCAGCCGGTTATTCGGGGTTGTCGCGGGTGGTTCAGAACCGGGTGCGCCTGGGCGTGATTGTCGGGATTCTGACGCTCGTGGTTTTTGGATTGAACGCCGTGGAGTTGGGTCTCCACACGCTCGGGCAAAACGCGTTCCAGAAGAACCTTGGGTTGGAGACCTCGGACGCTTACCTGGCGAGAAACCTGGGCTGGTTTGAACCGGCGATGCGCTCCTTACGATCTCTCCCCGAAGGTTCGCGCGTGCTGATGCTTTGGGAACCGCGCAGCCTGTATTGCCTGCCTGTCTGCGAACCCGACGAGATCCTGGACCGTTGGTTGAGGGAGCGGCGCGACCCCAGCGGTCCACGCGATATCCACACGATCCTTCGAGGTTGGAAAGATCGCTCGTATACCTACATCCTATATTACAAGGCTGGGGCTGAATTCCTGCGCGGGGAAGATGAGAATTATGAGCCCGCCGACTGGGAGGCGATCGAGGAGCTATTGGCAAGCCTCGAACTGGTCGAGAATTTCGGCGACACCTACGTCCTTTACAGGCTGCCGCAATGAGCTGGCGGGTTTATTTTCTATTGGGTTTGTTTGGCTTTCTCCTGGCATGCGCGATCAGCGCGGCGCAGCATTCCCCCGGTTATATGGATGCGGACTACTATTACTCGGGCGGGCTGCGCCTGGCGCAGGGGCGCGGGTTTAGCGAGCAGTTGCTTTGGAATTACCTGGACGACCCCGCCGGGCTGCCGCACCCCTCGCACGGCTACTGGATGCCGCTGACCTCCATCCTGGCGGCGGGCGGGATGGCGCTGCTGAACCGCCTGGATTTCTTCGCCGCGCGCCTACCCTTCATCCTTATCGCCGGATTGATCCCGCCGTTGACCGCCGCGTTGGCATGGCGGTTAGCGCGCCGGAAAAACCTGGCGATTCTGGCGGGCGCGTTCGCGCTCTTCTCCGGTTTCTATCTGCCCTACGTCGCGACCACCGATATTTTCGGGGCATACATGCTGCTGGGAGGCGTGTTTTTCCTGCTCGTCCCCGCAGAGGCGGGCGCCGCGCAAGCGACCCCGCCGCGAACCTGGATCAATTTCGCCGCGCTGGGGTTGATCGCCGGGCTGATGCACCTCGCCCGGGCGGATGGGATGATCTGGCTGGTCACCGCGCTGGCAGCCGTCTGGCTGTACTGGCTGAAGCACAAACAAACCGCTCAGCCGGGGTCTGTGTGGCTGAACGGGCTGGCTTGCGCGGCGGGGTACCTGCTGGTGATGCTGCCCTGGTTCGCCCGCAACCTGGCGGAATTTGGGACGTTCCTCTCTCCGGGGGGCAGCCGCGCGCTGTGGATCCGCGAATACGACGAGCTGTTCAGCTTTCCCGCCAGCCAGCTTACGCTGGCGCGCTGGTGGGGCGGCGGATTGGGCGCGATCTTGCGCACCCGTCTGTGGGCGTTCGGTCAGAACCTGCTGAGCACGCTGGCGGTGCAGGCAGAAATCTTTCTGGCGCCGCTCATCTTGCTTGGGATGTGGCGGCTGCGGGCGGATTTGCGCACCCGGCTGGCGGCGCTGGCTTGGGCGCTCACATTCCTGGCGATGACGCTGCCGTTTCCTTTTCAAGGCGTGCGGGGCGGGTTTTTCCACTCCGGTTCGGCGTTGCAGCCCTTTTTTTGGGCGGCTGCTCCCGTGGGGCTGGAGCGCCTGCTGGAATTCGGGTCGCGGCTGCGCGGCTGGCGGATGAGCGAGGCGCGCCGGTTTTTCGCGATCGGTTTGGTGGCGCTGGCTGTCTGCCTCAGCGCGTTTGTGACCTACAACCGCCTCTTTTCAGCCGGCTCAAATAAAGAAACCTGGGACGCCTCGAACCGGCGGTATGCAGCCCTGGAAAGCTATTTGCGTGAGACCGGCGCTGCGCCCGCGGAGGTGGTGATGGTCAACAACTCGCCGGGCTACTTTGCCGCGGCTGGCAGACCGGCGGTCTCGATCCCGTTTGGCGATACACAAACTGTCTGCGCCGCCGCGCAGCGCTACAACGCGGGGTTCCTGTTGCTCGAGATCGACCAGATCAAAGGCGGCGCGGATCTGTTCGCCGCGCCCGGCGACCGCCTGTGTCTGCGCTACCTCGCCACCTTCGAAGACGTCCGCCTGTTTGAGATTACGCTGCCATGACCCCGATCAGCAAGTTTTTTACGCACAACTTTCGACGCAACCGCCGCATCTGGCTCATTCCGCTCGCCGCGGCGTTCTCTTTGGGCGGGTATGTCCTCGCCAGCCAGCTCTATTTCAAGATCGGTTTCCCGCTGGACGACGCTTGGATCCACCAGACTTACGCGCGCAACCTGGCGCTGCGCGGCGATTGGGCGTTTCTGCCGGGTCAGCCGTCCGCCGGCTCGACTTCGCCGCTGTGGACCGTGCTGCTCGTCCCCGGGTTCTGGCTTGGCGCCCAGCCGCCGATCTGGGCTTTTTTCGTCGGCTGGCTGGCTTTGAGCGCGGTCGGCTGGCTGGGGATGCGCATCCACCAGCGCCTGGCGCCGGCGCCGGCAGCCGCCGCGCTGGCTGTGGGAATTTTCCTCTGCCTGGAATGGCATCTCGTCTGGGCTGCCACTTCAGGGATGGAAACGCTGCTGTTTGCGGTGATCATCCTGCTGGTTTTCGACCAGTTGCTGCAGCCAGAGCAGAACTGGCTGCTGCTGGGAATCCTGGCGGGGGCGAGCGTTTGGGTCCGCCCCGATGGGCTGACGCTGCTGGGACCAGTGGGATTGTGTGCGCTTATGCTGAATCCGACCTGGAAAGGGCGCTTGCGGGCGGCGCTGCTGGTCGCCGCGGGCGCGCTGGCGTGCGCGCTGCCCTACCTCTTTTTCAACTTGTCCCTGTCCGGCGAGTGGGTGCCGAACACTTTTTTTGCCAAACAAGCGGAATACGCCGTGCTGACCCAGGCGCCGCTGTTGAACCGGTTTTTACGGCAGTTCAGCCTGGTCTTGATCGGCGCGGGCGTGTTGCTGCTGCCGGGGTTTGTGCTGTTTGTGAGCCGCTCGGTGCGCGAGCGCCGCTGGTCAGCGCTGGCGCTGGAGATCTGGTTCCTGGGCTTCCTGCTGGTCTACGCGGTGCGCCTGCCGGTGGTTTACCAGCACGGGCGGTATATCATCCCGGCGCTGCCGGTCTACTTGATCCTGGGGCTGGCGGGGATGACGGGTTGGGTCGGATCTCAGCGCCCGGCGATGTGGCGCAGGGTGATCGGCAGGACCTGGGCAATTTCACTGGCGATCTTGCTGGCGTCCTTCTGGCTCATTGGAGCGCGCGCTTATGCCCGCGATGTGGCGGTGATCGAAAGCGAGATGGTCGCGGCTGCGCAATGGATCGCCGGCAACACCCCGCGCGACGCGCTGGTCGCCGCCCATGATATCGGAGCGTTGGGATATTTCGGCGAGCGCAAGCTGGTGGATCTGGCGGGGCTGGTTTCCCCGGAGGTGATCCCGTTTATGCGGGACGAAAGCTGGCTTACCAGTTATCTCGACCAGAGGGGCGTCAGCTACCTGATGACCTTTCCGGGCTGGTATCCCGATCTGGTGCGCTCGAAGACGCCGGTCTTTCAAACCCACGGAGAATTCAGCCCGCCTTTGGGCGGCGAAAACATGCAGGTTTATTCCTGGCGCTGAACCGAGTCGGTTTTTTCGATTTGATTGGAAATTCTACCTGTGCTATACTAGTAATCACAGAACAATCGAGCGAGGCTTCGGACATGGATAAGATCAGGGTAGTTATTGTGGATGATCATCCAATTTTCCGCCAGGGAGTCGTCGATTCCTTTTCGCTGGAACCTGATATCGATGTCGTTGCACAGGCTGACAGCGGCGAGAAGGGGTTGGAGTTGATTCGCGCGCAACACCCCGATGTCGCCGTCCTGGACATCAACCTGCCCGGGATGAACGGTCAGCAGGTTACGCGCCAGATCATGGCTGAAAAATTACCGGTGCGGGTCATCCTTCTGACGGCGTACGCCGATGTGGGTCAAAAAATTCAGGGGCTGCTGCAGGGCGCCAACGCCTTCTGCACCAAAGACATCCAGCCCGAACTGCTGGCGCGGGCGGTGCGCGTCGTGGTCAATGGCAAGTATTGGATCGACCGCCAGGAATATGAGCCGGACGAAATCCGCCGGCTGCTGGAGCGCCAGACGAGCGGCGAGGCGTTCGAGCCGGCGGATATCAACAAGATCTCCGAACCGCTGTCCGCGCGTGAAATGGAGATCCTGACCTACATCACCAAAGGGATGAGCAACAAAGAAATCGCCGCCAACCTGGATATCAGCCACCAGACCGTGAAGAACCATGTCACCTCCATTTTGCACAAATTGGGGGTCAACGACCGGACGCAAGCCACGCTGGCGGCATTCAAGTATGGGTGGGTTCGCTTTGACGATTAGGCTATCTTTCTGGAGATGAACGCATGAGACGCGGAATGGCTTCGCAAGACGAAGACGCTGAGATCTGGAACGCCCTCAAAGAACAGATTCGGACAGATCTCGAGCAGAGGAAACGGGACCTCAAAGAAATCTCCCTCATGCTCGAACAGAGCCAGATCGAGATGAACAAGCTGACCCAGAGGAACGCCTCGATCACCGCCCACCTGCAGCAGGTGCAGTCGCAGTTCGAAACCATGCCCCGCGAGGACATCCGCATGGCGTACAACTCCGCCTTGGATGCCCAGCAGCGGCTGTTTGTGATGCGCGGGCAGGTCGAAAAATTACAGAGCGACCAGAACCATCTTTCCGAACACATCACCCTGATGGAGCGCATACACGATGCGATGGAGGGCGGGCTGATCGGCGGTCCATCCGGGCGGGGGGACGGTTCGGCGGCTAAAGAGGTGGAAATGCTGATCCAGGCGCAGGAAGGCGAACGGCTGCGGCTTTCGCGCCAGATGCACGACGGCCCGGCGCAGGCGCTCTCCAATTTTATTCTGCAAACCGAGATCGCCATGCGCTTGTTCGATCTTGACGCCGTAAAAGCCAAAGCCGAGTTGGAAAATTTGAAACTTGCCGCCACTTCGACTTTTCAAAAAGTGCGCGATTACATCTTTGAACTGCGCCCGATGATGCTGGATGACCTGGGCTTGGTGCCGACCCTCAAGCGCTACGTGGACATCGTCAGGGATGAAACCAGAATCGACGTCCGCTTGCTGCTCACCGGTAAGGAGCGCCGCCTGGAGGCGTATCAGGAGGTCATGATTTTCCGCGCAATCCAGGAGCTGCTGTACAACACCACGCGCCACGCCCAGGCGAATTCGGCAAAGGTCCAATTAGATATCGGTGAATCCGCCGTTAAAGTGGTGGTAGACGACGACGGGCGCGGCTACGACACAGCCATCATCGACCAGGGGGGAGGGATGGGGCTGAAAGTCATCCGCGACCGCGTGGAGATGATGGGGGGTAAAGTCGAAATAGACAGCGTGATTGGACAGGGGAGCCGGGCGATTTTCGAACTGCCTATCCTGGAGCGAACTGGGATTACCCAGTGATCATCGAACCGAATATCTCAATAACTTCCCCCTTGCCTTTGAGTTCTGGCATAGATATTGCAATTATTCAAAATGATACGTAATAGTTTGCAGAACTGCAAGGCTTAAACATATTGCATTTTTTATGAAAACTGCATATAATTTATTCAAGCTCGCAAGAACAAGTGAGGCACTTCGAAGGAAAGGAGGAAAATCCCATGTTATTCGCTCCGAAAGAAAAAGGACAGGGCCTGGTCGAATATGCGTTGATTCTTGTTTTGGTCGCGATTGTTGTAATTGTTATTCTTGCTCTACTCGGCCCCGCGATCGGCAACGTATTCAGCACCATCATGAACGCCATCTAAGCGGCGCGACCCAACCGGCTCGACCGGCTCAGGTCGTGGAAATTCGTGCAATTCAATTGGGAGATAGGCCTTGCTTATTAGCAAGGCCTATTTTCGTCAAATTCTGGTAAGATTTCATGAGAATTCTCAACTTAACTTGACAAAACCCTCATGAAGTGTATGATTAGTTTAAATTTTTCTCATCTGCATACCTGGAGGATAGCATGAGGCGTGGGCGATTACTAATCCTTTTAGCGCTGGTTATCTTATTAGGTTTGGTTGCAGTGCTTGTGGTCTATCGCTTTTTCCTGGCGAAGCCACAGGAAGCCGTGCAGCCAACCCAACCCCCTCCGGTAGAAATTTTGATGATCTCTCAAAATATCTCCAAAGGGACCGAACTGAATAGTGAGATGCTGGCTTCGATACCGTGGCAACAAAGCGCGCTTGCTCCAGGTATGTATCGAGCCGGGCAGATCAACGAAGCTATCGGACGAGTCGTTAAGTTTGATGTTTCTGCCGGCACGCCGCTGTTGACCTCGATGCTGTTATCCGAAGGCGAAACCATCTCCCAGGCGGGCTCGCCCTGGTCGCTCAGCATTCCAAAGGGCATGGTCGCGGTTTCGATTCCGGTCAGCCGCCTGTCGAGTGTTTCATACGCGCCGCGCCCGGGGGATCATGTCAATGTGATTGCGTCCTTCCTTTTCGTGGACGTGGACACGGACTTCCAGTCCATCCTGCCAAGCTCCAGCGGAACGGTGATCGCCGCAGGTCCTCCCGATCCGGTGACGGGCACCCGCAATCCGCTCACCGTCGAGATTGCCGGCGGCGTATACGGCAGAACGATCATCGACCCGGTGTTGGGTCAGGCGGTATTCTTGCTGCCGAGCGAGGCGCAGCGCCCGCGGATGGTCAGCCATATGCTTCTTCAGGATGTGGTGGTGCTCAACGTGGGTGATTTCCCGCTCACAGACGCCGCAGCCCAGGCGCAAGCCGAGCCGACGCCGGCGCCTGCCGAAGGTCAGGCGCCGCCGCCTCCACCCGTGCCGAATGTGATCACCTTAATCGTCCGCCCGCAAGATGCGGTGACGCTGAACTTCATGCTGTTAACCCAGATGCGCCCAGAGGCAGCGACCCAGCTTTCATTGGCGCTGCGCGCCGGGGACGATAACTCACGCGAGAACACGCTGCCAGTGACGCTGGGCTTCTTGCTGGAACAGTACCAGATCCCGGTTCCGGCAAAACTGCCCTACAGCCTGAACCCCAGGATCGATAATCTGACGCCGCTGCCGCTGCCCGCGGCCCAGCCGACCCAATAGCAGGCGATCTGACGGAGAGCGTTCATGGCAAGTGATGATGACAAAATCCGGGTGTTGATCGTTGACGACGTAGCCGAGACCCGGGAGAACATTCGCAAACTGCTGCAGTTCGAAGGCGACCTGGAAGTCGTCGGAGCCGAGGGCTCTGGACGCGCGGGGATCGAAGCCTCGAAGGCGCTAAAGCCGGATGTTGTCCTGATGGACATTAACATGCCGGATATGGATGGCATCACTGCCACCGAATTAATCCGCAAACAAAACGCTGCCACCCAGATCGTAATCCTTTCGGTCCAGGGGGATCCGAACTATATGCGGCGCGCCATGCTGGCGGGCGCGCGGGACTTTCTGACCAAACCGCCGGCGCTGGATGAGCTCACCTCGGCGATCCGGCGGGCGGGCAAAATGGCGCATGATGAGCGCGCCAAGGTGGCGGCTCTCCCCGGTTTGCTTGGCGGAGCGGGCGGAGCGGGCGGCGCGGCTCTGGGGCTGGGTAAGACGATCGTGGTTTACGGTCCCAAGGGGGGGAATGGGGCAACGACGATCGCCGTCAACCTGGCGGTTGCCCTGAAAAACGAGGAAACGCCGATCGCGTTGGTGGACGCCAACCTTCAATTTGGGGACATCGCGGTTTTCCTCAACGAACAGGTTAGAAATACCGTTTTAGACCTGGCGCCGCGCGCCGACGAACTGGATGTGGAAGTCGTGCAAAATGTGATGATCAACCACGCGCCCACCGGGATAAAAATCCTGGCTGCGCCCGTGCGACCCGAGTACGCCGAAAATGTGAGCGGAGACCAGTTCGGGCAATTGCTTAAGTTCTTGCGCACCATGTTCGCGTATGTGATCATTGACGCCTCCTCGACCCTGACCGACGTCGTCCTTTCGGCGATGGAATCCTGCGATATCTTGATCCTGGTTACCACCCAGGAGATTCCGGCGATTAAAAACGCCCGCTTGTTCCTGGATCTGGTCAACGTGCTGGGCATCGATCGCAAGCGCATCATCTTGACTATGAACCGTTTTGATAAACGCATCGGGATCACGCCAGAAAAGATCGGTGAGAGTTTCAAGCACGAGGTTTCAGTTGTGATACCATTCGAGGACCGGGTTGTGGTGCCGTCCGTGAACCGCGGCGTGCCCTTCATGCTGGGCGACCGCACCCGTCCAATCGCACGCAGTATATTAATGCTCGCCGAAAAGGTGCGCACGCGCCTGACCGAGTTGGCTCAACAAACCGAGGAGAAGGCTGCGGCAAGCGGAAAAAAGTAAGCAATGTTTTTATTGGAGGTATAACCAATGTCGCTGCTCAAACGGATCGAACAAGGTCAAGGCAAAGCTGCCCCGTCCAGTTCAACTGGTGAAAACGGCAGCGCCGCCGCGTCAACCGGTCAACAGAAACTGGTCAACATCCAGGCGCGCCGGGTGGTGCCGCCGGGCGTCAGCGCCCAGAAGGACACCTATCTGGACCTCAAGACGCGCGTGCAGAACCGCCTGCTGGCTGAGCTCGACCCTACGATGGATATCAGCCGGGTTAACGATGTGCGGGCGACCATTCAGGAATTGTTCGATCAGGTTTTGGCTGAAGAGAACATCGTCCTGACCCGCCCGGAAAGGCACCGGCTGTACGAGCAAATTGCGGCAGAGATTCTCGGGTTCGGTCCCTTGCAGCCACTGTTGGAAGACGAAACCATCACCGAAGTGATGGTGAACGGCGCCAAAAACATCTATATTGAGCGGGCGGGCAAGCTGGCGCGCGTGCCCATGACGTTCGAAAGCGACGAGCACGTCATGCGCATCATCGACCGGATCGTTGCTCCGCTGGGTCGCCGGATCGATGAGTCGAGCCCCTACGTCGATGCGCGCTTGCCAGATGGCTCGCGTGTGAACGCCGTCATCCCGCCCATTTCGCTGGTCGGACCGGTGCTGACGATCCGTAAATTCTTCAAAACCCCGATCACCATCGAGCAGTTGATTCAATTCGGCTCGATCACGGCGGAAGCGCTGCAATTCTTGAAAGCCTGCGTCGAATCGAGATTGAACATTATCATCTCGGGCGGTACCGGTTCCGGAAAAACTACCTTTTTAAACATTCTCTCCCAGTTCATCCCATCGGATGAGCGGATCGTCACGATCGAAAACGCCGCCGAGCTTCAACTGCGCCAAGAGCACGTCGTAACGCTCGAATCCCGCCCACCCAACATCGAAGGCAGAGGCGAGATCACCATCCGGCAATTGGTGATTAACGCCTTGCGTATGCGCCCCGACCGGATTATCGTCGGCGAGATCCGCGACGAAGCGGCGATCGATATGCTCCAGGCGATGAACACCGGTCACGACGGCTCGATGACCACGGCGCACTCCAACAGCCCGCGCGACACCCTGGCGCGCCTCGAAACGATGACCATGATGGCGGGGATGGATTTGCCCGCCCGAGCCATCCGCGAGCAGATTTCATCCGCGATCGATGTGGTCGTCCACCAGGAGCGTCTGCGCGACGGCAGCCGGAAAATCGTCAACGTCACCGAAGTGAGCGGCATGGAAGGCGACGTGATTACGATGACCGATATCTTCATGTTCGAGCAAACGGGTTATGAAAATGGAAAGGTCGTGGGGCGTTTGCGCCCAACCGGTTTACGTCCGAAGTTTATCGATAAAATCGAAGCCTCCGGCATCCATTTGCCCGCATCGATTTTTGGAATCGGCGACCGGCGGCGGTATTAATCGTACGAATTAGGAAGAGGTTACCCCGATGGATCCAACCATTCTCATTTTGGTTTTAGGCGGGGGCATATCGTTTGTGCTTTTGATCGCCGGTCTTGTGACGGAAGCCCGTTACGAGAGGACGATGGTCGAAGAGCGCTTGGGTCGTTACCTCGAGCGCCCAGTCGAAGGCGGAGCCGCCGCAGCCGAGCGCGATCGCGCCACCCCCATCGGAGATTGGATCAACCGCCGCCTGGAGAAGACCAGCCGCGGCGGCGGGCTCTCCCGCGAACTGGCGCGCGCCGACCTCAAACTCAAACCAGCCGAGTTCATCGTGATTATGCTGATCTCGGCTGTCGTCACTGCCTTCCTCTTCTGGTTCTTCGCCAATCGCGGCACCCCGATCCCAATCTTTACGATCCTGGGCTTTATTGTCGGTTTGTTTCTGCCGCGCATGTATGTGAAACGATTACAAGGGCAGCGCTTGCAGCGCTTTGACAACCAACTGGCGGACATGCTCAACTTGATGGTCAACGGGCTGAAAGCCGGCTATTCGAACTTGCAGGCTATGGAAGCGGTCAGCCGTGAAATGCCCCCGCCGATCAGCGATGAATTTCGGCGGGTGGTGCAGGAAGTCCAGATTGGTCTGACGATGGAAACCGGGCTGGATAACCTGCTGCGGCGCATTCCCAGCCCCGATCTCGACCTGGTCGTCACTGCGATGAATGTGCAGCGCGAGGTCGGCGGTAACCTGGCGGAAATCCTGGATACGATTTCATACACCATCCGCGAGCGCGTGCGCATCAAGGGCGAGATTCGCGTGCTGACCTCCCAGGTGATGTACTCCGGTCGCTTCCTGGCGATGATGCCGCTGATCATCGCCGGCGTGCTGTGGGTGGTGAACAAACCCTATATGATGCAGTTTTTCAATCCAGAGACGCGGCTGATCGGCATTATCGTGCTGATCATCGCATCCCTGATGGTGATGGCGGGTTACTTTATTATGACCCGCATTGCAAATATCGAGGTTTGAAGATTTAGGAGGTAGGACATGGAGCTGCCTACGATTATCTTCATCGCTTTAGGCGCGTTCGTTTTCATCCTGGCGGTGCTGCTGGTCATCGCCGGGCTGCGCGATACGCGCGAGAACGACCCGCTGCAGGAACGCCTGGCTGAATTTGCCGCCCGCGGCGAGACCGCCTCGCTGGAAGAGATCGAGCTTTCACAGCCGCTGTCGGAGCGGGTGATCTTTCCGGTCGCCCGCCGCCTGGGAGAATTTGTCATTCGCTTTACGCCGCAGAATGCGCTGCAAGCAACCGCCCGCCGCCTGGAACTCGCCGGCGATCCGCGCGGGCTTGAGCCAGCCGTCTTCTGGTTTTTGCGCATCTTACTGGCAGTTGTGATCGCCGGCTTCTTGATTTTCATTTACAGTGTTGGAAAGCTGCAGTGGACGCTCACCATGAAAATCGGCGTAATGGCGGCTTTTACCGGTTTGGGCTTTTTCGTCCCAGATTTGATGCTCACCAGCCGCATCCAGCGCCGCCAGAGATCGGTGCGCAAAGCCATGCCGGACGCGCTCGATCTGCTGACGATCTGCGTCGAAGCCGGATTGGGCTTCGACGGGGCGATGCAAAAAGTATATGAGAAATGGGATAACGAGCTTTCGCTCTCGTTCGGGCGGGTGTTGCGCGAGATCCAGCTTGGCAAGCTGCGCCGGGATGCGCTGCGCGATATGGCTAACCGGATCGGCATTCCTGAGATGACCAGCTTTGTCGCCGCGATCATCCAGAGCGAACAATTGGGCGTCAGCATGGCAAAGGTGCTGCGCATTCAATCGGATCAGATGCGCATCAAGCGCCGCCAATTGGCTGAGGAGATGGCGCACAAAGCGCCGATCAAAATGCTCATCCCGATGGCGCTGCTGATTTTCCCGTCGATTTGCATCGTGTTGATGACCCCGGCTGTTTTGATGATGTTCCGTTCGGTGCTTGGAGGCGTTCTCTTCCGGGGCGGGCAGTAGACCGGCAGGCACGCGCGCATCGAGAAATTTCGGTTTCGAATTCGAAAAGAGCCACACAAAGATACATGGCTGTTCTTGCAAGAACAGGGCGACCAGCTTATCGCCTCTATCGGTTAGCCTGGGCTGGGTTAGATTGGTTATACCCGCCCCGGTGTGGAGGCTGTGAGAAACCTTTCACGCGCTGGTGTGCGAGCTGCGCGCAGGCAGCCAGCGCGCTTACAGAGACGATATGCGCTCGCTGCGGGGCGGTGGTGGCGGAAGGCGCGGAGTGCGCCCGCTGCCGCGGACAACAGTCGCTCTTTTATGCGGCTCGTTCCGTGGCGCCTTACACCGGCTCGATTCGCAACGCAATCCGGCAGTTGAAATTCGCCGGCGATATG
Source organism: Anaerolineae bacterium UTCFX2 (assembly GCA_002050125.1). Lineage (GTDB taxonomy): Bacteria > Chloroflexota > Anaerolineae > Anaerolineales > UBA4823 > UTCFX2. Next base: position 5,506 of record MWTA01000026.1, on the reverse strand, counting down.
GCGCTTGGGGAGGCTCTGGCGCGCCCGATGATAGATTTGCTCGACAAACTGGAATGGGGGGTCGATCTGGTTGTTCCCGTTCCAGCCGGTTCTGCACGCCGCAAAATACGCGGTTATAATCAGGCGGCTTTGTTGGCGCTGCCGTTAGCCCTGGGCTGCGGGCTGCCTTACCGCCCGAAAGCGCTGAAAAAAGTAAAGGATACGCCGACCCAGGTCGGTTTATCGGCGGCAGAGCGCCGCGATAACGTCCGGGACGCCTTCCAGGCTGCCGGCGACCTGGCGGCAGGTAAGCGAATTTTGGTTGTGGATGATGTGATGACCAGCGGCGCCACGCTGAACGCGTGTGCGCAGGCTCTGCTCCATCAAGGCGCGCTTCAGGTATATGGCCTCACACTGGCGCGCGCAATCTTGTGAAACACAATCTGCAGGTAAATTTATTCTATAGGAGGTCAAGATGGCGTTGGAAGTAGATCTATACACCAGAAATATGGATGTCACCGACCGTATCCAGGATTATGTCAATAAGAAGTTTGGAAAGCTGGACCGGTATCTTCCGGATATCGAAGAAGCGCGGGTCGACCTGTCTTATGTGAAGTCCGCTCGCAGTTCTACCGACCGGCAGGTGGCGCAGGTCACCGTGCGCGGCAAGGGCTTTATCCTGCGGGCGGAGGAACGGGCTGACGATATATTTGCTGCGATGGACACTGCCATGGACAAGATGCAGCGCCAGATCGAACGCTACAAAGGCAAACGCAACAAGGGCCGCGGCGACGGCAAGTCGGCGGCGGAGGTGGTTGAAGCGCCCTTAGTAGAGGAGGAAAGCGGCGAAGAAATGCCGCTGATCGTCCGGCGCAAAGCCTTCCAAATCCAACCGATGGATGAATTAGAAGCGCTGGAGCAGATGCAGCTTTTGGGTCACGAGAGTTTCTTCATCTTCTTCAACGTCAACACCAATTCGATCAACGTGCTTTACCGCCGGCGCGACGGCGCCTATGGTTTGATCGAACCGCTTTATGGGTGAACTTCATATTCAATGAAAATCGACGCCGGCTGCCCGAGGAACGCGCTTCTCGGGGCAGCCGGCTTTTTTATAGCGGCGTGCGTTGACGCTGGTCGGCTTTAGCGGTAAACTGTAACACTTGTACTTCTCCTAAATAATGAGGAAATTATGGCTCTGAACTCCATGAAGAAAACCGCCTCCGGCGATGGCTCGGCGAACCACAGCCGCATTGACCGCCCGCAGGTCCATCAAGCAATTTTCGATCTGTTGACCGGGGTGGGCGAGGACCCGCAGCGCGAGGGGCTGCGCGAAACTCCGGATCGGGTCGCGCGCATGTACGAGGAACTGCTCGAAGGCTATTGGGTCGATCCGGTCAGCCTGGTGAACGATGCGATCTTCGATGTAACTTACGATGAAATGGTGCTGGTGCGCGACATCGAATTCTACAGCCTGTGCGAACATCACCTGCTTCCATTTCTTGGGCGGGCTCACGTAGCCTATTTCCCACGCGGCAAGGTCATCGGACTGTCGAAGATCCCGCGCATTGTGGACATGTTCGCCCGGCGGCTGCAAGTCCAGGAGCGCATGACGCGCCAGATCGCCGATTTTATCCAGGAACTGCTGGAGCCTCACGGGGTGGCGGTCGTGATCGAAGGTTTGCACCTGTGCGCGACCATGCGCGGCGTGAGGAAGCACGACGCCCGCATGACAACCTCGGCGATGCACGGCGCATTCCGCAAAAACCTGGCGACGCGCCAAGAGTTCCTGGAGAACATCTCGCGCGGCGCTAACCCGGTTCTCTAAATCCGACGATTTTAGCGATCTCTAGCCAGCCGGCTGAAGCCATATAAAGCGGCAGCCAGAACCAGCCAGGCGATAATTTGCGCGAGGCGCAAACCGCCCGGTAAGAGCAGGCTGTCGCCGCGGAACGCTTCCAGAAATAGCCGGGCGGCGGCGCTCAGGCTGACGAACGCCAGGAAGTAGGCGCCCGGCGGCAGGTCTGCGATTGCTTTGCGCTGCGGCAACAACACCAGCAGGATTGCCGCCGCCGCCAGCGTCTCATAGATCTGGCTGGGGTGGCGCGCCGCTCCCCACAGTTCGATCCCCCAGGGCAGCGTTGTCTCGCTGCCAAAAGCCGCCCCGCTGGCGGTGTGCGCCAGCCCGACTGCGATCAAAAGGACCATGAAGAAAGGCGTGAAGGCGTCCAGCGCCGCCCAGAGGGGCATCTGCTTGCGATAAGCGTAAATCCAGGCTGCTAACAGGGCAACGATCAGCCCGTCAGTGAGGCTGAACAACCCCGGATTGGGGCTGATCAAACTCAGCGGGCTTTGGGCAAAAGCGGCGGGGTAACGCAGCGCGTACGCCAGCCGCCCGCCAATCAGCCCCGCCAGCAGCGCGGTCATGAACAGATTATAGACTTGGCTGGCGGAAACCTGGCGCAGCGGGGCGAAGCGCTCTGCCAGCGTGAGCCCCAGCCACAAACCAACCAGCAGGATCAACCCGCTGGTTTGCAGCGCCGCGGGACCCACTTGAAGGGTGGGCAGCATCAGCGCTTGCCCTCCAGGAGCTGTTCGACGCGAATTGCCAGCAGCGCCTCCGCCATCGGACCGCCGATGATCACGTCCTGGATCACGCCGCGCGCATCGATAAAAAACGACGACGGCAACGCCCGCACCTGGTACAGTTTGGAGACCTCGCCGGTCTGGTCGAGCAGCGTGGGGAAGCTCAACCCCAGCTCGGCGGTGAACGCCCGCGCCTTGTCGAGGTCGTCCTGGTGGGTCGCGTTGACCGCCAGGATCAGGAAACCCTGATCGCGGTACTTTTGATAGACGCGCTCCAGCGCCGGCATTTCCGAGCGGCACGGGACGCACCAGGAAGCCCAAAAATTGACCAGCGCCGGGCGGCCGCGCAGTTCCGAGAGCCGAAAAAGCTCGCCGTCCAGGCTGACCAGCTCGAAATCCGGCGCCTGAAAGCCGGTTTGCGGGGCGGGGATGCCCCCGCTACTCACGCTGCCGGGCGGCGCTTTGCTGACCCAGATCCAGACCAGACCGGCGCACAGCACGACGATTGCGAGGGGCTTCAATATAGTGGTTCTCATTGCCGCCAATCAATTTACTTCCGATTGAGGTTCCTGTCAAGAAAAATTAGCGGCTGGTGTGGGCGTTTCTTTAAGCCGGGAAAGGCTTGAAAGAAGCGACCTTCATGGGTAGATCGAAGGCGCCTGCACCAACGAACACCGAGGAAGGTCGCCAGGGAGACTCGCCCCAAAAATGGGCAGGGCAAGCAAAATGTAAATGGTGGTGGAAAAGGACAAGGAGAATGAAAATTAATTAAATCTGCGCCGCTAAGTGCGTGGAGTTCGGCTTCTGCCCGAGAGGATGCCGAATTAGCCATAGGATAGCGCGATTATTCTGCTAATTCAAAGCATAATTGGAGTATATTTCTCGTAGAAGCATATGTTAATCAGTCATCCGGAAAAATGGCAGCAGAGATTGAGTTAAGAAAAAGTCAGATCGATTACTTTTCAAAACGGAGATGAACATTTTCCATTGAACGGCTGATATTTTTCTTTTACTAAATAGAGATCGACGGCTAAAGGAAGATTAATATAGGATTAGAAATTGGGGCTATCCCGTCATGCTTTATTCGCTCCACCGTTATAAAGAGTGAGAAACCAAGTGCATGGAAGCAATACTGTCGACCGAAGCACACCGAATAGATAAGCAAGCTTTGGTGAGGGTCTATGAAGAATTTAGCCCAAGCCTTTACCGGTATGCTTACCGGCTACTAGGCGACCAGGATCTGGCAGAGGAGTGTGTCTCAGAAACATTTTCCAGGTATTTACAGGTTATCCGGCGCGGGTCAAATCCAGAAGGCAATCTGCGGGCTTACCTATACCGGATGGCGCATAACTGGGCAGTTGATTTTTATCGCAAGCAGACGCCCCAGGCGCCCCTGGATAGCGACGCACATCCCGACCCGAAAGGCGACTTAGAGCATAGAGTTCACTCTCGGCAGGAAGCAGCGAAATTGCGGCAAGCGCTGTTGAACTTGCCGGAGGAGCAACGGATGGTAATCGAGCTTCGCTTTATGGAAGAATGGTCACACGATAGAGTCGCAGAATTCTTGGGTAAGACAGTAGACGCTACCCGCGCACTTCAATACCGTGCTCTGGTAGCGCTGCGCCAAACCATGCTTGACTTGGAGGAGATATAACGATGGCTACGAATAATTCAAGTCAACAACCCCTGGAACTAGCACTGCGCCGCAGGTTACAACAACTGCGCGCGGTTCCCCCCCGTAATCCGGAAGCGGCAGCCAGAAACAAAGCGAAGTTCATCGCTGAGGTCGATGAGATTACTCAAGAGCGCGGTTTCTCGCCTAACGCCCAATCAACCGGTGAATCTACTCTCTATCAGCGATGGAAGGAGAAATGGAACATGGCTACCCCTAAAACTCGAATGGTGTTCACCTTTGTCGCAGCCTTTGTGCTGGTAGCGGTCTTTTTATTCGGCGGTGCTGGAATGACAGCGTACGCCTCCCATTCTGCGCTCCCCGGAGACGCGCTGTATAGCGTCAAGACCGGTGTTGAACAAACCCGGGTCACGTTGGCCCGTGATGCTGCCGATAAAGCTCGCCTGAACCTGGCATTTGCCGAACGGCGCCTGGATGAGATTGCCCGTTTGATCGAGAATAACCGCGCTGCCGATATCGCTCAAGCTGTCCAGGAATATGAAAAATACGTTCAGAGCGCGATCGCCGAGCTGGAAACTGTCGCAGCAGGCGATCCAACTGGCGCGCAGGAGTTGGCTTCCCAGGCGGCAGTTCTGCTCAATCGCTATGCTCAAACTCTGAGCGGAATGGTTGGTGCATTATCCGACACGGCTCGGACTGAAGTCGAACGCGCTATCCAGGTATCGAATGCAGCCGGCAGTCTGAGCGGCGAGACGGAGTTCGTCGGAATTGTCGAAGCCATCAACCCAACAACATGGGTTGTGGCTGGGCGTACCCTTTCCTTGACTGCTGGCTCGGAGATCGAAGGCGGCATCAAAGTCGGTGATTTGGTCGAAGTTAAGTTCGCGCACGATGCAGACGGCAACCCGGTCTTGCAAGAAGTAGAGCTTGCCGATGACGATGATCGCAACGATACCGACGACGATCAAGACGACGATGCCGACGACGATCAAGACGACGACGCCGACGATGACGACGACGACGAGTTCACCGCAATTGTCGAGCAAATTGGGGCTGGCTTCTGGGTGATTGGCGGACGTACCCTGGCGATTACTGCTGGCTCGGAGATCGAAGGCGGCATCCAAGTCGGCGATTTGGTCGAAGTTGAGTTTGTGCTTGATGCAGACGGCAACCCGGTCTTACAAGAAGTAGAGCTTGCCGATGACGATGATCGCAACGATACCGACGACGATCAAGACGACGACGCCGACGACGATCAAGACGACGACGCCGACGATGACGACGACGACGCCGACGATGACGACGACGCCG
>MWTA01000041.1 GCA_002050125.1 Anaerolineae bacterium UTCFX2 | reverse complement strand
GCTCAAGAGGAACGCCCTGCTCAGCCCGAGGATTCTCAGAAAATTTTTATGCCGATGGTGCTGAGGCAGCAATCTTACACCCTGGCTGGACAGATCAAAGATATGTACGATATGCCGGTCGGCGGCGTAACGGTTGAAAGCGACAGCGGTCAGACCGCCGTGACAGACAAGGATGGGATCTACTCCATGCAGGTCGTTGACGGTCAGCGCCAGATTTCTGCCTCCAAGGACGGCTACAATCTGGAGCCAGCCGTTTCGAACATCTTCCTGGATAAAGACGCCAACAATATGAGCTTTACGGCAGTGTCTGCCTGTTCGACGCCGATCCCCAACCCGAGCTTTGAGGTTCCGGAGTATTACTGGAACCCAATCAGCGGCAAAGCCAATGGATTTACGCCGTACTACACCACTGCCCAGGCGTACACCGGTGCCCGCTCCGGTTTTACCGGGATTATGGATTCTTGGCCGCCCGCCGGTAATAACCGAGAGAGCTGGTCGCGCTGGCACTCGCACGAGTTTGTGATCCCCTCCGACGCTTCGAGCGCAACGGTGCAGATGTTCTACTTCCCCTACACCAGCGAAAGCGTCGCCCCGTCGATCAAGCAGCTTCCAAACTCGGTGGGCTTTGACACCGCCGCCCCGGACGCGCCCTCATTCATCGGGGATTTTCAGTACATCGCGCTGATCGATGCCAACACGGATGTCATTTTGGGTTATGTCATGCAAGTTCGCCGGAACGATCAAGCCTGGGTCGATACTGGGGCGCTTTCGCTGCTGGCATTCGCCAACACCAACCGCAAGGTCAAGCTTGAATTTGGAACGTACAACGATGGGTGGGGCGGCGTTTCCAACGCCTATTTTGACGACGTGGTGGTGAACATCTGCGCAGACAGCATCACCTATACCGGGTGTCAAAATCTGCTGACAAATTCGAACTTCGAGGCGGCAGGGGGCTGGACCATCATATCGACGGCGAATATCCCGTCGGCTTACACCAACCAGTATTATTTCAGCCCGGTGCAGTCGATGTTGAACGGCATCCCGGTCGGCGCGGTCAACCTGTTCCCACACCAGTTTACAACGTCCGAGGTTTGGCAGCCCGTTACGGTGGCGATACCCTCGAACGCCAATTACGCCCGGTTGAAGATGAGACTGTTACCGCGCAGCTCCGACCTGTGGGGCTTTCACCTGGCAGAGCAAAATGCGCTGAGCCGGCAGAGCTGGATCGATTCCCCCGACGCGGTGGAGAGCCAGTATGCGCACATACGCAATGCGGGGAACACGATTACCCTGGCGCAGTTGTTCAAATGGTTCCCGGTTGACTCGTACAACTGGCTATATCGTGAGTATGACCTGCTGCCCTTCCGCGGTCAGACGATCAGCATCTTGTTTGGCGCCGCCAACGATGGCTGGGGCGGCAACACGGCTTTGTACGTGGATGACGTCTTCTTGGAGGCTTGTGCGCCGTAGATTAGCGACCCATTTCCCCGGGCAGATCATCGAATTTCTTCCCTCCCGTTCTGCAATTAGAAAAACTGGCGGTCCGGTCCGCCAGTTTTTCATTTGTAGATCGATGAACTGGAGATCAAATTGGCTTCTAATGATATAATCCCTGCGCGTGTTTTGTAACTCAACCAGGGTCTGGTGGGCTTCAAAATGGAGCGGCTGCCTAGTCTGGATATAATGGATTGGCGGGGGGAGGGATGATCGATGCCCGGCGCCGCCTGATAATAGACATGCCATTTTAACTGCTCGGGAAGGTCTCTATAAATGAAGGAATACACAACCGATTCTATTCGCAACGTCGCTCTGGTATCGCACAGCAGCGCGGGCAAGACGATGCTGGCAGAGGCATTCTTGCATTTTACGGGCGCGACTACCCGCCTGGGGAAAATCGAGGACGGCACGACCACGGCGGATTTCGAGGATGAGGAGGTCCGCCGCGGGATTTCGCTTTCGACCGCGTTGATACCCGTCGAATACCGCGAGCACAAAATCAACCTGCTGGACACTCCCGGCTATACCGATTTTGTGGGCGAGGTGATCTCAGCGCTGCGCGTCGCCGATGGCGCGGTGGTCTTGATCGATGCAGTTTCCGGGGCAGAGGTTGGCACTGAAATCGCCTTGAACTATTGCGAGCAATTCAACTTGCCGCGCTTCGTGGTGATCAACAAAATGAACCGCGACAACGCCGACTTCGCGAAGGCGCTGGATTCGGTGCGCGAGCTTGTCTCGGTGCGTTTAGTGCCACTCCAGCTTCCGTGGGGTGAGAAGGCAGGTTTTAAAGGCGTGATCGATCTGCTCAGCATGAAGGCTTACGCCGGCAGCGGCAAGACGGCGGCTGAAATCCCGGCGGACTGGCTGGATCAGGCTGAAACAGCCAGGATGGAGATGATCGAAGCCGCCGCCGAAGGCGAAGACACGCTCCTGGAAAAGTATCTGGAAGGCGAAGAGTTGAGCGCGGCTGAGATCATGCGCGGGCTGGTCAACGCATTCCAGGCTGGGTTGTTTGCGCCGGTATTCGCCGCGGCTGGTTCGGCGGAGATCGGTCTAGCGCCCTTATTGGATGCGCTGGTCGATTTGATGCCCTCGCCGCTCAAAAGACCCACGGTCAAGGCGCACGGCAAAGACGGCGAAGAAGAGTTGCAGGCGCTGGACAGCGGTCCGCTGGCGGCGTACGTCTGGAAAACCACCGCAGATCCATTTGTGGGGAAGATCACCTACTTCCGGGTCTATTCCGGGATGATGACTTCTGACAGCCGCATTTGGAACCAGAGCAAGAGCGCCGAAGAGCGGGTGGGAACGATCCACCTGCTGCGCGGCAAGGAGCAGCTGGCGGTCAAGGTGGTGCACGCCGGCGATATTGCCACGGTCCCCAAGCTCAACCTGACGTCCACTGGCGATACGCTGTGCGATAAGGGTCACCCGCTGACTTTCGACCAGCCAACCTACCCCAGCGCGCTTTATCAGGTTGCGGTTAGCCCGAAGAGCCAGTCGGATTCAGCCAAGATCAGCACCACGCTGACCCGTCTTGCCGAAGAGGACCCCACCTTGACCTGGCATATGGAGCCATCCACCAACCAGACCATTCTGCAAGGCATGGGGGACCAGCACATTGATGTGGCGATTCGCAAAGCCGAAGCCAAATTTCAAACCAACCTGCTCACCCAGGAGCCGCGCGTTCCTTATCAGGAATCGATCACCAAGCAAGGGCAGGCGCAGTACCGCCACAAGAAGCAAACCGGTGGAGCGGGTCAGTTCGGCGAAGTGGCGATGAGGATCGAACCGCTCCAGGATGAAGATTACACATTCAGTTGGGATGTGTTTGGCGGGGCGGTCTCCTCCAGCTACCAGCCGGCGATCGAAAAGGGGATTAAGAGCGTCATGAAGGAAGGCGTAATCGCCGGTTTCCCGCTCGGACATGTGAAAGTGTCGGTGTACGACGGGAAGGAACACCCGGTTGATTCCAAGCCGGTCGCGTTCGAAATCGCCGCGCGCGAATGTTTCAAGCTGGCAGTGAAAGACGCCGCGCCGGTCTTGTTGGAGCCGATCATGCTGGTGCGCATCACGGTGCCTGAAGCCAATATGGGCGATATTATGGGCGACTTGAATACCCGCCGGGCGCGCGTGCAGGGAATGGACACCGAGAAGGGTCGCTCAGTGGTGACGGCTCAGGTGCCGCTGGCGGAGATGCTGCGCTACACCACGGACTTGCGCTCCATCACCGGCGGCAGAGGCGTGTTCACCATGGAATATTCGCATCACGAGGTTGTGCCGGCGCACCTGGCGTCCGAGATCATCGCCGCCCGCCAGAAAGAGCTCGCGGCTCAACGGGAAGAATAATCCGGTTGTTGTGGATAAAGAAATTGCGGGTGTGCGCCCGCAATTTTTTTATTTCAGCGGTTTTGCCAGCCGGAGCCGGATGAAAACTTGCGGCGCTAGGTATGCGATCCACAAACCGATCAGCGCGTAGCGCAGATAGCGGAAAGCGTACGCCAGCAGGTTCGCCCCTTCCGGAAAGACGGCGTCCAAGCCAGCCCAGAGGATCAGCACGCCAGCCAGCCCGATCAAGTAGCGCGCCAGACGCTGGAGAAACGAGCCATCCGGGTTAAACCAGCCCTGGCGGTATAACAACGCTGCGCCGCTGCCCAAACCGAACAGCGCGGCAGCTGGTGTAATCACGCCGGAAAGCGCCAGCGGATCTGGTGGGGACCCGCCGGCAGCGCGCCCTGCTAACCGAACCCACTCCGGCGGCATCACCCAGCCTTGCAGCGCCGACCGAGCCAGCGCGGCTGCCAGGATTAAAACCAGGGAGGCAATGAAAATCAATCCAACCTGCGCGGCTGGCTGGAGCGGACCGAACCAGGCTAGAAAGGGCTTTTCGAGTCGTAGGATCAGCCACAGGGACAACGCGCCCAGGAGCCAGCCCGCGATCACGTCGCTGGGAAAATGCACGCCCAGGTACATGCGCGACAGACCGATCATGAGGATGATTAATATGACTAACGCCCAAGTCCAGACGCGCCGGAGCCGGGCTGCAATCAAGCCCCACACGACGACCGCGTTTTGAGCGTGCCCGGAGGGCAAACCAAAAGAGGATTCGTGACCGAGCGGCTGGACGCGCGCATCGTACCAGTACGGCCGCGGTCCCTGAAACAATAGCTTGAAAAAGGAGTTAGTCGCGCTGCTGGTCATCAGCCCAACCCCCAGACGAACCCCCAGGGCGGGGTCGATGCACCAGAGCACGGCTGGCGCGATGAGGAGGTAAAACTCTTCGATGCCAAGCCAGGAGAACCAGACCATCGGCGCGGACAGCCATCCTCCCAAGCTTTGCAGCCAGATCACCACCAGGATGCCAAAATTCAGGATTGATTCCATTGAGCCCTTTCTCTCTCTTCAAAAAGAACCAGATCACGCTGTTTCAAAGGCGAGAACAGGATATAGGCTGCCAAAGCTAAGCCGACCAACGCCAGGCTCACGCCATAGACCAGTTCAGGGTTGATCTCGTACAGCCAGCCGGCAAGCGGCGGTCCTAACACCATGGCGGACGCGACCGCGGTTTCCAACATGCCGTAGGCTACTCCCATGTTGGCTGACTGGACCAGCGCCCGCCCCTGGGCGATTGCCAGACCGCGCCCGGTGATGTAACCGCCCATCAGCAAATATCCCAGCAGGTAATGTGGGAATCCAGTTCCAAGCCAGATCAGCAAGGAAAAGAGAACCATACAGGCATGGGTGAGCAGGAAGCCAATGCGGGCGTTTAGATGACCGAGCAGCAGGTTCAGGATAACGACGCCCAGGCTGCGCGCCGAGAGCAACTGACCGATGGCTGCCAGACTCGCCCCGCGTTCGTTCTGGAGGAAGTTCTGCGCAAGCGGCTGGGGCAGGTACATCGCGAACATCACGAAGAAAATCAGCACGACGTAGCGCCCATAACTGCCTTGCCACATTTCCCGCACCCCTTGTCCCGCGCTGCTCTTTGGCGGTTTTTCCACGGGTTGGGGGCGGATAAAGAAAACGATTGCTGAAGAAAAGAGAAAGATGACCGCGGCGTAGCGAAAATTGGCTTTCAACCCAATATTTTCGCCGACAAATCCGCCGATCAGCGGACCGAGCATGTAGCCCAGGTTGAAGAAAGCCGAGCTGAGTGTCAGGGCGCGGCCAACGCTGACGCGGCCGCGCGCGGCGGTGACATAGCTGTTGAGCGGCACCGAGACAAAGCTCGTGAAGCCGTAAAGCACCATCGCCACAACGTGGACCGTAAGAGTGGCGGATACCGCCATGATGCCGGTCGACAGCAGACCCATCACCCAGGCGGCGATGAGCAGCGGTCGTCTTCCAAACCGGTCGGACAGATAGCCGGCTGGCAGGAAAGCCAGGGTCATTGCCAGCCCGACCATTCCCAACACCGCCCCAATCTTGAGCGGGTCCGCGCCAAGCTCTTGCAGATAGAGCGGTTGAAAAAAGAAAAACATCCCCTCGCCCAGCCCCCAGGTCAGCAGCGCGAGCCAGATCAGGATCAAGTCTCGGCGCATCGTCCCTCATCTGAACGGAGCCGCAGGAAATCATCCGCCGTTTGAAAGACCGGTTTCATCTCCGCCGCGCGGCTGAGCGCATGGGTCAATAAGCGTTCGGCGGGATGGTTGGGAAACCGAAACGGTTCTGCAGCAGAAGTGAGGCGTTGCTTGCGCATGATTGCGAGACCCTGGAGTTACCTGGAGATGCGGAGGGTTATCCCAGGACGATCAGCTCGCGCGGCAGGTCGCTCAGGCACTCAGCGCCGGTTGCGGTTACGACGACGTTATCTTCGATGCGCACCCCGCCGCGCCCGGGCAGGTAAATGCCGGGTTCGACGGTGAATGCCATTCCGCTTTGCAGGATGAGGCGGTTGCCCTCGCGAATGTAAGGCTCTTCGTGCCCTTCCATCCCGATGCCATGCCCGGTCCGGTGGGTGAAATATTCGCCGTAGCCCGCTTCGGCGATCAATCGGCGGGCAGCCCAATCCACCGCCTCGGCAGGGACCCCGGGACCGGCCGCGTCGCGTCCGCTTTGGTTGGCTTGCTTGACCAGCTTTGCAACCCGCTGGTATTCGGGCGACGCCCCCCCGATGGCGAAAGTCCGGGTCAAGTCCGAGATATAGCCATCCGCCGACGCGCCCCAATCGATGACCAGCAAATCGCCGGTTTGCAGAGGGCGGTTCGAGGGGACGGCGTGCGGGTTGGCGCTGTTCGGACCGCTGGCGACGATCGGAGCAAATGGCAGTTCGGTCTGCGAGCCAGCCCGGAAAAGCTGGATGACCAGTTCGGAGGCGACCTGGCGCTCGGTGACGCCGGGACCGATCATGGGCAGAACCGCCTGGAGCGCCTGCTGCGCGATCTGCACCGCCCGGCGCATTGCGTCGATTTCTTGAGCGTCTTTGCATATGCGGAGGTCTGCCAGCGGCTGCGCGGCTGAGACGAAGCGCGCCGTTGGGGCTGCGTCCTGGAGGTAGCTCAACTCTAAAAAGCGCAGGCGCGCCGGTTCGACCCCCACAACGCTGCCGTCCAGACCGGCGAACTCCGCCGCTTTTCGAAATACAGCCAGCCACGCCGCCGGGTCTTCGCCATAGGCGAAGGGGTGAAAGTCCCCTGGCAGCCCGCTCAGTTTAGCGGTTTCAAGCTCGGGCAATACGAGGGCTGGCTGACCGCCAGCTGAAAAAAACGCCACCACCGGTCGCTCCATGAGGTGAAAGCTCAACCCGGTCAGGTAGGTCAACGTGGGACCGGGATTGATTACGGCGTGATCCAGGCTGTTTGCCGAGAGGTTCTGGGCGAGGCGCTGCTGGCGGGCTAAGAGAGTGGCTGAAAAATCGAGTTCGTGCATGGGCTGGTCCTCCAATGGTTAATTCAAAGCATAACGCCCGTCACATTGTATCTCAAAATGGCGGGTTGATTGCATGCGGGCGGCTTGATTGAACCCCAATCGACTTGGAATAGGCTTTATGCTACAATCATAACGCATGTATGAATTGCCGCTTTTCCCGCTCAATACCGTGCTGTTTCCGGGCACGCCGATCCACCTGCATATTTTTGAACCGCGCTATGTGGAGATGATCAATTATTGCGCGGCTCAACGCTGCCCCTTCGGGGTTGTGCTGATTCGCGAGGGGGTCGAAGCGCTTGGACCGTTGGCGGAACCTCACCATATCGGCTGCACAGCCCAAATCGCCCAGCTCAAACAGATTGGCGAAGGACGAATGAGCCTGGTGGCGCTGGGGCAGGAACGCTTTCGGGTGCTCGACCTCGATCGCGAGAGTCACACTTACCTCCTGGGGCGCGTTCAATCCTACCCGATCGACAACCCAAACCCGACCGGGGCGGCTGAGTACAACCGGCGGCTGCGCCGGCAGTTCGACCGCTTTGTTCAACTGCTGCAGGAATCCGGGAGCAACCAGCTCAACCTCAGCCAGCTTCCCGATGACGGAGCTTTGTTCGGGTACCTGGCGGCGGCTGTTTTACAAATATCCCCGTTGCAGAAACAAGAGCTGCTGGCTGCAGAGCGCCTGGACAAGCTGCTCGGCAGGCTGACGCGCCACTATCGGCGCGAGTTGGCGCTCCTCGAGGCTTTGCGCACGAACCGCAGCGTCTTACAGGCGGGCGGCTTTTCAGTCAATTAAGGGGGTAACAAAGGAAGTAATTAAGGCAGCGCCTCGCCCACAAGGAACTGTTTGCGTGCATGCGCCGGCGTCAGAGCCGCGAATCAAAAGGAGCCTCAAAACCGTACAAGCCTGGTTGATGAAAACCACTTATCGGTGGGAGGCTCCCATTCGAACAACAAAGCGCAGAAGCCCGGTATAGTTAGCCGGGGGTTATGATTTGCCTGCGTCTTTCGCAAGCCGCTGGCTCATGATTTTGCGCACAGCTTCCAGGTCTTCAGGTGTATCCACACTCAAAGCTTTTTCGGGGTATTTGGTTTCGACCACTTTCAAACGAATGCCGTTTTCTAAAATGCGCAACTGCTCGAGCGACTCGGACACCTCCAACGGCGTCTGGCGCATCTGCACGTACTCCATCAAGAAATCTTTGCGATAGACATAAATGCCGATGTGCTCGTATGCCCGGTGATTTTCGCGCACGCGCGGATAAGGGATGGGCGCACGGGAAAAATACAACGCGTCGCCCGACTGGTTGAAAACGGTTTTGACCACGTTAGGATTGTTCAGATCCGCCTCGTCGGTGATGCGCCGGCAAAGTGTACAGGCTTTGAGCTGGGCGTCTTCGATCAGCGGTTCTATGGCTTCGTCAATTTGCCGTGGGTCCAAAAGCGGCTCATCCCCCTGGATGTTTGCAACGATATCCGCCTCTATTCCCCGCGCCACTTCGGATATCCGGTCGGTGCCGGTTTTATGATCGACCGAGGTCATGGCAGCCTGCCCGCCAAACCCCTGAACTGCCTGGAAAATTCGGTCATCGTCAGTCGCCACCACCACCTGGGTCGCAAGCGTGGATTTGCTGGCAGCTTCATACACGTGCTGGATCATCGGCTTGCCGCAGATATCTTTTAGCGGCTTGCCTTCCAGGCGGGTAGATTTATAACGCGACGGGATGATGCAAATAATTTTCATTTATAGCCTCTTTTTCTCATATTTTTTATCAGCTCTTCACGGTTAAAGGGCTGTATCGTGTCCACAATCCATTCGCGCATCGCCTGTCCTGCAGGCGTCTGCTGCGGATGGCTGATGAAATCCAGTTCGATCCCCAGTTCTGCGGCAACCTTCCAGGCTAAAACGGGCCAGACCTCGCCGATGTCGCCGACGACGGGCAGGCTGCTTTCCAAGCGAGAAAAGCCCGACATTTCCATGCGGAAGGGAATGCCGGTCAGTTTGGTCTTTGGCAGCCCTTTATCGATGGCTGATTGAACCGTGGAGTCGCTGCGCTGCAGATCCCACACTTTGCGCAGATTGGGGTCCAGGTCGATGCGGATCAGCGCTTTGCCCTCCAAACGCGTGGTGGGGTAGCCGTCCCAGGCGGGCCAAATCCCATGACCGGTATAGGTTTCGAAAGGACCGTCGTGAATTTCCTGGGTGAGGGCAATGGCAGATTCAATCAACACGTCGCAGGAATCGATCATGCGCGCCATGCGCATACACCGTTCGCTGACCGAAATGCTGTCGCCAATGGCAAGCCCGACCCCGCCCCCGCCGACTAACTGGGGTACGCTGACCAACACGGGCAGGTTTCTCTTGAAACCTGCGCCTAGCATGGTGCGCGCGTCCGCGCCCCATCCAGCCGTCTCTTCAAAGGGCAATCCATACGCCTTGGCGGCTGCCAGAATTTCGCGGGAAACCCTTTCCGTGCGCAAACCCATCGGATACGCCATGTTGCCGGCTGCCTTGATGATGACGCTCCCGGGCTGCTCGTTCCCTCTGCGAATCAGATCTCGATCGATGGGCATCTCGGCGCAAATTCGATCCAGCCATTCCTGGCTCATCTGAGTGATCTCGAACGTGCCCCCTTTTGGCAGAGTGTTGCGGTCCAAGCCCAGTTTGGTTCCGTCGAAGCGCCGCACTTTATCGAGCGTACCGGCGAGCTCGTGGGCGATCACGGCTGAGCTGGTGGAAACGGCGTCAACGATTCCTTTGTCCATCAACTCAGCGATCAGACTGGTCACCCCTTCGTGGATATTCGGTCCGCTGCCGGTAATGACCATCACCTTGCCGCCCTGGCGTTTTCTCCGCACGATCTCTTGAATAGCCCGATCCACCATCTCTCGGGTGTCAGCCGCAAGACCGAGGTAGTAACCCTCGATCATCTTGGCTGTATCAGAAGCAATAGCCATGT
This sequence comes from Anaerolineae bacterium UTCFX2, assembly GCA_002050125.1. Taxonomy (GTDB): domain Bacteria; phylum Chloroflexota; class Anaerolineae; order Anaerolineales; family UBA4823; genus UTCFX2. The sequence goes on along the minus strand of MWTA01000041.1, from coordinate 14,775 downwards.
GAATCCTCCGAATCTATACGATGATTCCTCTGTAGGAAAAGAACTTATTTGATTCCCAGAGCTTGCATGCCTTTTTGCAGGTCTTCCATCTCCTTTTTATTGAGTTGGCGCATGGGCGGGCGTGAGTAACCCACGGGCAGGCTGCGGTAGCTCATTGCCGCCTTGAAGTGAACGATATCGTCCTTCAAGACAGCCCGAATGCGATTGATCAACACCTGCTGATGGCGCGCTTTCTCTAAATCGCCTGCAGCAAAGGCTGCGTAAAGGTCGCGGAACACTTCCGGAAAAACGTTGGAGTTTCCCGAAACCTGACCCACCGCGCCGATCGAAAGCGCCGGCAGCGCAAGCGCATCCACACCGCACAGCGTGGAGAAGTTTTCACCGCCGGCTTGAATGTATTCCTGCAATTGGATCAAATTCGGGTCGCTCAACTTGATGGCAACAACGTTCTGAGAGTGATCAAGAATGCGCCGAAAAAGGGCGGTGGAGATTAGCTGTTTGGCATTTCCCGGAAAGCAATACAACGCGATTGGAAAGTCTGAGAGGGCGTCTGCAACCGTTGTGTAATGCTCAAAAAGGGCGTCGTCGTCATACGAAAAGAAGTAGGGGGTGATCACAGACGCACCCCCGGCTCCGATGGACTGGGCGTGAGCGGTTAGCTCCAGCGTATCGGTGGTATTGATACAGCCGGTATGCACGATCACATCTGCGCGGCCCTGCGCTTGCCGCATGACCGTCTCGGCGACGGTTTTGCGTTCGGCGAGATCGAGCAGCATCCCCTCCCCGGTGGTTCCACCAGGCATGATGACGCGGATGCCGCGGTCGATTACAAAATCAACAAGCTGCCGGAGCGTTTCCAGATCCACCCGCCCCGCCGGATCGAAGGGGGTTAATATTGGGCAGATCACCCCGCGAAACACATTTTGTAAAGCCATGAATTCAATCCTCCTAAAATGTTGTACCAGTGCAATCGGTCCGGTTATCCAGAAAAAGAGGTTTCTGGAGCCAAGAATTTTATGGCCAGGTGATGCCTTTCCCTTTGCCTAAAGTGCCGCGGCCCATCACCACCCGGTCATCCAGGTTTTCAATCCCGCGCATCAATGCCGACCAGACTGCAAACCACTGGAGCGGGATCATCAACGCGAACGGGGCAAGCAGCGGGTGAACGGACGGGTATTGCGCGGCATCATAAACCACCATGTGCGCATCGTGCTCCTGGCAAACCGTAATCACGCGTTCGACCAGCTTGCGCGATTCATCGCTGCCCAGTAAGAAGATCATGGCGGGTTTTTCGTTTTCTAACATCTCCACCGGTCCGTGGCGGAACTCGGTCGCATCGATGAACGAACCGTTGATGCGCAGGTTTTCCATAAACACGGTCAGCCCGAATTTATATCCCAAGCCCCATAAGGGACCGGTCGCCAGCGTGTAAAGCAGTTTTACGTCTTTAAATTCTTCCGCCAGTTTTCGCGCCGGGGCTTCTTCCTCAACGTACTGGCGGGAAAGCAGCTCGGGGAGAGAATCCAGGTTTTCCAGGATGGCTTCCGCCTCCTGGCTTCCCTGCAACCGGGCATACTCCAAAGCGAACAAATATGCAGCCATAAGCGGCAGGATGTACAAAGCCTTTGAATCGTACGCAATCGTCACATCGGCTTCTTTGCCCATTAAACTGTCGCTTTTCCTTACCAGCGCAATGGTGTGGGCGTTGCGGCTCTTTGCGTGTCGCAGAGCGACAACGGTGTCTTCCGTGGCGCCCGAGAACGAAGCCAGGAAAACCCATGTTTTCGGGCTCAAGCGAGCCGGGTCGCGCACCACAAAATCGTACGAAGTGTATAAATCGCTGTAGAGCGAGGAGAACTTATCCAGCAGGTATTTTCCGGAAAAGAGATTGACCCAAGAGTTGCCGCTGCCCACCCAATAAACGTGCTCTACTTTTTCATCCAGCGCCTTTTTTGCCAGAGCTTTCACCTGCGGTCCCTGCACCTCCAGAAAGCGGCGCAGATCCGGTCCAAGCACCGGCGCGGTGAAGAGTGTGCTCTCGCGCGCTTTTTCTACCAGTTGTTCCAACGTAGCCATGATGTAAATCCTTTCAAATGATTTTTAGGGTTCTTCAGGTTTATTTCAATTTTTGATCGATCTTTATACCGTCTTCAATCGGTGTTAACCATAAGCTTGAGGGTATCTTTGCCCCCCCACACCTTGAACACATCCAGGTAATCCTGTAGAGCAAAGTGGTGACTGACCAGGTTATCCACCTGAATCTTCCCGCTGGCAATCAGGTCAATGGCGATTTGGGTGCTGAAAAGGTTGTTGTACGACCCGATGATCTTGAGTTCGGCGTCGTTGACATAAAACCCGTTGATGCTTGCCTGCTGGTCTTGCGGGGCGCAGCCGAACCAGAGCACGCTGCCACCCCGCCGCGCGTAGTAGATGGAGGCTTCTTGCAGCTTAGGGCTGCCAGCCGCCTCGATCACCACGTCGGCGCCGATGCGGCGGATCTTGCGCAGTTCCTGATCCACGTCCTGCACGGTTGGGTTGATAACATGGGTGGCGCCGTTTTCCAGCGCCTTTTCGCGGCGCATGTCGATCGGTTCGGACACGACGATCGTGGTTGCCCCAAAATTCTTGCAGCACTGCAGGAGCAGGTTTCCCATCGCGCCCGCCCCCAGCACCAGAACCGTATCCCCCAGGCGCAGGTCGAGCAATTCGATGCCGTGATTGGCGCAAGCCAGCGGTTCACAAAAGGCGGCTTGTTCGAAACTGACCGTGTCCGGGAGTTTATAGACGTTTGATTCCGTCATCACGCAGTATTCCGCGTCGGCGCCGTCAATGTGAACCCCCATGGAGCGCGCGTTTTCACACAGATGCTCGCTGCCCATCCGGCAGAAATCGCACTTATGACACACCCGATTTGGGTCGGCGGTCACGCGGTCGCCAACTTGAATCGTCGTAACCGCATTTCCAACGGCTTCGACGACGCCTGAAAATTCATGACCGATGATCACCGGGTAGTTGGCGGGGTAGGCGCCCACAAAAAGGCTGTGGTCTGTGCCGCAAACCCCGCAGGCTTTTACGCGGATCAGAACTTCATCCGGAGCGGGCGCCGGTATCTCCCGATCCACAATCTTGATATCGCCAACCTGATAGATCACTGCTGCTTTCATCGTTTTTTCTCTTTTAGATTGATATTGGATTAGTCCGCCTCTTCCAGCGCGCGCCAATAAGACATCTGCGGGGAGAGACAACCTTTGATCAGTATTTCAAAATCCTGGCGGCTGGCGGGTCGCGGACTGGCTGCATCCCATCCGGGGCGGGTGACTAGCTTAAGCACCTGCTCATTCTCGGTGACGCCCAAAGCGCCCAAGCCGCGCGGCATGTCCAAATCGACGATCAGTTGGCGGACCAACTCGGGCGATTTCAGCGCAGCTTCGCGGGTGGAAAGCCCGGAGATATCTTCACCCATCAGCGCACTGATTTGAGCGAATTTTTCTAAGTTTCCGATACAGGCGTATTCCATGACTGCCGGCAGGCATAAGGCGACCGTCAGCCCGTGCCAGGTGTTGAACACCGCGCCGACTGCCTCGCCGATCACGTGCGCCAGCGTGGTATCTGAATGCGAGATTGCGATCCCCGCCAGGGTGCTGGCAGCCATCATGTTGGTGCGGGCAGCCAGATCGTTTCCGTTATACACAGCCAGGCGCAGGTAGCGCGAACACAAGCGCAGCGCTTCACGTGCGAATAGATCCGAGGCGGGGGTAGCCACTTTGGCAATATACGCTTCGATCGCATGCACCAGCACGTCCAACCCCGTTTGGGCGGTGATGGCGGGGGGCATGCTCACGGTAAGCAAGGGGTCGACGATAGCAACCGCGGGATAAAATTCCCTCCGGGCAAAACCTTCTTTGCGCTGCTGTTCCCGGTTGCTGATGACCGTGTATTGAGTGGCTTCGGAGCCTGTTCCAGCCGTGGTGGGGATGGCAATCAACGGCAAGGGGGGCTGGGTGATGGGCGCGCCCTCGACAATGTCCCAAATTTTCAACCGTCCGGTCGCGGTTACGGCAATGGCTTTCGCCAGATCGAGCGCGCTGCCGCCGCCCAAGCCGATCACCATCTGGCTGTCCGAGGAGCGCGCCAATTCCGCGCCCTCATCGGCTACGGTGTGCGTCGGGTTCGCTTCCGCTTTTCTGAAAAGCGTGGTCTCCACGCCCGCGGCTTTTAACATAGCGACCGCCTGATCAACTTGGTCAGCCAGGGTTGGCGAGGGGTAAGTAACCAAGAAGGCTTTTTTACCAAACTGCGCGGCTTCCTGACCTAGAGAATTGAATTTTCCTTGACCAAAAAGGAGGCGCGTGGGAAAGGAGAAGTAAAAGTTAGTCAGAGTGTCCATACTGTAATCCGTTTATGTAGGGTTTCCTTCTTTACATTCGGTATTTGCCAGATGATAGGAAATGTTATTATCTATGAAGAAGTCCAACATTTCAGGGTGGATGCAGGAATCGGTGATTACCTGGCTGACCTGGCTCCACCCACAGACTTTGAATGGCGCGTTATGCGCGAACTTGGACGAATCGGCTACCAAAATGACCCGGTCGCTGATTTCAATGCTGAGTTGTTTGATCGGCACTTCCTCCAGCACGATGTTGGTGATGCCGTGGTCTTGGCTTGCCGCGTCGATCCCCAAGAAAAACTTATTCGCTTTCAGATTCCGCAAAATCTGCTCGGTGAAAGACCCGTAGGCGGTATAAAACGAGCGTCGTAAAATCCCACCCAACATTAACACGTTGATATTGGGTTGCGTGCAGAGTTCTTTGGCAATGACGAGATCGCAGGTGATGACGGTGATGTTCTGCCATGCTTTATGGCGCATGTGATAGGCGATCTGGGCGTTGGTGGTGCCGGAATCTAGAATGATCGTATCATTGTTCTCGATCATGGCTACCGCGGCAGCGCCAATAGCCGCCTTGTAGGCATGGTTGAGGTAAACTTTCGTCTCATACAACGGCTCGGTATTTTTTTGCAAGTAATCCACTTTCGCCGATCCGCCGTGATCCAGCCGGATCAGTTCCTGATCGCTGAGAAACCGCAAATCCCGCCGGATGGTTACCGGCGAGACCCCCAGTTCCCTGGCAATCTCTTGAGTCTCGATAAAACCCCGCTCGCGGACCAGTTGAAGAATTTTTGCCTGACGCTCTGCTCGTATCATTTTATGTTATCCCAAACATTATCTGATGATCAAAAACGTTCGCTTGCGCGAGTTGTACAACTGCTAAAGGGAGGTATCCTGAAAACGTCCACCGTTGCTAAAATACCGAGTGACAAGGAAGCCTTCACCTTTACTCTCCAGTTACCTGCACGGAATATTTCCGCTCCTGGGGACCATCCAGTTCGACGAAATAAATGGTTTGGCGATCGCCTGAGACGATTTTCCCATTTTCGATCGGGAAAAAGACCTCGAACCCTAAGAGCGCTCCGCGCAGGTGGGCTACCGCGTTGATCGCGTTTTGCCCATCCGAATGCAAGAAACGCGCATGATGATAGGAGTTTTTTTCGGGGACCAGGTGTGTGATCAATTCGGCAATGTCCATTTCGAGATCCGGCAAGCCTTCATTCACCGTGATCCCCGTGGTCGTATGGCGCGACAAGATGAATACCGTACCGTTTTTTATCCCAGATTTCTCGACAATTCCCCTTACTTCGGGGGTGATGTTGATCAACTCCGTTTCAGCGTGGGTCAGAATTGTAATGGTTTCGAGCACTGCAGTCATAACGCCTCTTGTTTGAGTTTGAGCAGATGGCTGGGGTTTTTGTGGAAAATAAAATCGAGCAGGCTTTGGCTGAGACCAACCTGTTGAATACCGCGCACCGAGCGGCGCATATCTGTGCGCGGGTAATTTGTCCCAAAAACGATTTGTTGATATAGGCTGCGCTCCAGGGTGAGCAAGCCGATGTTTTTCTGAAACACCTGCTCGAAAGCCTCCCAGGGCGTACCGCTAAAAATGATCGCAGTATCCAGATAGACGTTGCGATATTTCAACGCCAGCATCACCGCTTCGTTGACCCAGGGCCAGGCGAAATGGGCGATCACAAAATTCACGCTGGGGTGAGCCTGGGCGATTTCCTCCAGCGGCAGGGGATGGGCATATTTCGCCTGACCCAGCGGCGCCCAACTCAACCCGCAATGGATCAAAACCGGGATGGCGTGTTCAGCGCAAATGGAGAAGAGAGGATCGAGGCGCTCGCGGTTAGTCAGATCGAAGCGTTGCAGCGCCGGGTCGAGCTTCAGGCCTCGCAGCCCCAGCGACGTAATCGCGCGTTCTAACTGGCGCGGCGCCTCGGTCAGCAGCGGGTCCACGGAGGCAAAGCCGATAAACCGTTGATTCTTCTCAACCAGATCTGCCACGACCTCATTGCTGGGGATTTTACAGGAATGAGCGGTTGTACAATCCAGCGGCAGCAGCACCGCCGCATCTACCCCGGCGGCATCCATTTCCCGCAAGAAAATCTCCAGCGGCTGGGGCGGAAAATGGAAACCAAAAACGTCGTTGACGATCCGGTCAAAATCGGGGTTGGCGTCATAAAGCTCTCTAATCATTACCGGATGAGTGTGAAAATCGATCATAAAACCTCTTTGCAGCGCGTAAGTTTTTAAGGAGAAAACGCAGGTTTTGCGTTCGCTTGCACTGTGGGGGGGATCAAACCGTACGGGCTGGCAGCCGCCAGCGCCTCAGCTAGGGAGGGGAAACGATTGGCGGAGCGTGAGATATAGATCGCCGCCGCTGCATTCCCCAACGCCAGGCAGGCTTTGAGCCGCCAGCCCTGGCGATAGCCGGTGATGAACCCGGCGTTGAACGTATCCCCAGCGCCCACGGCGTCATGCACTTCTACCTCCAAAGCGGGTAAGAAGCTCTCCTCGTTTTGGGTAAATACATAACTGCCCTCTTCCCCGTTTTTGATGACCACCAACTCGGCGCCATAACCTAGCAGAGCTCGCCCGCTATCTGGAAGGTTATCCGCCCCGGTGATCGCCCGGGCTTCATCCCAGTTTGGCATAAAGAGGGTCGTTTTGCCCAATAAGGCTCGAAAATCCCGCAGCGTATCCGGCTGCCATTTCTGCGGATCCCAACCGGAATCCAGCATGGTCGTTTTTCCAGCCGCGCGCAGATCAGTGAAAAGGCGATGCACGTCTGGCAGGCTAAAGCCGGGCAAGTTGAAAATCCCTACCACCCCAACGATGTCAGCCTCGCGCTGTTTGTTCGCAAAGGGAGCGATGTCTTTCAAGCCAAAATGCACCGAGCAGCCGAGGTTCGATACAAAGGCGCGCTCGCCATCGGCGCGGACAATCGCCACAGTGATCCCGGTCTGTCCGCCGGGATAGACGCTTACACCGTCCAGGTCGACGCCGCTTTTTTGTAGGTCGGTTTGGATCTGCTGACCGTAGAGATCGTCGCCCACGAGGCTGATCAGGCTGACCGGGACGCCCAGCCCGCGCAGGGCAAACGCGGTGTAGCCCGCCTGTCCCGAAGAAACCTGGGAATGGCTGACCCCCAGCACTTCCTGCCCCCAAACGGGCAATTCGGGCACCTGGTTGATGATCAAATCAATGGTGAGATTCCCGATCAGGCAGACGGGCTGAGAGGTTCGGTCAGGGTTGGGGTTGCTTGATGACATTCAGTAATTGATCTCCTCGGTCATAACTTCACTTCAACTCTCGCTCTGCAACCCGGAAGTATTTCATCGCGCGGCGCTGGTATGTATAGACCCCGTGGATGCTCCCGTCCGCCGCCTGAATAACCGCCGGATAGCTGTATTCGCCCGGTTGATCTTCCAGAATGATCGGCGTCCTCCAGGTTTTCCCATCGTCATCGGAGACCCCCAGTGCCAGGGGATAGCGCGGTCCCCAAGCCAGATAGCCGCCGTCATGCTCGTTCTTTGTGGCTTCACTGCCGTGGATCATCCTGCCGAGCTCGTAATCCCCTACGCGGCGCAAAATCTCGCGAGCTTCACGAACGGGGACGCGCTCGGTCTGGGTGGATCTGCCGAACAAGTCGCCGTTGGCGCCCAAGCCGGTAGGGTTATACGCCAGCACCAGCTTGCCCGCAGAGGTGCGCACCATATCGATGCCGCTGTTTGGGTTCGGTAATGCTGTCGGCGCGGGCTTGGACCAGGTGAGACCCAGGTCAGACGAGCGGGTCTCGAAAATATAGCCTTCCCACGAGCGCAGATAGGCAAGCAGCTCTCCATCTCCCAGTTGAACCACCGTGGGCTGGTCGAGATAAGCGCCCTCGCCTGGACGATCCACAATTTTCCACGAGCGCCCGCGATTCACCGAGCGCATAAAAGCCACATCGCCCAACCCTTCGTATTCCACCGGAAGAATCCAAACGTCCGGCGCCGCAATGTGCAGGGGCTTGTTCTTTCCGAGGATCCTGCGCCGGGTGGTAAAAATTTCCAGGTCGGTCCAGGACCCCCCCAGGTCGTAACTGCGTTTCAGGAACATCCGTGTCCCGCCATCGCACCAGTGACCGTAATTGACCGGGGCGATCAACCACACGGCGCCGTCCGGTCCCATAAACACCCGCGGGTTTCCCGCCGCATGATTGACTACATCCACCCAAACGACCGGTTCGAGCCAGTCCTGCCCCCCTTTTGGCAGACGGCTGCCTAAAATAACCGAATCGGGGGCGCTTTCCTGCGACCCGGCGTACCAGGCAGCCAACAGATCGCCATTGGGAAGCTCACACAGAGAGCCAGCATGGCTGGAGGGAAAACGCGGATTCCCCTTGAAAACGAATTTTGAAACCATCACACCCTTCTTAGAATTGAAGTTGAGCACGAGCTTGGCTCGATTGTAATTTTTGCAGGTTGCCTGCCTTTTACGCGATTATTTCAACCCGGTGGTTGCAATTCCCTGAACGAAGTAGCGCTGCAAGAAAAGGAAAAGCAAAATGGGAATGGCAATGGAGAGCAGCGTAGCTGCCATGACCGCCCCATAAGGGGTTGGGTTTGCGCCGACATTCGTGGCAGTAAAAACGTTGATCGCTAAGCCAGCCGGCAGAGTCTTCACCGTCTCTTTTGTGGCGGCAATCAATGGCCACATCATGCTGTTCCAGCTTTTTATCGCGGAGAAAATAATCACCGAAATCACCGCGGGTTTGGTCAGTGGGAGGATGATTTTGATAAAAATCTGGAAATAAGAACAGCCGTCAATCAGGGCTGCCTCGTCCATCTCTCGGGGGAGTTGGGCAATAAACTGCCGGAACAGGAAGATGCTCACCGCGCTGGTTGCCAGAGGAATCGCCAGACCGATGTAAGTGTTCAATAACTTTAGATAACTCATTTCAAGGTAAAGCTGGGGCATATAAGCCGCAAATGGGATCATGATGGTCAGCATCACCAGGCTAAATAGGAGGTTCTTTCCTTTGAACTCTAACCGGGCGAAGGCATACCCTGCGGGCAGGCTGACGCCTAAAATCAACAGAACGGAGAGAATCGTGACTACTACGCTGTTCACCACCCATTTATCGAAAGGAAAATTCCCTAACACATAACGGTACTGATCCAGCGTGATTGGCTTTGGAATCCACTGAAAAACTTTCGTGATGACCTGTGATGAAGTTTTAAATGAGGTGGTAAGAATGACGAAAAATGGGATGGCATAACATATCACCACAAACGCAAGCACGAGATACTGGATGGTCTTTCTGGATCTGTGCATCCTATACCTCCTCGCCTCTCTGACTGCCCAGTTTGAACTGGAGCAGCGTGACTGTAAGAATCAACAATAAGATCACCGTGGAGGTAGCCGCGGCTTCTCCAAACCTGAAGTTTGAAAAGGCGGAATTCCACATCCTGAACACCAGGGTTGTGGTCGAACCGATCGGGCCCCCCTGGGTCATAATGTAGGCTTCATCGAACATCTGGAATGAATTGGCAAAGCAAAGCACTGTCACATATAGCGTGATCGGCTTCAGGCTGGGGATGGTGATGTAGCGAAATAGCTGCCAACTGTTGGCGCCATCCACTTCGGCAGCTTGATACAACTCCTCAGGGATGCCCTGTAAGGCAGCCAGATAAATGATGGTGTTAAACCCAACCGACCACCACAGATTCATAAAAACGACGGCAAACATCGCCTGCGTGGTACTGGTGAGAAAGGGCTGGGTGGGCAGTCCAAACCGATTAAGATAACTGTTGATAATGCCGAAGTTCTTGTCATACATCCATTTCCACACGATCCCCGCGGCGGCGCTGGAGATGACATAAGGCATCAATACAAAAACGCGGCCGACCACCCGCCCGCGTAAACGCTGGTTGAGCAGCAACGCCAGCAGCAAAGCCAGGGTGGTCAATCCAATCGTCACTAGGATCGTATACTCGAAGGTGTTAAAAGTGGCTTGCCAGAAGTATGGATCTTTGAACATTCGAATGTAATTATCGAATCCGGCAAATTTGGGGGTGCTTAAAATATTCCAGTGCGTAAAACTCATGGGAATAATGGTTACTGCAGGGAAAAAGAAGAAAACGAAGAACAATGTAAAGTATGGCAGCAGAAACAAATAAGCGCTAAGAGAATTGGACTTTTTGCTTTTAACCATATTTCATTCCCGAATTTATCTCCTGCCGGAAAGAGGCTTCCGGCAGGAGATTTCTTTATCGTCTAGAACTTTACATTCCACAAACCGAATTCGTTTATGGAGCCGCGAGGATCTCGTTGACGGCTTTTTCAGCCGTGGCAATCGCGTCTGGCACCGCGACCTTATCCAGCATGACCGATTCCATCATCACTACGAACGGAGAGGTGGGCTGGCGACCGAAAACCTCAGCCTGCTTGACGGTAGCCGGATAGTAGTGTGCCACCGGAACAGTGGCGGCAAAGGGCTGCCAATTGACCAGTTGTTTAAATTCAGGCGAATTGATCACGCTTATGCGGACCGGCTGGTGACCCGAATCCCGCGACCACTCGAAGTTGTGATCCGACATCCACTTGGCGAATTTCATCGCCGCCAAAGTGGCTTCGGGCTTCTTGTTGTCGGGGAACACGTAGGTGTGGGAGTTCGCCCAGGCGGCGGGCTGGTCGTAGATCACCGGGATCATGGCTGTCTTGTAGTGGAGGCTTTCCACGGTATTGAAATCGGAGATCGACCAGGGACCATCGATGACCATGGAGACGATGCCCTTTTTGAAGTCGTCTTCGAAGTCCTGCTCGGCTTGCGGGTTCACTTTTTCCTTGTATACCAGGTCGTACATGAGTTGCAAGGAGTCAATTCCAGCAGGAGTATTGAAGGCGGCTTTCGTGCGGTCGGCGTTCAAGACGTCCTGATCTTTATGCTGCCAAATCAACGACATCCAAATGCGAAACGGAACGCCGCCGGTATAGCCCAAGCCGACGCCATATTGTCCTTTGGCGGGATCGGTCAATTTCCTGGCATACTCAAGGAATTCTTCCTTGTTGGTCGGCGGTTTCTCAGGATCCAGCCCGGCAGCCTTGAAGTGATCGACGTTGTAGTAGAGCCCCAAGGGGTGCATATCGTTCGGGATGGCATATTGTTTACCATCTACCTGGGCGCCCTTCCATGCCGATTCGACAAAGTCGCTGGCATCGATTCCCGCCTGCTTGTAAATCTCGTCAATGGGCTGCAGAATGCCCAGACTGACGTTCTGGATGATGTTAGTCTGGTGCATGGTGGCGATGTCGGGCGCATTGCCGGTTTTGAAGTCGAGCACGATCTTACTGTAGAGGGTGTCCCAGTCCATATTCGTATATTCGACCGTGATGCCATCTTTGTTCTCGGAATTGAACTGCTTGACCATGTTTTCCATGGGGACGTTATCCGGCGCCCCCAAGCCAATCCAGAATTGAATGGTGATCGGTTTGGCTGCGGCGGGAGCTTCAGTCGCAGCGGCTGGCGGCGCCTCCGGTTCTTTCGGGGCGGGAGTGGCTGCCGGTGCACATGCTGCCAGCAAGAGTGCAAAAACTGTCAGCAAGGTCAGACTAACAAAAACTCTCTTTGTAAGCATTTTCAATCTCCCTTACACACATGAATAGATGTTTGGTTCCAGGCAATTAACTCGAACTTCTCTTCCTCTTACGATTAGAGTCTTCTGCGGTTTTTCGCCTCCTTGTTGTTGGGATTCTAGATTGTTGCCGTAACGTATGTGAAGCCAAAGGTGTTTTCGATCGTATAAAAATTATACAGATCGTTTGTGTTCATGTCAAGCCTGAAAGACATTAAAACATCCATTAAAGTGACTGTTTTTGAACATCTCAGTTCTATTAAGATAATTTAATTAGCGTTCTGTGTGTCTTGCGATAAAATTCACTGGAAGAGATATTGATCCCCCATGGAGGCCCTTGGATGAAACTTTCCGGTATTGTCGCTGCGCCCGTGACGCCAATGAGCGCCGACGGGCAAAGCCTTTCTACTGAAACCGAGTTGCAAACGTATCTTGCATTTCTTCTCGAGCGCGGCGTTTATGGGATGCTCCTGGGAGGCACGACGGGAGAGGGGATGTTGCTCACGACGCAGGAGCGCAAAACCCTTGCCGAACGCGGCGTTGGCATCGTCAGTCACGCGGTTCCAGTTTTTATTCAAATCGGTTCGAACTCCACGGCGGAAAGCATTGAGCTTGCCCGACACGCGGCTGCCGTCCAGGCGGAAGGGATTGCCGTAGTGGCGCCCTCATTTTATAGCTATGACGTCCCCGCTCTGTACGCGCATTTCACCCTGATTGCCCGTGCAACGCCCAACCTGCCCGTCTATCTGTATAATCTGCCTTCTTTCACGCATAATGAAATTCTGCCCGAATTAATAGTAGATCTGCGCCGCGCCTGCCCGAATATTCTCGGCATCAAGCACAGCGACGCGGATCTGGTGCGCTTGCAGGAATACCGCCGGCTGGCTGGCGCCGATTTCTGTATTTTGAGCGGGAATGACGCCGTTGAATACGCCGCCCTCGCCCTGGGCGCGGATGGCTGCGTCTCGGGCAAGACATCAGTTTTTCCAGAAGTGACAACTGCCCTGTTTCGCGCCTTTCACGCCAACGATTTGCCCGCCGCCCGCGCGCAGCAAATCAAGATCGATTTGCTTGCCACGGTTCTGGATCTGGGCGTCGGTCTCGATCTGCCTTATTTCAAAGCCGCGTTGCGCTGGCGGGGGCTGGACGTGGGCGGTCTGCGCTTGCCGCAGCGTCCCTTGAACCCGGAAGAAGAAACCGTTATGCGGCAGGGGTTGGAACGCCTGGAAAAACAGGGTATGTTGAACGATTTAATCGCGCTTTAGGGGCTTTCGAGGAATCACAAAATTGCTTGACAGTCGTCCGGCTCTCAGATAGAATCAGGTTCGCTTTACGAAAAGGAATGGGCCTGTAGCGCAGTTGGGAGCGCGCCTCAATCGCACTGAGGAGGTCAGGGGTTCGAATCCCCTCAGGTCCACCTTTTTACCCCCAGGGATGGGGGTTTTTGCTTAATTTGGGCTATATATGGGGGGTGGACTCTTCGGCGGTCAAAATCGGGTGCAGATCGGGTGCAGTTGGGTGCGGTTGGTGCAGTTGCTGAAATTCTACTGGAGTGATCAACTCGTCCATCAGCCGGGCAGCCTCTTCCTGCATTCCTGGGATCAGATGCCCATAAACGTCGAGGGTTATGGACGGCCTGGCGTGTCCCAATCGCCTGGAGACTACAATCACCGGAACTCCGTTATTAAGCATCAATGACGCTGCAGTATGGCGCAGATCGTGAAAACGGATCATCGGGAGACCGGCTGCCTGTAGAAGATTTTTAAAATCCCTCATCAGGTTTCGAAAATGGATCGGGTTGCCGTTGGCTGTTGTGAAGATCAGCCCGTTTTCTGTCCAACCTTCACCTGCTTTTTTCCGGATTTCGTTTTGGCGGTCGTAGTGGCGGCCTATTACCTCAAGCGTGGTTTTACCAAGGACGATGGTCCTCCGGCTGTACCTGGTTTTCGGCTGGGAAAACTGGACGCCTTCTCCCCTGATAAGTTGACGCTCAACCTTGAGGGTCTTCTTGATCCAATCCAGGTCGCTCCATTTCACACCCAGGATTTCCATCTGCCGCATACCAGTCGTGACTGCCAAGTAAAGCAGGGCTTCCATTCGGCTTCTCTGGGCGGCTACCAGCAGTCGGCTGGCCTGGCTGTCATCTAAAACCATCATTTCCTTCACAGGCTCTCTTGGCGGGATAACTGCGTCAGCCGGATTTCGGTTGGCTAATCCGGTCTTGACGGCCTGCTCCAGAGCGTTGTGGATGACGGCGTGGATCTTTATGACCGTGTGGATGCCAACCTCAGATGACAGCAGGTGGTTGTACAAACGCTGGATTTGGTCGGGTTGAAGGTCTTTGATCTTCACTGAACCAAGGTGAGGAAGGACATAGGTGCGGATTAGCTGATCGTAATGCTCCCAGGACCTCTGGCATAGGGATGATTTCGTGCTGCCCAACCAGATTTTCAGAAAATCCCCAAATATAACGGTGGTGCTGGCGAAGGTCATCCCCTGGTCGATCTGCCGGATGGTCTTTTTGATCCAGTCTTGACACTCCAGTTTTGTCCTGGCAGTGTAGCTCAGCCGTTGTCCTTCCAGACAGATCTGGGCGCGCCAGGTCCCGTTCTTGCGCTGATGGATCGAGCCTTCTTTCTTGCCGCGAATTTTCGCCATTCCTTCATTCCTTTCCAGAAATCAAGGAAAGGCAACACCGCATGCCCTGTCCACTGAATTGTTAAGGTGCAGTTGTAGAAACATTAGACCTCTTGCAAAAGT
>MWTA01000079.1 GCA_002050125.1 Anaerolineae bacterium UTCFX2 | reverse complement strand
GCGTGCGGCGGGATGCGCGCGCGGCAGAGCGGGCCGGAAGTCCTCCGAGAGCGTCTCTTCGGTGGCGTCCACGGCAACCAGCCAGTGGGTTTGTGCGAAGACTTGCGGATACATCGCCCGCATGACTTCCAGGACGGCGTAAATCATCACCGTGCCGCCCTTGATATCCACCGTGCCGGGACCGTAAATCCGTTCGCCCTCAACGCGATAGTGAAAATCGTTGAGCGCTTCTTCTTCGGGCGGGAACACCGTATCCAGGTGCGAGACCAGCGCGATAAAGTTTTCCGGTCGCGATTCATCCACAGCGGGTTGGCGGGCGGGAAGGTCGAGGAACAAGTGATTGCCAAACCCCGGGTTGACCGAGGGCACGTACTCCGCCGCGAAACCCAGGCGGCTAAAAACCTGCGCCGTCAGCTCGCCCAGTTGGTTGACGCCGGCGGGGTTGGCAGAAAAGGAGTTGATCTCGACCATCTGGCGCAGCAGGTCCAGATAGGATGGCAGCTTGTTGTCCAGAAAAGTGGATATCTTGTCGTACATCCGGCGCGAACCTCTTTCTCGTTGTGCTGAGTAACAGTTTATCATAGTCCAGGCGCGGGTTTTTGGCGACCGGGCTATTTGTGAATTAACTGTGACTTAACAAGACGAAATTATCCGATATAATAGGCGTGCACGGGGCGAGCAATATGCTGAACTGGCAAACTGGACTCATCGTCTCCTTCCTACTGATCTCGGCAACTGTTTCAGTCCTATTAATCTTGCTGGTTGCGCGCGGGAAGAACGTCCCGGGCGCGGCGCCGTTTAGATTATTGGTAGCGGGGATCGGGATCTGGGCGCTGTTCTACGCCTTTGAGGTCGCCTCCCCCGAACCTGCTTCGAAAGTCCTGTGGGCGGAACTACAATACATCGGGATCTCGGTTATTCCGGTGGGCTGGTTTTTATTTGCCCAGTCCTATTCTGGGAACACCGCCTGGACGGATTGGCGGCGATTCCTGGCGCTGCTCATCGTCCCGGCGATCACGGTGCTGGTTGCCCTTACCAACTCTGCCCACGGTCTGCTGTGGGCTGAATACCATTTGGCTGCGGAAGGACCGCTGAACGTGCTGCTGGTCGTGCGTTATGGGGTTTGGTGGTGGTTTTACTTTGTTTACTCCTACGTTTTATTGCTGGCAGGCACGATCCAAATCTTCCAATCCATGCGCAAGCAGGCGAGCGCGTTTCGAGGGCAGTTCGGGCTGATCCTGGCAAGCCTGGCGCTGCCCTGGTTTGCGAACTTTTCGTATCTGTCGGGTTTCACGCCCGTTCCCCATTTTGACCTCAGTCCGATTGCCTTTACGTTGAGCGCAATCTTCCTGGGCGTGGCGATTTTTCGGTTTCAGCTTTTCGACCTTGTGCCGCTGGTGAACCCCACGGCAATTCGCCGGCTGGGCGCTGCGGCGTTTGTCGTCGACGCAAAGAACCGCATCATCGAGGTGAACGACAGTGCGGCTGTCCTGATGGACGATCCAAAATCGAACCCTGAGGGCAAAGTCATTGAGACTGTCTTTAGCTGGTGGAACGACCTGCCGCTGAAGATCCACGCGAGCAGCGAAACAAACCAGGACGTTTCCCTGGTGTTGAACGGTCTCCGGCGCTATTTCAATATTCAGATCACGCCGGTGGGGGATGGCGGCGCCGATTCTCTCGCCCGCCTGATGATTTTGCGCGACATCACCGGCGACCGGCTCGCGGACGAAGCCCTGGCGCTGGCTCAGATCAAAACCGAATTCCTGGCAAAGGTCGGGCACGAGCTCCGCTCGCCCCTGACCAGCATCCTGGGGATAGCCGAGATGCTGGACTATGGCGTGTACGGACCGCTGAGCGAAGACCAAACCAAAGCCGTACAGCTGATCTCCGACAGCACCCAGCACATGACGCGCATCGTCAACGATCTGCTGCAACAATCGCGATTGGAGCGGGGCACGTTCACGCTGGACATCACGGAATTCTCCCTGCGAGACCTGTTGAATCGCATTATCGGATATTTCAAGCCGATGGCGAAGACCAAAGGTCTGGGCTTGACGCTGGATGTCGAAGCGGGCGTCCCGGAAACGATTCGCAGCGATTCGCTGCGGCTTTACCAGATCTTGGTCAATCTGATTGATAACGCCATTAAATATACAATCGAGGGGGAGATCCGTATTCGGGTTTCTTCCTCAAATGAAAAACACCTGACATTCCAAATCGCAGACACCGGCGTCGGCATCCCGAAGGATGTACAGCGGTTGATTTTCAACCCGTTTCAGCAGGTAAACCCGTCTGCGAGCCAGCGCGAAAGCGGTTTTGGACTGGGGCTTTCGATTGTCAAGCAGCTTGTCGGGTTGATGGAAGGTACAATCGAAATCGAGAGCGAAGTTGGCAAAGGCAGTCAATTCACGGTGACGCTGCCAACCGCTTTGGAAGTGGAAAGACAGCGATGAGTGAATTGCCGTTAGCCTTGATTATTGAAGACGACGAGGTTATTACCGAAATCTTTTCGATTGCCGTCAAGGAAGCCGGTTTTGAGGTGATTGTGGTCCGCGATGGAATCCAGGCGCTGAAGACGCTCGGCGCTGAAACGCCCGACCTGGTGCTGCTCGACCTGCACCTGCCGGGGGTCCCGGGCATCAACGTGCTGCGGGAGATTCGGAAAGACCCCAGGCTGGCGCACACCCGCGTGTTGATTGTCAGCGCGGATACCACGCAGAGCGAGTTTATGCGCATCCACGCCGACCGAATCTTGATCAAACCGATCGGTTTTTACGCGGTGTACGAGACCGCGCTGCAAATGCGCGAAGAGATCAGCCGCTAAAATCAGGGGGCAGGGGTGCTGGGGGCGCTGCCTACATCCGCGATCAACACCCAACCGATGATCGAGCGTTCCTCGCCGCGATATTCGACGAGGACGCATTCGCGATTGAAGGTGTCGAAGCGCCGCTCGTCCGGCAGAAATCTCAGGTTGCCGCCGATGGGGATGCGCCCGATGGCGTTGAAGCCTTCATAGCAGCCGCTGCGCGCCCAGATATCGCGCAGCGCCACGCCGATGAACGGGGTGGGGGTGGGCGTGAACGTGAGGGTGGGCGTGGGCGTGTCGGTGGGCGTCAGCGTGGGGGTGGCTGAAGGCGTCAGCGTGGCGGTCATGGTGAGGGTCGGGGTGGCGGTGGGGGTGAGCGAAAGCAGATAGGATTGAAACCGTCCAATCCCCAGGTAGCCGACCAGCGCAACGAAGACGATGCCAATCACAACGCCGCCGATTTTTAGCAGCGTCAACGCAAAGAAATGACCGGCAAGCGAACGGTTTAAACGGATGACCCCCGGGTCGTTGGGGAATTTCTGGCGCGCTTCCTGGCTGAGGCGCGCCGCCTGAACGGGCCAGCGCCGGTGATTTTCATACGCAGCGGCGGCTTGCGAAAGCTCGTCCTGGTAACGGCTCACGTCGTGGATGATTTTTTCGATTTCATTTTGCAGGTGATCTAAACTATCATCCAGGCTGGCAAGGTTGCGGATCTGGTCGAGTTGGGCGCGCGCCTGGCGCGCCAGATAGAGGGCCTCGTCCAGGGTGACGGCGCGCTCAGCCTGAGACTTCAACAGGCGCGCCGATTCCTGCAGCGGCGCGATCGCGCGGGGGATCGTTGCTTCCAGCCGGGATTTTTGCTTCAGGAAGGCGGGATTTTCGCCGTATTCGCCGGTCAGCGCGTCCAGGTCCGCTTTGGCTTGGGTGACCATTTTCGGCTCGATGTCCGGCGCGGAGAGCGCTTCGTTGATCGAGCGGAGGGTCTCTTTCACCCTGCGGAACGCCCCCCCGCGGTCGCTGTATTTTGGCAAACCGGTTGCGCGCGCGGCGGTGTCCACCCGCTCGATCGCCTCGTCCAGGCGACCGTCTTCGAAAAGCTGGAGCCCTTCGTTGTAGGCGGTTTCGGCGTCGATGTTCTCTTGCAGCTTTTGTTCGAACTCTAAGCCTTCCTGCCAGCGCTGGATGCCCAGCTCGCGCAGGGTGGATTGCGCCCGCGCGAGCATGTTCAACGCGTCGGTGAAGCGCCCCACGCGGGCGGCGGACTGCGCCTTGCCGAACGCCGAGGCGGCTTCGGGGGGCAGCGCCACCGGCGGGATATAGCCCGTGCGCAGATAATTTTCGGATTCGGCGCGGTGCTGGCGCGCCCGTTCCCACGCGGGTTCGAGTTGAAGCACGCGGTCGAACAGCTTGATCGCCTCGCTGTAGCGCCCGCCGTAAAAAAGCCGTTCGGCTTCTTCCATTTGCCGTTCAGCTTCCGGGTTGTGCGATTTTGCCGGCAGCTGGCGGGTTTCGTCGGCAGCGCCCGGCTGCGCCGCTGAAGCCGCCTCAGCGCCCGGTTCGATTTGAGCGCTCATCGCCTGCAAATCCTCGATCTGGCGCAGGCGCGCCTTGAGATCGCGGCGCATCACCTGGAGCTGCTCCTGCTCGTCGGCGCTCAGGTCGGAATAATCCTCCGCGGCGACCAGTTCTTCGATCTCGAGCAGCGCCTTGCGCAGTTCGATGAGCGGGGGGGTATCCTGCGCCAGCAGTTCACGCACCTGATTTTGAATGTCCGGGATTTCGCTCACTTAACCTCCCTCGGTCCTGACCAGGCTGGAAAGTTTCTGATAGATCTCGGCGAGGTCGCCTTTCAGGTTTCTGGCGTCGCTGTACTCGCCCGCCAGGACCGCCGCCAGCACGTCTTTGATGTCTTTGGGCAGGCGTTGATCGTCGTAGGTCCAATTGACCGCGTAGGAGCGCGAGGCGCTTTCGATTTCCTCGGGCTTGTTGGGACCCAGCGGCAGCGCGCCGGGCGCCGAGCGACCCGCCAGTATGTAATGCAGGGCGCGCGCCCCGAATTGAACCAGGTCGAACTGGGTCTCTTCCGCTGATAATCCACCCGCAAAGCGGCGGGCAACGTTCCAGTCGATCATGAAAATCCCATTGGTTTCGGCGTGCCAGTAATAATGCAGAATTTTGTGGTCGCGATAGATGATATTGCGGGAATGGGCGGTGTGGAGCAAATCGCAGATTTGGATCGCCATGACCAGCCCTTCCAGCGTGGGCAAGAACCGCCCGTTATTATAGCCGGTATCGCATTGAAGCAGCAGGTTATCCGCGCGGGCGTACTTCTCGACCGCCAGGTAGGGGACGCGTCCCGCATGCGCCGCCGGTTCCAGATCCGCCAGGAAGTTGTGGATCGAATCCAAGCCGTAGCGCTGCACCTCGCCGGTCAGGTCGGCGGCGCTGTGGCTGTGTTCTTCGGGCGGCAGGCTGGATTCCGGGTCGAGCGTGATGAATCCGCACTCGAGCAGCGGCACGATCCCGGGGATGTTGCGCAGCAGGCTCAGGATTTGGGCTTCCTCGCGGAAAAGCGGTAGCGCGTATTCCAGCCGGTCGGGGCGCATGATTTTCACCGCGGCGGGTCGGCGGCTGCCATCTTGATCGGGCAGCGAACCGTTGAAGAGCCGCGCGGATGAGCCGCGCGCTTCGGGAACCCAGGTGTCCAGGGGTTCTTGCAGGCGCAAACCGGATCTGCCTCCGAGAGGGGCTTCTTTCTGACCGAAAAGGGTCGGGCGCGTTTCTGGCGGCTGGTCCTTGCGCTCGACTTGAACCGTCTTCCCCGGCGAAGCCAGAAGGGGGCGGCGCGGTTCCAGCGAGATCAGCCAGTCCAAGAAGGCGCGGCTCGGGGCGTGCTGCACTAAAACGTCGGTCGGATCGACGTCCTTGCGCAGCAGCTTGAAGGCTTCCAGCAGATCGTCCAGCCAGGCGGCGGGGGCGATTTGGTTGCGCAGCTCGCGGCCGCGCAGTTCGAGTCGGGTGACGAAATCCTGCAGCGGCTCGTGGCGCACCAAGCCAAGGCGGACTTCCTCCGCCCACAGCGGCGCATCCTGAAGCAGGCGGTCGGCGCCGATCAGACGCAAGCGGTCCGGATCCCAGAGCAGCACCCGGCGCAGCGCCTTGCGGGCGGCATCGAAATCCTGGCGTTCCCAGGCGTCCAGGGCGATGCGCGACTGCGCTTCGGGCTGGTCGAGCGCCTGGTACAGCGGCTGAGCCAGTTCGGAGAGGGCGGGCATGGCGGCTGACAGAACGCGCCGGACGTCGTTGTATTCGATCCCGGCATCGGGCGGGTCGGGTTCCAGCGCTCGCCAGCGTTCGATCACGGTCGAATTGAGCTGTTCAATCAGGTCGGCGGGGTATGCGGTCTCGCCGTTTTTGGCTTGCTGCTCTTGCAGCGTGTGGATCAGGCGGTGCGCGGCGGTCAGCGGGCGGATGGCTTGCGACCCGGTTTCAATCGCGCGGACCTGGGCGCTCAAGTCGTCCCACCAGACCGGAGGCGGGTCTTGCAGCGCTGCCAGGCGCAATTCCCAAAATATGGACGCCCAGTCCGCTTCCAGGGCGGATGCCAGCGCGGGGCGCGCAAGCTGACCGGAGGTTACCAGATCGACCAGCCGGGAAAGCAATTTGACGGTTTCACGCTCTAAAAAGGGGGCGTTCGCAGCGCGCTCGAAAAAGGCGCTCAGCTCGTCCAGATGCGCGTCTTGAAGCAGGCGCTGTGCGACGCGCGTGAACACGACCTGCGTCGCGGGGTGTTCCGGCATCTCGCCGAGGGCGATGATTTGCTGCTGAAGCTCCAGCAATTTCGCGAAATCTGCTTGAACGGGCGCGCTCATTTGGATAAGATCGCCTTCCGTACGGCGGAGCTGGTTGCGCTGCGCGGTGGCAGCCTTGAGCAATTGGGCGGCTTTTTCCTTTAGCGGCAGGATTGCCGAGGCGTAAACGTCCGCCTGGGTGAATTCGTGGCGCCAATCGAGCCGGGTTTTCAGCTCCGGCGCAGCGCTTGCGAGAAACGCGTCGAACTCCTCCAGCAATTGCGCGAAATCGCTCGAGCGTGAACTCTGGCGGTCGAATGAGATGCCGTCCTCCCCCAGGAACTGGCTGTTGCCCCAGTCGATCAGCGTGAACCGCAGTTGTTCGGCGTCCCAATAGATGTGGTCCGGCTTGACGTCGTTCCACAGGACGCCGTAGATCGTCTCTTTGGGGAGGTCGACTTTCAAGTTGTGGATCAGCTCGAGATATTCGATCAAGCCCGTGAGCAGACGCAGCAGGATCATTTCGGGGATGGCGCCGCGCCGGGCGACTTCGCCGAGGTAAGCGGCTTCCACTTGCGGCAGGCTGGCGGCTTCTGGATCGCCGGTAATGTCGTTCAGGTTA
Organism: Anaerolineae bacterium UTCFX2; assembly: GCA_002050125.1. Lineage (GTDB taxonomy): Bacteria > Chloroflexota > Anaerolineae > Anaerolineales > UBA4823 > UTCFX2. The sequence continues at coordinate 26,027 of MWTA01000079.1, read as the reverse complement.
TCTGGATGGTAGATCAAGCGGGCATATTGACCCAGGCTGAGACCGGAGGCGGGCGAGATCACGATGAAATAACGCTCGGTGAACTCAGCGCCGGGCTGGCTCTGGTCGATCAGGGCGGGTGTGTGGATCAGCCTGGCGGGGGAATCGATGCCGGACAGCAGGGACAGGATCGCCGCCTCTTTTTCGATCTGGGTAGCCTGGCGGATTAAATCGCTGGGGAAGCTGTTACGGCGGGGGCGTTTGAGGATGGCGGGGCGGCGGTCGATCAGCGATTCGACGCAGTAAACCTCGCCGGCGTCGCCTTCGCCCAGTTTTTCCAGCAGATTCCAGCCGCGCTGTCTGCCGGGGGCTGTGTCTGAAGCGGGGTTCACGCGGGATCTTTCCGGTTGGGGGCGATCGGAGTTCGGGGGAAAAAAAGGAAGTCCATCATAGGCAACTGCGCAACGGCTATGTTATCACAAAACCGAGCGGGCGAACCAGCCGCAGCCGCGCAAAAACTTTGGCTAATCTGGGTAAACTTTCAAAAATGATGGGGAAGCGTAGGGTAATCGTAGGGTAATCGTCAAGCAGAGTTGACCTGGCTTTGGTAATATAAGGTCGAAGGGCGATTTCTCTTCTTCTCCTCCTTAGAGAGAGCCGGGAGCGGCGTACCCGGCTCTCAACGTTTTAATTGATCAGTGGGGCGGATCACACTTCCAGGTAGCGGAAACAATCCACGGTGTGGTCGTTGACCATCCCGGTTGCCTGCATGTGGGCGTAGCAGATCGTCGAGCCAGCATATTTGAAGCCGCGCCCGATCAGATCGCGGCTCAACGCGTCGGATGCGGCGGTGCTGGCGGGGACCTCCGAGGCGGCGCGCCAACGGTTGCGGACGGGTTTGCCGTCCACGAAGCGCCAGATGTACGCGTCGAAACTGCCAAACTCCTGCTGGACGCGCAGAAAAGCCGCGGCGTTCGTGATCGCGGCGCGAATCTTGCTCTGGTTGCGCACGATCCCCGGGTTGGCGAGCAGCGCGGCGACCTGCACCTCCCCGTAGTCCGCGACGCGCGCCGGTTCGAAGTTGGCGAACGCAACCCGGAAGTTCTCGCGCTTGGCGAGGATGGTCCTCCAGCTTAAGCCGGCTTGAAACCCTTCCAAAACCAGGAACTCGAACAGGGCGCGGTCGTCGTGCACCGGCACACCCCACTCGGTGTCGTGATAGTCGATGTAGAACTGATCCCTCGACTGCGCCCATTCGCATCTGGATAGCATCTCTATACCCAATCCAGCCGTTTATTCAGGAACTGTGTGGCTGCCACTGATATTTTTTAAGATCAACCCGGCCGCGCCCATCGAAGACCACGCCCTCTTCTTCGAGGAGCTGGCGCTGGGTTTCTGCGGAAGGTCCGCTCAAGCTGATTTTGCCCTGCGAGTTGATCACCCGCTGCCAGGGCACGCCGGGCGGGCTGCCAGCCATCGCCTGCCCAACCCAGCGCGCCCCCACGGCGCGGTAATCCTGGGGGGCGACCCCAGCCGGAAGCTGGACCAGCGCAGCCACCTGTCCATAGGTCGCGACGTTTCCAGGCGGGATGCGCTTGACGACCCCCCACACTTTGAGTTTGAACTCCATCAAATCCGGGGGAGAGGAGAAAAAAGGCGTCATGCTGCTACTATATATTTTCTACCGCAGGCTGTCAAGGCGCGTCGGGGGAATCGTTTATAATCTGCACAGTGAGCGACACCACGCCAACTGCCAACCGCTTGATTGCCCGCGCGGCTGGCACGGTCTTTTTCGCCTTCATCATCAGCAATTCGGTTGGATTATTGCGTCAAATCCTGGTTGCCAACGCGTTTGGAACCCAGGCTGAGATGGAGGCGTTCAACGCGGCTAACCGGGTGGCGGAAACCCTGTTCAACCTGGTTGCCGGGGGAGCGCTGTCGTCCGCGTTTATCCCCGCATTTGCGGCATTGTTGGTGAACAGGGAAGAGCGCGAACGCGCTTGGCGGCTCGCCGCGCACGTTGGCAATTCGGTGCTGGCAGTCACGATCATCATCGGCGCGCTGGCGGCGCTGTTTGCCCCCTGGATTGTGCGGAACATCCTGGCGCCTGGTTTTGCCACAGACCCATACAAAGAGCAGCTTACGATTGACTTGATGCGGTTGATGCTGCCGTCGGCGGTCATCTTTGGGATCAGCGGGCTGGTGATGGGGATCCTGAATTCCAACCAGATCTTTCTGCTGCCGGCGCTGGCTCCGGCGATGTATCAACTGGGGATGATTTTCGGCGTGCTGGTTTTAGCGCCGCGCCTGGGGATCTATGGGCTGGCGTGGGGCGTGGTGCTGGGAGCCGGGCTGCACCTGGGATTGCAGACGCCGGCTCTCTTCCGGCTAGGCGGACGGTACTCGCCCGGCTTTGGGCTGGGGTCGCCGGACGTGCGCGAAGTGCTGCGGTTGATGGGACCGAGGCTGCTCGGCGTGGCAGTGGTGCAGTTGAACTTCTGGATCAACACCCGGCTGGCTTCCCAATTTGTGGAAGGCAGCGTGACCGGGGTGGTGCTGGCGTTCACCTTGATGTTGATGCCGCAGGCAGCCATCGCGCAAAGCATCGCCATCGCGGCGCTGCCGACCTTTTCCACCCAGGCGGCGCAAAAGCGGTTGGGCGAGATGCGCCATTCGCTGGCGTCCAGCCTGCGCGGGGCGCTGCTGTTTTCGATCCCGGCGTCGATCGGACTGGTCTTGCTCAGGAAGCCCATCATCGCGACGCTCTATCAGCGCGGACAGTTCGATGCGCGTTCGACCGAGCTGGTTGCCTGGGCGCTGCTCTGGTTTGGGATCGGACTGGTGGGGCATGCGCTGGTGGAAATTCTCTCACGCGCGTTTTACGCGCTGCACGACACCAAAACGCCCGTTTTTATTGGGATTTTAGCGATGAGTTTGAACGTGATTTTTAGCTATACGTTCACCTGGGTCTTTGCGCAGGTGGGCTGGATGCCGCACGGCGGTCTGGCGCTGGCAAACTCGACCGCCACCGGGCTGGAGGCGCTGGCGCTGCTCTATTTGATGCGCCGCAGGCTGGACGGCATCGAAGGTGGATATATAATAGAGGGGGCGGCGCGCGCGCTCATCGCCGCCGCGGTGATGGCTGCCGCGCTGTTCGGCTGGCGGGCTGGGTTCGCTTCAGTGCCCAACTGGGTTGCCGCGGCGGGCGGAATTCTGGTCGGCGGAGGCGTATTTGCAGCCGCGGCGCTGGGTTTGCGGATCAGCGAATTTCGGCTGGCGGCAAATTATCTCAGGAAACGACTGTTCGGATGAACTACTGGAAGCAGTTACCTGGCGCGACGAAGATTTACGCGGTCATATTTGTCTATCTGGGGTTGGTTTTGCTTGGGCTGGTGCTCTTTCGCGAGCTCAGCGCCGGTCCGGATGGACTGCGATCCAGGCGGTCGGCGGCGAAAACGGCAACGATCGCTGCTACACTCCTGCCCGACGACGCTTTAACGACCGGCGAACCCACCCGAACTTTGCGCCCGGGGGCGGTCTGGCTGCGCGCCCGGACGAACCTGCGGGTTTACGATGGACCCGGCGAAGAATATCCCGGTCTCGCCTGGCTGGAAGACGACCAGAAGGCGGAAGTCGTCGGGACGAACGAGGAACGCACCTGGTGGGTGATCGAACTGCCGTACTTTTCCAGCGGGCGCGGCTGGGTATCGGGCGAACTGGTGGAGATCAGCAACAGCGCCAACGTGCCGATCGTGCCGGATAATTTCACGTTTGGCGCAAATGTGACGGAAACCAGCCCGGGCGCAACGGCGAAAGCGATCGCAAACATCAACATCCGAAGCGGTCCCGATTTGAAGTATCAAAAGATCGGGACTCTGGAAAACGGACAAACTGCCGAAATCCTGGGAACGAGCGGCGATCAATATTGGTTTCTGATCCGGATTCCTGGCACGGGGAACGTGCAGGGCTGGATTTCGCGCGATTATGTGATTGCTCAGAACGCTGACAAAATCCCAGTCGTGGGGGCGGACACAACTTTTCAAGCGACAATCGCACCCGGCGCGCCGTTCTTGACCGCCCAGGCAACGGTCAACGTGCGCGCGGGACCGGATGTGACTTTTGCGGTGATTGGGCAGTTGCAGCAGGGGGAACTGGCGGAGATCGTCGGCAAGACCGCCGACGGAATCTGGCTGGCAATCCGTTTTCCGGGCGCCGAAAACCAGCGCGCCTGGGTTGCCGCCGCCTACGTCCAGGCTAAGAATGTTGAAAAAGCGCCAGTTTTGAAGTGAACCGGCGCATACGCCGGCAGCCTGCGGCGGGGGTTTTATTTACCAGAGCAGGAACATGACCTGGGCGGTTAGAATCCCCAGGATCGCGCCCGCAAACGCCTCCAGGGGCGTGTGACCCAACACTTCAAAGAGCTGCTCTTGTTTTAAGGGATGACCGGAGGCGAGGTCGGTGATCATGCGGTTGATGATCACGGCGTGTTTTCCCGCCTGACGGCGAATTCCGGTCGCATCATAGATCACGACGGACGCCAGGACGAGCGCCAGCGCGAACAGCGGGGAGCCGAACCCGAGGTTCAATCCCAGGGAGTGCGCCACGCCAGCCGCCATGGCGGAGTGCGAGCTGGGCATCCCGCCGGTTCTGAGCCATAAAGCCCAATTCCAGGTTTTGTTTTTGAAATAATTGTAAAAGAATTTCAGCAATTGGGCGAGAAAACCCGACAGGAGCGCGGCGATGAGCGGCTGGTTGGTGAGGGGGTTGTGGTTTATCATCGCTTTTCGATTTTTAGCGTTCGAGCTGTTTTTGGTTTAGATTTCAAGCTCTGGATCGATCAGGTCTTCTCCAGATAGCTGCCTTACTTTGAGCTCAGCTTGTTCGAGCAGGCGCGCGCAGCGCCGGGCAAGCAGCCTGGCTTCTTCGAAATCAGCCAGGGCGTTTTCCAGGGTTTGTTCACCCGTTTCCATTTTTTCAACGATCTCTTCCAGGCGCGCAAAAGCCTGTTCGAAGGTCAGGTTTTCAGGTTCCGTTGTCAATTGTTCGATGCGGTTTTCAGTCATTTTTGCTCCTGCACGGTTTCGGTCAATGCGACCAAGACGTTTTTTAGCTCAATCACTCCCTTCGGTGGCTGCGCCGGCGGGTTCTGCGAGGTCGAGGTAGCTCCGCAGCGGGGAACCCTCCGGCAGGGCTGCCTGGGCGATCTCGATCAGGTCGCTGCGGTCGAGGCGCAATTCGCTCAAAGCGCGTTCGAGTTCCGGCTCGATTTCTGCTGCGGCGATGCGCTTGATGGTGTTTCGATGGGCAGACCCAGCCGCAACGTTGGCAAACAAGATGAGCGCCATCACCATCAGCGCCGCCATCACCAGCGCGCCCACCCAGCTAAAGCGTGTGAGCAGGAAAGTGAGCAGGACGATCAACGCAGCGGGCAGCAGCCCGACGACGCAGCCGAGGTTGAAGGCTTTGGCGGACGCGTGGTTTGCCCCGTCGATTATCCGCGCGTCCCATTCAGTCAGCCGCTGAGTGAGTTCGGCGCGCGCGTCGGCGGGCGGAGCAGGCTGGTCAGCGCCGGTCATGCCGCGCCTTCCTTTCCATCGCTGACAACGACAGAAAACTCGCCATCGTGCATCTGGATGGAAAGCTCGTCTCCGAATGAAACCTGCGCAGCCGAGGCGAGCAGCCCGCCCGAACTGCGGCGCACCAACGCATACCCCCTCTTCAAGACCGAATCCGGGTTCAACGCGGCAATGCGTTTTTCAAGACTGGTGAAACTCGCCCGTTTCAATTCGAGCATGTGGCTGGCGGATACGTCCATCAGGTGCAGCAACTCGTCGAGCCGCTGGCGGTAGGTTTGCAGCGTTCGTTCCGGAGAGCGCATGGCGAGCCGGGATTGCGCTGCCTCAAACGCTTGGCGGTTTTGAAACAACCGGCTGAGGATGAGCTCGTCCAGGCGGCGTTCGATGTCCGCCAGTTCCGCAACCAGGTCGCTGCGGTTGGGCGTGGCTAGCTCAGCCGCGGCGGTAGGCGTGGGGGCGCGCAAATCGCTGGTGAAGTCGGCGATGGTGAAATCGGTTTCGTGCCCCACGCCAGTGATCACCGGCGCGGACGAAGCCGCGATTGCGCGGGCGACCAGCTCGTCGTTGAACGCCCACAGATCTTCGATCGAGCCGCCCCCGCGGGCGAGCAGAATTACGTCCGGGTGGACGATCCGGTTCAGTTTGTCGAGCGCCTGGACGATCGCGGGGGGCGCTTCGATCCCCTGGACGGGCGTGGGCGAGATGACCACTTCGGCGAGCGGATAGCGCCGGCTGAGCGTGTTCAAAATGTCTCTGAGGGCGGCGCCGGTCGGCGAGGTGACCACGCCGATGACGGCTGGAAAGGGCGGAAGCGGTCTTTTGCGCGCCGGGTCGAACAAGCCCTCGGCTTCCAGGCGCTCTTTCAGGCGCAAGAATTCCTGGTACAGCGCGCCCTCGCCGGCTGGGCGCAATTCGGCGGCGTAGAGCTGGTACTGCCCTGAAACTTCGTACACGCTCAGGCTGCCGTGCGCCTGAACCAGCATCCCATCGCGCGGGGTGAATTTGAGCCGGTAGACATCGTTGCGCCACATCACGCAGCGCAGCGCGGCGCTTTCATCCTTCAAGGTGAAATACATGTGCCCGGAGGACGGGCGGGAGAGGTTTGAAATTTCGCCCTCCACCCAGAGGTCCTGGAGCAGCTCGTCGCTCTCGAAAAGGTCGCGCACATAGCTGTTCAGCTCTTTGACGGACCACATTGGCTGGGGAAACAGGGAGAATTGAGTCATTCGGATTCGGTCGTTCGCGTGAAGTCGAATTGGGAAAGGATACCTTGCTTCGATTGGGATGTCAACTATTCCATTTTTCGATTTTTTTTGCTACAATGATTGGCGATAAATTCTGGTGCGCCCGCCGCGAATGGATTGGGGAGGTTAGACAGCAACGCGCAGGCGGGTTGTGCGAAATCGAAAAGCCTGTGGACAGGAGTATCTCCTTGGAATATTTGTGGTCTCCCTGGAGAATGGAATATATCTTGCGCGCAAAGGTCAACGGATGCATTTTTTGTGAAGCGCTGGAGCGCACGGATGGAGCCGAAAATCTCATCGTTCATCGAGCGCAATTCGGTTTTGTCATTCTCAACCGGTTTCCATATACCAGCGGGCACGTGATGGTCGTGCCATATCTGCATAAAACGTTTCTAGCGGAGTTGACGAGCGAGATCCGTTCAGAGATAATCGAGTTGGTGGACCGCGCAGTTCAGGCGGTCGCGGCAGCTTATCAGCCGCAAGGGTTTAATGTTGGGATCAACATCGGCGAGGCGGCTGGCGCAGGGGTGGTGGATCATATTCACATGCACGTGGTCCCACGCTGGGGCGGCGATACGAATTTCATGACGGCTGTGGCAGGCACGCGCGTGCTCCCAGAGAACCTGGTGGATTCTTATGCCCGCATCAAGGCTGCCTGGAATGATCTGGCTGCTTCTCATCTGTAGTGCTTAAAACAAAAAAGGAGAAAAAATGAGCGTGGATTTTTCTGAGAACGATCCGGTAATTTTGAGCGCCGTGCGCACCGCGGGAGGTCGTTTTCAAGGAAGCCTCAGCGGGATCGCGGCGCCAAAGCTGGGCGCGCTGGCAATTAAGGCGGCGGTCGAGCGCGCCGGGATCGAAAAAACCGCAGAAATCGATGAAGTGTTCATGGGCAACGTGGTTTCCGCCGGGCTGGGGCAGGCGCCAGCGCGCCAGGCGGCAATCTTCGGGGGTTTGCCCGTCTCGGTTGGCGCGACCACGGTTAATAAAGTCTGCGGTTCGGGGTTGAAGGCGGTTATTCTGGCGTCTCAGGCGGTTCGTGCCGGCGATGGCGACCTTTTCATTGCCGGCGGGATGGAAAATATGAGCCGGGTTCCCTATCTGGTTGACGGGCGGACCGGGGCGCTGCGCTTCGGGCACGCGCAGTTGACCGATGCGCTGCTCAACGATGGGTTGTGGGACCCGTTTGTCGAGTGGCCGATGGGCGACGCGGCGGAGTTTATCGCCCAGGAATTTGATATCAACCGGCGCGAGATGGACGAATACGCCTATCACAGCCATATGAAAGCGCTGGCGGCGATCGACGAAGGCAGATTTGTCGCGGAGATCGTCCCCGTCGAGATCAGCGCTAAGAAGGGGCAAACGACCGTTTTTGCGGTGGACGAAGGTCCCCGGCGAGAAACCTCGCTTGAAGCGCTGGGGAATTTGCGCCCGGCGTTCCAGAAGGACGGGCGGGTGACCGCCGGGAACGCGCCGGGATTGAACGACGGGGCGGCGGCGTCGGTGATCGCCAGCCGGGAAAAGGCAGTTCGAGAGGGCTTCCAACCGATCGCGCGCATCCTCGGCTACGCCCAGGCAGCCCTGGAACCGAAATGGCTCTTTGCCGCGCCCGCCCAGGCGATCCCCAAGGTGTTGCAGAAGCTCGGTCTCAAGCTGCAAGACCTGGATTTGATCGAGTTGAACGAGGCGTTTGCCGCGCAAGTGCTGGCGAACGGCAAGGAACTGCAAGACCAGGGTTGGGACTGGTCGAAGGTTAACGTGAACGGCGGAGCGATTGCCCTGGGGCATCCCATCGGCGCAAGCGGCGCGCGGATACTGGCTACGCTGATCCACGCGTTGCGGGACCGCGGGTTGAACCTGGGGTTGGCGTGCGCCTGCTTGGGCGGAGCCGAAGCCGTAGCGGTGGTCGTGGAAATCGAATGAGGGACGCCTAGTTCCCGGCAAAAAAGCCCACACCCAGGATCCCAGGTCCGCCGTGGGTAACGATGGCGGGCGGCATGTCGAACACCGGCACATCTTTTTGCTGGACGAGCTGACCAAGCTCTGCGGCTAACCGGTCGGCTTGCGGACGCGCCCCGGCCTCCAGAACCGATAGATAGCCGGTTCCATCCATGGCGATTTGTTCGCGCACGATGTCTTTCAGGCGGGCGACGGCGCGCTTGTGGGTGCGTTCGCGCTCGTATTGATCGACTTTGCCATCGTGCAGCCGCAAGATCGGTTTGATCTGCAGCACGCCCCCCAGCAGCGCCGCCGCGCCGCCGATGCGGCCCCCGCGCGCCAGGTATTCCAGGGTATCGACCAGGAAGTACACCCGGCACCTGGCTGACTCAGCCTGGACGCGGGCGGCAATGGTGTCCGCGTCGGTCCCGGCTTGCGCCCACTCCGCGGCATGCTGCACCATGGCGCCCAACGGGCTGGCGACCACCCGCGTGTCGATGACGCGGATGTCCGCTTCGGGGAAATCCTGGGCAGCCACCAAAGCCGAACGAACCGTTCCGCTCACCTCAGCGGAGGGGTGGATGCAAATTATCGGTTCACCGGAGGGCGCCAGGCGGCGAAATTGTTCGGCGAATAATTCCGGCGGCGGGGCGGCAGTTTTGGGCAGGGTGGGAGAACTCTTCAAGCGCCGCATGAATTCTTCGATGGTGATATCCACGCCTTCATAAAACGATTCTTCGCCAAAAACGATGATTTGGGGGATGACCGGGATCTGATATTTTTGAGCAATTTGGGGGGAGAGGCAAGAGGTGGTATCCGTGATTATTTTAACCATGAATGTTGATCCTTTGATTTTTCCATTGCCATTTTCAATTGCCACGTTCAATCGCCATTTGAACCGCGCGGTAGGCGTTCACAATCCCATAACCGGTTGCGGTGCTGGGGAGCTGGTCGGCGCCCGGACAGTCGGGCAGCGCGCCGCGGTAAGGCTTGGCGGAATCGATCAAAATCTGTTCGGTGGTTTGGATGTCCCCAATCAGACTTGGGTTAGCAGACCACATCAGCGCCACGACACCGACGACGTGCGGTCCAGCCATCGAGGTGCCGCTGAACGCTCCGTAGCTGTCCTTGGGCAAGGACGAAAGCACCTGGACGCCTGGGGCAACCAGGTCCGGTTTGACCAGACCGCTCTGGTCGAGGCTGGTCGAGCCGATGCTGCTGAAATAAGCGAGATCGCCTGTGTCGTCGATTGCGCCGACGGCAAAGACCTCGGCGTAAGTTGGCGGCGGGACGTTCAAGCTGCCGCATTTTGGACCGTCGTTGCCGGCGCTGCCCACCACAAAGACGCCCGCGGCGCGCAGCGCGCTGACCGCGGGATGAAACGTCTCAGCGTCGCAGCCTTCGATTTCAGGGCAGCCCCAGGAATTGTTCAGCACGTGTGCGCCGCGCCGCGGGTCGCCATCGTGGAGTGGGTCGCCGGTTTGGGGATAGGGCGCAAACGAGAATTGCATGCAGGTTAGATACAAAGCCGGGTTGCCAAGGTTGCGCGCCAGATTGACGCAGGCGATCCACTCGGCGTCGGGCGCAACGCCGGTGGTGTTGCCGACAATGGTGCCGAGCGTGTGAGTGCCGTGACCGCCAATGTCCACCGGCGCGGCGGTGTGGTTCCAGGGGTCGAGCCAGTTATAGTCGTCCCCCTCCGCGCGGCCGCGATAGGAATCAGCCAACTGGGGGTGATCGCCCTGCACACCGCTGTCGGACTGTCCGATGACAATGCCCTTGCCGCGCACGCCGAACTCCTCCCAGACGCGATCCGCCTGGATCAACGTCAGGTTCCAGGGTGTGCCTGTGAGCCCGTTAAGCGCGCCGCCTTGGGTCGAAAGCGAACCGGGCAAGGGGCGCAGAATGGGATTTTCCAGGATGCGGTCAACCTCCGGGCGGGTGAACAGCCAGAGCTTCACCAGGACATTGCCCTCGACGTCCAGCCCGTTGACCAGATAATAGGGCGTGTAATCAATCGAAAAACGGTCGAGGGTCTGGCGGATTGCCGCCTGGCTCTGATCCGCCTGTGCGACCAGCCGCGCGTACGCCTGCCGGCGCCGTTCGTTGTAATCCGCGATCTGAGGGATGTCGGTTAGATCCGCCTGCTCTTTGAGTACAACGAAGTAGCGGTCGCCGTGAAAGCCAGGCTGGCTGCGGTTCAGATAGGCGAGAAGCCCCCATGCGAAGCCAAAGACCAACAGCAAGGCGAGCGACGCGCCCAGCCATGTGCGGCGCGGGCTTTGGTTTTGCTCGCCCGGCGCGCGCGGAGACGACTTGCTAAGCGCGCGGACGAGCAGCGCGATAAACGTAAAGAAGATGATTATCAGCGCGGTAAAGAACGCGCCTTGAAACCCCTGCGCCAGCACCTCGCCCGCGCTGTCGCCCAAAACCAGCACCAGCTCATCGGGGTCGAAGAACACCAGCGGATAGCTCATGACCAAGCCGATCATGACGCCGATGGGCAGGATTTTCGGGAGCATGGACTTCCAGCCGGGCTGTTCTGCTGCGGATGAAGGTGATAAGCTCAGGATGGACGCTAACGACACCACTAAACCGCCGAGAAATGGCAGGCTGATCATGGCGAAGAGTTGGACGCCGCCAAAACAAAAACTCATGCTGCTGGCTAAAAGCAGCAGGAAAACGCTGAACCCCAGTCCATCCAGGAAAAAAGCGGATCTGGGCGCGGGGTCGGCGGAAGCGCTTTTCTGAACGAAAAAGAGCTGAAAAACCAGCGCGGCAATCAATCCATTGATCAAGCCGACCAGGGTCATTAGAACCGTGTCCAGAAAGGAGCCAAAAGCGCCGCGGAGCAGCCAGGGGATCGCTGTGAAGACAACGACGACGCCAGCGGAAAGCCAGAGCAAGGCTTGGTTCGGGAGAGGGATTGAAGGTGAGCCTGCAACTTGCAGCGCAGGATCGGGCTGGTTTTTAGGGATTTTGGAAAGCCATTTGGAAATCGGGATGAGCGCCAGCAGGAAAACCAACCCAACGACGATTTGAAACACCGCTTGCAGATAGATCGCAGTGAAGGGGAAGAGAAAACCAACCGCCAGGAACAGCGTCAGGACGTGGGCGATCAGCCAGGCTTGATAGGTTTTACGGGTGGGGGTGCGCCAAAAGACGGCGAGCAGGATCAAGATGGGCGAGACCAGCGCGAGTTGAACCCCAATCCCAATCAGCGCGGCGATCCTGGGCGCGCCGTCGGGCGAGAAGGTGGTTCCCAGGGTGGAGAAATGGCGGATGAATACGACCATCGCAGCCCCAGCGCTCAGGATCGCCAGGATGGCAAAGTCGAGGCAGCCCGGAAATCGATCCGGCTGGCGGCTTGAAGCGGGAACGGAAGGTTTGATTTCAGGATCCATGTTTGCCTTGTCGATACAATTTTAACCGGATCAGGGCGAGGCTGCCCTTTTCTCGGAGCGGAATGCGGTCGTGAAAATTCCCAGGGCGCAAATGGCTGCGGCTACGATCATGCTCGTCTGGAAACCGGCGATAGTTTCTAAGGCGCTCGGGTTGGCAGCGGTTCCGATAACGGTCGTAAATACCGCCCCAGCAAGCGCAACCCCCAGCGCCATGCCGGCGTTACGCGCCGTGGCAAGCACACCGGAGGCGATTCCCTGCCGGTGGCGCGGCGCGGCGCCCATCAACGCGCTGGTGTTGGGCGAGATGAATACACCGATCCCGAGCCCTACAAAAGCGAGGCGAATCACAATCTCGGTCAGCGAAGAATCGATGGTCAGTCCCGAAAGCAGGTATAAGCCCAGGGACAACATGCTCATCCCCGCCAGCGCGGGCAGCCAGGTACCGATGCGGTCGGAAATCGAGCCGCTCAGCGGGGCGGCGATTGCCATCACGATCGGCATGGCGGTCAACACCAAGCCGGCTCCGGAGGGGGTGAACCCCATCCCCTGGATCAGGTAGAATGGCATCAGGAAAGTGATGCTGTAAACGCCGATGTAATTGATCACCGCGCTGACCACGGATGACGAGAAGACGCGGCTCGAGAACAGGCTCAAATCCAGCATTGGATTTTCGGCGCGCCTTTCGACCATCCAGAACCCGCCAAGCGCCAGAACGGACAGGATGATGGGTCCCAGCACCAGCCATGACGTCCAGCCAAACAGGTAACCCTGGTTCAGGCTGAAAATCAGCAAGACCAAGCCGACCATAAACAACCCCGCGCCGAGAAAATCAAATTTGACCCTTTTTGCCGATGGCGCGTCCGCGCGAATGAAGATGAGACTCAATATGAATGCGGTGATCCCAACCGGGATGTTGATGTAAAACACCGCCCGCCAACTGAATTGATCGGTGAGCCAGCCGCCCAACGACGGACCCACCGTGAGACCCAGGTAGGTCATGGTGGCTTGCAGCCCCAGCGCCTGGCCGCGCTGCCGCCCCGGAAAGCTGGAGGTCAGGATTGCGGGGGAATTCGCCTGGAGCACGGATGCGCCCAGCGCCTGGACTGCCCGAAAGAAGATCAGGATTTCGATGGACGGCGCCAGCCCGCAAAAGAATGAGCCCAGCAGAAAAACGCCAAACCCCGACAGATAGATGCGCTTGTGACCGTGCAGGTCGCCCAGGCGTCCAAAACCCAGCAGCACGCCGCTCAGCACCAGCAGATAAATCGTCACAACCCATTCGACGGTCGAGACCGAGCTGATAAAGTGGTCTTTGAGCACCGGCAGGATGATGTTCACCACGCTGCCGTCCAGCGCGGACATGAAGGTGCCGATGCCAATTGCAAGCAGGATCCACCATTTGCGGGAGGGGTTTTCTTGGAACGGATCGGGCTGGCTCGAACTAAGGGGATGCCTGGAAGCGGGTTCTCCGTGGTTCATTTGGGGTCACCGCCGGTTATGCCAGGATCAGTTTTTCTGAAATGCTCACCCCGCGATGGATGCGGCTGATGATATCCGCCAGCATGCCGGCGACCGACAAGGTGACAATCTTTGGGTGGCGTTTGTCTGGAGGGAGGGGGATTGTGTTGGTCGTGACCAGCTTCTCGATGCGTTCTTCTTTTTCGAGAATCTCCAGCGCGGAGGGCAGCAAGACCGGGTGGGTCACCGCAAAATATGCGCTGCCTTCGGCGCCGCGGTCATACAGCGCATCCAGTTGTTTCATCACGCTCCCGCTCGCCATCAGATCGTCGATGACGATCGGTCGGTGTCCGGCGATCTCGCCGACGACGTGGGTCGTCTCGGTGTTTTGAAAGCCGAAGCGCCGCTTTTGCATGATCACCAGCGGGAGGTTCAGCCGTTCGGCGTACTTGCCAGCCATGCCGGCGCGCCCTACATCGGGGCTGACGATCGCGGCGTTGGCAAATTCCGGCTTGCGAAAATACTCTGCTAGGAGCGGGATCGCCGTCAAGGGATCCACCGGGATGTTGAAGAAGCCCTGCATGGCGCGGTTGTGGATGTCGACGTAGACCACCCGCGCCGCGCCGAGGGTTTCCACCAGATTGACAACCACCCGGGCGCTGATGGCTTCGCGCCCGCGCGCCATGCGGTCCTGGCGGGCGTAGGGGAAATACGGGATCACCAGGTTGACGCTGTGGGCGCTCGCCCGGCGAAACGCGTCCAGATACAACAGCATTTCGATAAGATTGTCGTTGACCGGCACGGAGCAGGGTTGGATCAAGAAGATGTCTTGATCGCGGACGACTTCGTCAATCATGACGTGGATCTCGCTGTCTGGAAGCCGCTGGGTGGAGGATCTTCCGACAGTTGTGCCAAGGATGGCGGCAACCTCGTTAGCCAGCTCCGGGTGAGACGAACCGGAAAATATGCGCAATGGGTGGACGGACATTTTTCTTCTTTGATGTGGAGGATGATCGTTGCCGGTTGCTGTAATAACAGAGACGATTATACCTTACGTTTGCGCGCGCCCGCGGCGGGCTTCATGACGAAACGATGCGCGGTGAATTTTTCGACGGCGGGGCGCGAAAAAAGCATTGGGTGATATTTGGCGTTGAACCAGGCGGAGACCTGGTCGGCGTAATGCGGGCTGGCGGGGTTGCCGGACTGCCCCGGCGCCAGCACCGAGAGGGAATTGTCCAGATCTGCCAGGTCGATGATCATGCGGTAGACCGGACCGATAATCAGGCTGGTATCCAGGTTGTGAAAGCTCGCGCCGCTCGCCCAGACGGTGGTGTGATCCCCGCCAATGGGATAGGGTCCAAGGTTGAAAATGCTGCCTAACAGCGGATTAGAACCCAAGGGATGGCTGAGGTTGAGTTGGTGGATTTTCCCCCAACTCCAGCTCTGTGGGGAGGGACCGAACCGCTCTTTGAGTTCCTGAATAGCCTGCTCCAGCGCGGTCAGGATCAAGGCGTCGCGGTTTGGATCCGAGCCAAAGTCGAACCAGGGCGAATCGGGCTTGGCGAGTTGGTCGTTGAGCCAGGGCAGCCAGCGTTCACCGAACAAGCTCGCCGGCGCCAGAACCGGCGTAGGTCCCTTGCCCATAAAGCGCTCGGTCAATTCAAGCGCAGGTTTGGGCTGTTCCGCGGGCGTCGAAACAGCCGGGTCAGATGCGGTTTCTGGATCGCCCGGCTGCGGGTCGAGCCGTTCAGTCAGCATCAATGCGATCATTTTGCGGATAAACACCTGGTAAATGGCGGCTTCGGGGCTGTCCTTCCCCAGCGTACCGTCCCAGCGGCGCATGCGGTCGAGAATTTTATGCGCCTCGGTTTCCTCATTGTGGGCGGAATCGGGGAGCTGGAGGCTGGACAGGATTTTGACGATGCTGCGCGCCGAAGGCGAACATTGATCGAATTGCATTTGCTGGATGAACTCCAGGTCGATCTTGTCCGAAGCGGGGCGCAAGTTTGGATCGAGGATCATTTCGGTGATCCGCTGGGCGCGGTCTCCGGAGATCGGTTCGAGCTCCAAATCGATGGGGTAACTGGCGTCGAAAACCCGGTTGTTGGCGGTTACGACGTATCCCTGAGAGGGGTTTTGCAGGTCGGGGAGCGCCTCGAAGGGCAAATAACTCGACCATTCGTATTCATCGCTCCAGCCGGGCACAGGCGTGCGCCCGCGGCCCTTCTTGCGCAGCGGGATTTTGCCCGCCAGGGTATAGCCGATGTTGCCGCTGCGATCGGCGTAGACGATGTTTTGCGCGGGGGTTGCCCAGAAGCGCAAACCCGCCTTGAAGTCCTCATTATTTTTGGCGCGGGTGATCTCGAACAGGGTTTGGACCATATCGTCGGGGTCCAGCGCAGTCCACCTGAGCGCGAGCGGCTGGTCGTCGCACAGGTCGGGGGCGAGTTCGGTGATGATGGGACCGTGCCGGGTGACGATCACCTCGTGGTCAACGGGCGCTGCGCCGTGGACAGCGATCTTTTCGTGCAGGACCTGGGCTTTCTCCCAATGACCGTTGTATTCGGTTTCAACCTCGCCGGTTTCGAGCCGCCGCAGGCGCTCGATGTACAAATCCTGCACATCGGGGAAGCCGTTGGTGAACCCCCAGGCGACATGACCGTTGTGACCGGCGACCACGCCCGGGATCCCCGGGAAAGTCACCCCCGACAAAGCGATATCTCCGGCGCATAGGTGATTCTCGAACCAGACTGCGGGCACTGCCATGCCCAAATGCATGTCGTTCGCCAGGATCGGCATTCCGGATTGGGTCAGCGACCCGGAGAGCGCCCAGTTGTTGCTGCCCAAACCGGCGTAGGGCGAGGGACCGGAAAACGGGCGGGTCTGGTTGACCCGGTTCAGCAGATCGAAATCCAGCCGCGAATAATCCAGCCCGGGAGGGAGGATGTAGGGCCAGCGCGCCAAGTGCGGGGCTTCCAGTTCAGCGGCTTTCTCGGGACCCAGCCGAGAAATAAGCTGCGCGCGCAGCAGCTCGGCTTCCCAGTTCACGCTTAGGCTCCAAGCCATCATTTTGATCCAGCCCAGTGTGTCCGCGGTTTTCCAGGGTTCGGGCTGGTACTTGAGCAGGGAAATCTCCACCGGGAGTTTTTTGCGTTTGAGAAAAACATTGACGCCGTTGGCGTAATTCAGCAGATAGCCCTTGGTCTGCTCGTTCAGCAGGGACACCTCGAAATCCGCGACGCGCTGGAGCGTCAGGGTGCGCATCCAGCGGTCGAGCGGCAGGGTGACCGCCCCCAGAATTTCCGAGAGCCGCCCGGCGATCAAGCGGCGCTGGAACTCCATTTGCCAGAAACGCTCCTGGGCGTGCACAAAGCCTTGAGCGAAAAGCAGATCGCTCAGGTTGTTCGCATAGATATGGGGAACGCCCCAGCGGTCGCGCAGAATTTCGACGGGACCTTCCAGCCCGGATATTTTTAGCTCTCCATCCACTTTTGGCAGGCGGATCCAAGCCATTAATTTGATGATGGGACGCAAGACAAGACTGGAAACGTTCATAGCGGGGTCTCCATTATTCGATACGGCGGATGCTGGGTATAAAAATCGCGACCGCAGTAAAAAATGCGAGCATAATCAGGCAGGAAACGACCAGTGCCACGGGCGCGGAGACGCGTTCAGCCACCTCGCCGAGCAGCAGCGACCCGACCGGGATCAACCCAAAATAGGTGAGGCTGAAGATGCTCATCACCCGGCCGCGCAATTCATCCGCGACATGGGTTTGGAGGATGGCGTTCGCCATATTCATCACCATCACCAGCGCTGCGCCAGCGCCGCACAACGCGGCAAGGGCGGGCGGGATCTGGCGGATGAATGAGAAAATGAGCAAAGAAACCGGGAACAGAAACGTGCCCAGGGTCATCATTTTACCGTGATATTTGAACCTCCCCAGCGAGGCAATCAGCAGCGCGCCGATCAGCGCGCCCACGCCGCGGGCGGAGTTCAATAAACCGTTGGTGGTTGCATCTCCGCCCAGCACGCCAACCGCCCAGGCGGGCAGCAGGATCACAAAGGAGAACCCGAACATGCCGGTAACACCGACCATCGCGATGATGGTGCGCAGCCGTTCGGATTTGGCGGTATAGCGGACACCCTCAACCAATTCGACGATTGCCGAGCGCTTGACGATCCTTTTGGGCGGGTTGGGGATCTTCAAGAGCCAGAGGGCAAGGATCACCGCAATGAAAGAGAACCCGTTGATCGTAAAGCACCAGGCGGGTCCCACGGCGGCGTAAATCAGCCCGGCAGCCGCTGGTCCCACGATCGCGCCGGTGTTGAACATCATGCCGTTCAGCGCGATCGCGTTGGTGAGGTCCTCGCGATCGACCAGTTCGGGCGCGAGCGCCAGGCGGGCGGGCGCATCGAACGCGTTGACAATTCCCAGCGAGAATGCCAGAACCAGGATGTGCCAGGGTTGGACGATTCCGCTGAAGACGAGCCCTGCCAGGATGAACGCCAGGATCAACATAGCTGACTGGGTGATGATCAGGATCGTGCGGCGTGAAATCCGGTCGATCATCACCCCGCCGATGAGCATAAAAAACCAGCTCGGAATGCCATCGGCGAACCCGACATATCCGAGATACGCCGGGGAACGGGTGAGTTCGTAGATGAGAAAACCCTGCGCGGTGACCTGCATCCAGGTACCAAACAGCGATACGATCTGACCTAAAAACCACGTGCGGTAATTCGGATATTTTAGCGCGGCGAAGGTTCGTTCAAACCTGGCAATTGAACTGATGGTCTGCATTTTTCGAAAAACTAGCTAAAAGCGGTTGGTTCAGTCGCTCCTTTTAGAATTTCGGCGAGCGCGTCGAGCGGCGGGTAACCGTACGCGGCGGCAAGCAGCTCAACCGGATGGATAGCCGGCAGGTGGGCGCCGTGGGTGATTTGCCAACGGCAGGTCTCGCTGTCGCACACCACCAGGGGACCGCCGAATTGGCGCGCCTTCTCGAACAGCGGCGCGCCAATTGCCATAGAAATCGCATATTTTTCGCTCTTGTAACCGTATGTGCCGGCGATTCCGCAACAGCTAACCTCGCTCTCGCGGATCTCCAGCCCGGGGATCAGCCCAAGCAGTTCGCTCCCGAGGTGACCGAGCCGGTGAGCGCGATACTGGCAGGGGATATGGTAAAGCAGCCGCAGGTTGACCGACGCCAGTTCCAGGTTCAGCAGCCCTTCGGCGTGCAGCAGCAGCAAGAATTCATTGAAATCGTAGGTGGATTTTGCGACCAGCGCGCTGTCTTCGTCGTGCATGTCCAATAGTTCGGGCGCTTCTTCTTTGAGCGTTAACGTGCAGCTCGTGGAAGTCCCGACGATGGGTATTCCGGCGCGGGCGAATTCCACCAGATTGGCGACGTTCGAGCGATGGTAGCGGCGGGCTGCGGCGAACTCGCCGTTCGAGAGCAGCGGCAAACCGCAGCAGTTCTGCCGCGGAACGATCACCTCGAAGCCGAGGTGTTCCAAGACCTGAACCGCGGCGACGCCGATCCGGCGCTCGTAATACTGGGTCGAGCAGCCATGAAAATAGACCACCTTTCTGCCCGGCAGCGCGGGCGCCCGCCGCGCATGATTTTTGAACCAGGCGGTGAAGGTGTCGCTCGAAAACGCCGGCAGGGGGGCTTCACGCGCAACGCCAAAAACCTTATCCGCCAGGAGCCGGGCGGCGGGGAGGTTGAGCAAATAGTTCGCCGCCGGCGCGATTGGACGCGCGGCTTTGCCGAGCAGTTCCGGACGCGCAAGCAGGTTGTTGCGCAGCCGGAGAACCAGATTGAACGCGCCCTGCTCGACCATTACCGCGCGCGCCCGCGCGTTCATCTCGGCGATTTTGACCCCGGTCGGACACGCCAGGTTGCACACGCGGCACCCGTCGCAGTAATCGACCGAGGCGTCCGGGTTCGGCTGACCCGGCTGGCGGAACCGTCCAGCCTGCGGGGCGGCGTATTTGGGACCGGGGAAGAGGTCGGTCACCGCGCTGACCGGACAAACCGAGGTGCAGATGTTGCACTTAATGCACTGGTCGAGGGTCATCTCGACCGGAGGCGGAAAAAGACCCTCTTTCATAGAAGTTCACCTGCCAGAAAACCGCTCGCCAGCCCGACGCCCTCCAGCGAACGCTCGCGGATGGGGTCGAAGCCGTCCAGCGCGCCCCCCAGTATATGTAAGTTCTCGTAAAAGACCTGCCCGTCTGAACTAAGCGGCTGAAGATCGCGGTTCACGCGCAGTCCGGAATGGAAAATCGGGTGCCCTTTTCCGGAGAGGAACTCCCGGTTCAGCCAGCCATGGCGGGAAGCTGGAGCTGCAACCGGCAGGTTGAAGACCTGCTCGGAGACCAAGCCGTTGTGTGCAGCAAAAAACCCGCCGCCGAGCAGTCCGCCGCTAGCAAGGCAGTAGGAGCGCGCTCGGTGCAGCGTCTTTCGGGCGGCGGCTTCGCTCCAGACGCCGGTGATTTTCCCGTTTTCGCGCTCGGCGCAAACGGCTTGCAGCCCGTTGTACACCTTTCCTCCGCTGTTGTGGATCGCATTTACCAGCAGCCGGCACAAGCGCATGCCGGGGATCGAGGGCGGAAGCGTGGGGATTTCAAAAACCGGCAGCCCCAGGCTGATTTCAAGCTGTTCGAGGGCGCGTCTGGGGTTATCCAGCCCCAGCACCGCCGGAAAACCGATCCTTTCAGGCTGGAAATCGGATTTTTTCGATATTTGTCTCAGCAGTTCCTCAGCGACCGATTCGACAAATCGCGGGTCGTCGAAGAGATTCGCCAGCGTGAGCGCGTTGACAAAGCGCCGCCTCGCGACCTCGGGCAGGCTGAGCCACAAACCACGGGCGGGAACCCCCTGATGAGAGAGGTTGTCGGCGATCAGTTCGGGGTAGAAATCCGCAAAACCCGCGAAACCGACGATCAATGCGGGCTTGGACGCAGTCAGGTCGCCGGCGATCATCGTCTCGGGCGCCAGCGCGGTGGGGCGCTGCGCCCCTAACGCCGTTGGCAGCAGCCAATTTTGTTCGAGCGAGCCGCTAAATGGGTATCCGGCTGACTGGCACAGCGCGCTGAACGCCGCAAGCGACCGCTCCAGACGGTCGAGACCGGCGAGCGCGTACGGGTGCTGCGGGTTAGCGCGGAGCAGGTCTGGCAATGCCTGCACCGGCGCGGAGATCAGCGCTTCCCGGTCGTTCGGGTTGTATCCCAACACGTCGATGCAGCCGGGCTGCCAGTAAAGCGCCCCCCATCCCTTGGCGATGAGGCGCACGCGCAGCCCGCGGCGCGCGGCGACCCAGGCGGCAGTGAGCCCCGCCAGTCCGGCGCCGATAACCAGAACATCGAGCGGCGGCGGCTGATCCTCAGCGGGTTTGGCAAAGGTGGAGAAGATGGGCGGGCGCGCGGTTTTGAATTCCTGACAGTCAGATGGCAGGGCGTCCGCTGCGGGGGGCGCGCCAGGGATATCGGGAGGCGAATACAATTCGGGGGTCAACGGTCCGGAACGCGGACCCGGCAGATGATCGGCGTTCAGAATGCTCAGATAAATCAGTTCGTCCAGCCGTTCCTGGCGAAGCTGCTGCCCCCACAAGATGGGCAGCAGCCCTTTCCAGCGCTCTTGCAGAAAATCGCGCAGCGCCAGGTTGGTCTGTTCGACGGGGCGGTTCTGTAAGCGGTGCAGCAGACCCGCGACCCGGTAGGTACAAAATCCGCCCTGACAAGGTCCCATCCCGATCCGCAGATCGCGGCGCAGGTCATCGATCGTTTTGGCTGAACCAAGCAGGATCGCGCGCACGGCGTCGGCTTCGGTGACGAGTTCGCATTCGCAGATCAATTTCCCATAGCTTTGATCTTGCTCGACCTCTGCCAGGCGGTGACCGGCGGTTAATGAGGAGTGAACCGAGCGCGCTTTGGGCGCGCCGCCCGGTGCATCCGGGAGGACCTCTAGGTGGGTGCGGCAGGAGCGGGGCGAACGCAGTTTCTGGCAGACCAGGTCGACTGTTGCCTCCGCCATTTTGCGATAGGTAGTCCATTTTCCGCCAGTGATGGTGATCATCCCTGGCGTTTGATCTCTTTGTTCGTGATCGAGCAGAACGAAGGCGCGCGTGACATCGCGGGTGTCGTCCACCGAGGCGTCTTGATACAGCGGGCGGACGCCCGCCCAGGCGCGCAGCACGCGCATCTGCTTGAACCCGGGCACGAGCTTTTCGCCCTCGTCGAGCATCAACTCCACTTCCCAGGGTTCGATCGCAAAATGGTCAGGGTCTGCGACCTTGACGTCGGTCGTGCCGATGACCGCGACAGTGTGGGCTGGCACCAGGATATCGCCGTCCGAGGGGAATTTACAGCGGTTGATCACCGTGTTGACAATGCGATGGTTGAGCGCCAGCATCGTGCCTTTGCCGGGGATCACGGGCGCTTCCAGACCCGCCAGGCGGGCGATTTTTCCCGCCCAGGCGCCGCAGGCGTTGACCACAATCTCCGCTCGGATTTCAACCGTCTCGGCGCCAACCAGGTCCTCGCACAGCGCGCCGACGATCCGGTCGTCCGCGCGCAGCAGGGCGGCGACTTTGTGATAGTTCAATATCCGCGCGCCGTGCTCCTGCGCAGAGACGGCGTTGAGTTCGGCTGCCAGGAATGAATCCGCCGAACCGTCGGGGACGCGGAAACAGCGCGCGATGCGCGGGTTCAGCAGCGGTTCCTCGCGCAGCATCTGGGCGATGCTGAGTTCCTCCACGGGTATGCCGACAGTCCGGCAGCCTGCCAGGAATTGGGGCGCATAGTCCGGGTCGTCGTGTTCGGTCAGGACGAAAAATCCGCCCGTGTCCTCGATGCACTGCGGCATGATCTGGCGCAGGATGCGGTTCTCGGCGATGCATTCTCGGGCGGCTTGCGGATCGCGGACGACGTAGCGCCCGCCGCTGTGCAGCAAGCCGTGGTAGCGCCCGGTCGTGCCGCGGGTAAGATCGCCTTTTTCGACCAGCACGGCTTTGAACCCGCGCATTGCGAGGTCGCGGACGACGCCGGTTCCGGTGGCGCCGCCGCCGATCACTAATGCTTCAGTTTCGATTATCATGCACGGTTTCCAGGTTGTGACGCGAAACCAATTTTACCGTTTTATTCGACCCAATCCAGCGTGCGTTGGACCGCCTTTTTCCATTCGCGGAACAGACGGGCGCGTTCGCGCTGGTCCATTTGGGGCTGCCAGGTTTTATCGATCTGCCAGTTGGCGCGCAGGTCTTTCGGCTCGCTCCAGTAGCCGACTGCCAGACCGGCAGCGTAAGCCGCCCCGAGGGCGGTGGTCTCGGTGACCCGCGGGCGCAGGACGGGTACATTGAGGATATCGGATTGAAACTGCATCAGCAGGTCGTTGTTGACCATCCCGCCGTCCACCTTTAGGGCGCTCAATTCCACGCCTGAATCGGCTTTCATCGCGTCCAAGACTTCGCGGGTCTGAAAGGCGGTGGCTTCGAGAGCCGCGCGGGCGATATGACCCTTGTTGATATAGCGCGTCATCCCGACGATTGCGCCGCGCGCGTCCGATCTCCAGTAGGGCGCAAACAGCCCCGAAAACGCCGGTACGAAATATATTCCACCATTGTCTGCGACGGTTTTAGCAAGCTCCTCGACCTCGGAGGAGTGCTGGATCAATCCCAGGTTGTCGCGCAGCCACTGCACCAATGCGCCGGTGATGGCGATCGACCCTTCGAGCGCATAATTCGCCGGGCTGGCGCCGAATTTGTAGCCCAGCGTCGTGAGCAGCCCGCTTTTCGACGGGACGATTTTCATGCCGGTGTTCAGTAGCATAAAGCAGCCCGTTCCATAGGTGTTCTTGGCTTCACCCGGGCTGAAACAGGTCTGCCCGACCAGCGCCGCCTGCTGATCCCCCAGATCGCCGCAGACCGGGATCTCGGCGCCGAAGGGACCGCTGCGCACGGAATGCCCCCAGGTGTCCGGGTCGCTGGACGGTACGATGCGCGGCAGCAGCGCGCGCGGCAATTGCAGCGCGGCGGTCATTTCAGCATCCCATTCCAGGGTTTCGAGGTTCATCAACAGTGTGCGGCTGGCGTTGCTCACATCCGTGACATGCGCGCCGCCGTCGGAGCCGCCGGTGAGCCACCAGATCAGCCAGGTATCAATGGTACCGAAGAGCGCGTGACCCGCTTCGGCAGCCTGGCGGACGCCGGGGATGTTCTCCAGAATCCAGAGCGCTTTGGGACCGGAAAAATAGGTTGCGATCGGCAAGCCGGTGATGCGGCGGAAGCGGTCCTGCCCGCCCGCGGCTGCCAGCCGGTCGCAGATTTCTTTTGTGCGCGTGTCTTGCCACACGATCGCGTTGTAGTAGGGCTTACCGGTGCGCTTATCCCAAATCAGCGTGGTCTCGCGTTGATTGGTTACCCCAATTGAAACGATCGCGGCCGGGTTCACCTGAGAGGCTGCAAGCACGTCGCGGATCACTTGCTGCGTATTCTCCCAAATCTCCAGCGGATCGTGCTCAACCCAACCGGGCTGGGGATAGATTTGGCGGTGCTCTTTCTGGGCGATGCCGGCGACTGCGCCGGAATGGGTGAACAGCATGCAGCGCGTGCTGGTCGTGCCCTGGTCGATGGAGGCAACGAACGCGTTCATTTAGCCGACTCCTGAAGTGGGGTGGTTGGTTTAGCTATTATAAATTACAGTTATGCGCCGCTCAACGTGCGTTTCAGGAAGGCGAGGGTGATTTCATTCACTTGAGCCCGCTCCTGGTCGAGGATCACACAATGCGTGGAGCGTTCCATCCAGTGGATTTCCACGACGGGCGACCTAACGTGCGCACGGATCATTTCCGGGGCGTCTGGATGGACGGTTTGATCCAGTTTCCCCTGGACGATCAGAAGCGGCTGACTGATCTGCTCCAGCCGGGGTTGGACGTAATTTTGGAGCTGCAACAACTGGATCACGCCGCGCAGCGGGTTCACGCGGTACCCCTGCCACAGTTCGCTGCCTTCGTCCAGGTTGGGTTTGGGGAGCCAGGGGATGAATGGCGCGGCGAGGCGGATGCGCAGCGCGTCGAACGGGCGCATGTTCAAGCGCATAGCGGGCGCATACAAGAGCAGGGCGGCGATTTCAGGACGACGGACAGCCAATTCCAAAGCCAGTAAAGCGCCAGTCGATTCCCCGCCGGCAATAACGGTGGAGCAAACGGAAGCTAACCGGGTATAGGTTTCTTCGGTTTGGGCAGCCCAATCCTGCCAGCGCACCGCATTGAGATCCGCGGGCTGCGTGTAGTGACCAGGCAGCAGCGGCGCGGCGACGGTGTAGCCTGCGTCGTGCAGAAAAGCCGCTAGCGGACGGACCTCGGTGGCGGTCGCGGTCAATCCATGAACAAGCAGGACGCCAATGGGTCCTGCTTGCCAGAAAAACGGGTCGCCTTGCAGATGCGGATTAAGGATCATCTATATCAATGGGTGATGCGCGGACCTACCCAAACCGCGGCGTTCTCGTCCGACTTGTTGTTGGCGCGCACTCTAAAGATGAAAGACACATATTGACCATTCAAGCCCAGGCTGCTCAGGTTGAGATCGATGTTAATCAGCGAGCCGGTGTAGGTTTTATCGAAAACTACGGAATCCTCGGAGACGCGGGTGTTCGGGGGCGCGATTACACGGTACACCAGTTCGAACGTGACATCGCACTTGTTCGCTCCGCTGCGGCAGCCGATCTGGGATACAAAGTGATCTCCGCTGAAGACGAGCATCGCCGGGAAGATCCCCTGGGTAATCCCGCCAGGCGCCCGCGGCGGGTTGGTCCATATGCCTCTGAAGCCAACGATCTGACCCGATTCCATGTTGGGGTTGTTCACCTGACGGACAAAACCTACCGGAGCGCCGGTTTTTCCGTCGCAGCGGAGGTTGGTGACCAGATTTTTTTCTATGCGGATGGTGTTGCGAACCACACGCGCGTTGCTCTGATATTCGGCGTTGCAGATCTGGGCGGCGAAATCGTAAACCACGTTGGGCGGCGAATTGGAAACGTTCACGTTAACGCGGAACGGCTTCGAGCCATTGTCGCCAAAGTTTTCCTTGCCCGCGGTGAAGATCCATTCGCCGGTGAAGTTGCCCTCGGCGCTGGGGGTCAGCAGATTCACTGCCAGGTCGATCGTTTTTCCAGGCTGGACGCGCCCCGGCAAATTAATTGGGCTGCCGAAGAGCGGATCATGCTTGCCCACCGGGCGGAAGACAATTTTGGAATCCCAGGTGCAGGAGCCAGTGTTTTGGACGCGCCAGACTTTCACAAAGCTGCGGTTGGTGGGCAGAAACTGCCCATTCGGGATCGTGACGTGCCGCACCAGGCGCGCTGCCAGGCAGGGCACAACGGGGCCGCCGCCGCCGCCTCCTCCGCCGCCGCCCCCACCGCCGCC